>DAIQBH010000138.1:0-16099 GCA_036781285.1 Thermodesulfobacteriota bacterium | reverse complement strand
CGGGACCGGCGACAGCGCCCGAGGGCGCGACCGAGGTGTGCCGCCCGATGGAGCAACGGGTCTTCACGAACGCCGAGGCACAGGCCACGGAGTTCGGTCACGTACCCCTCCTCACCGAGTTCGGCGCGACCGACGACCTGCCGTCCCTGCATCGCCTCGCCGATCTCGCCGATCAGAACATGATGGGGTGGCAGTACTGGGCGTGGTGGAACCGCGACCCGTGCTGCGAGCGTTCGTACGAGAACATCATCGACGACCCCGCGAACCCCGCGACGCCGGCCCACCTCGACCAGCCGAAGCTCGACGCGCTCGTGCGGCCGTTCCCGCGCGCGGTCGCGGGCACGCCGCTCGGCTGGAACTGGGATCGCGGCGCGCGCCGCTTCACGCTGTCGTACGCGACGACGCCGGTCGACGGCCCGCTCGCGCCGGGCGCGGTGACGGAAGTGTGGATCCCGAACCGTCATTTCCCGACCGGGTACGACGTGGTCGACCTCGAGGGCGCGGTCGTCACGTCGCCGAACGACGCCGAGCGGCTCGAGCTCACGACGTCGCCCGGTGCCAGCACGGTGTCGTTCGCGGTGGTGCCGCCGGGCTGCGGCGACGTACCGGCGGTCGGCTGCAAACGGCCGGTCGTCGCGAACAGTGGCAGCCTCGCGATCACGGACTCGACGAACGACGCCAAGGATCGCCTCCAATGGACGTGGGCGAAAGGCGCGGCGACGACGACCGCCGACTTCGGCGACCCCACGGCGACCACGAGCTATCGCCTGTGCGTGTACGACTCCGAGGCCGGCGTGCCGCGGCTCGTCGCGAGCACGGGCATCGCCGCGGGCGGCACGTGCGGCGACAAGCCGTGCTGGCGCGCCACCAACGGCGGCTTCCGGTACAAGGACGCTGCCGCCGGCGCCGAGGGCGTCCGGCAGGTCGTGTTGAAGGCCGGCGGCGCCGGTCGCAGCAAGATCCAGGTGCGCGCTCAGGGCGCGAAGCTCGCGCCGCCGCCGTTGCCGTTCACGCAGGCGCCGAAGACGACGGTGCAGCTCCGCAGCAGCGCGGGCCCGTGCTGGGAGGCCGACTACGCCGCACCGGCGCGCCGCAACCAGCCCGATCAATTCAAGGACCGCGCGGATTGAAGACGCCCTCGCTCCGCATCGTGATCGTCGTCCTCGGCGCGCTCTTCGCGCTCCAGGGCATCGGGTGGCTGGTCGACCCCGCGCGCGCGGCGGCCGGTCTCGGCATGCCGCTGCTCGACGGAATGGGACGCAGCACGCAGGTCGGCGACCTCGCCATCTTCTTCCTGGTCGCCGGGACGACGATGATCCTCGGTACGCGGCCCGGCCGCTCGGGGACGTTGTACTTCCCAGCGGCGTTGATCGGCGGCGCCGCCGTCACGCGGACGCTGGCGTGGGCGTTCCAGGGCGCCGACTTCGCCCTCCTGTTCATCACGGTAGAGATCGTCGTCGGCGCCACGCTCCTCCAGGGCGCCCGCCGCCTCGACTCGCTCTGAAGCCGCGACCGCGTCGGCACGTCAGGTGACGTGACAACGCGACTGAAGGGCGGAATGGAGCTACTCGGTCACGTCCCGGCCCGCCACAATGCCGGACGATGCTCGAACCCGACCTCGTCCTTCAAGGCCGCTACCGCATCGTGGAGCCGCTCGGCCGCGGTGGCATGGGTGCCGTCTATCGCGCGATCGACGAGACGTTCGGCAGCACCGTCGCGATCAAGCAGACGCTCTGCGAGGGCGCCGACCTCGAAAAGGCGTTCGAGCGTGAAGCGCGGCTCCTGAACGGGCTCCGGCACGGGGCGCTGCCGGTCGTCATCGACTACTTCTCGGAAGCACGCGGACAGTTCCTCGTGATGCAGTACATCCCGGGTGACGACTTCGGCGCGCTGCTCGATCGGAGCGGCGAGCCGTATGCACCCCAGCGTGTGCTGCGCTGGGCCGACCAATTGCTCGACGCGCTCCAGTACCTGCACGAGCACGATCCGCAGATCATCCATCGCGACATCAAACCGCGAAACCTGAAGCTCACGCCGCGGGGCGAGGTCGTGCTGCTCGACTTCGGGCTCTCGAAGAGCACGCCGCTCGAGTCGCGCGTCGCGGGAACGAGCGTGAGCGTGCTCGGCTACACGCCGCACTACGCGCCGTTCGAGCAGATCCAGGGGCAGGGGACCGATCCGCGGAGCGACCTCTTCGCGCTCGCCGCGACGCTCTATCATCTCCTGACCGCGAAGCTGCCGCCCGATGCGATGGTGCGCGCGCTCACGACGATGAACGGACAGGCCGATCCGCTCGAGCCCGCGCACGTCGTGAATCCCGCGGTGCCGGAGGCGCTCGGCGCGGTGCTGCACCAGGCGATGGCGATGGGGCGCGATCAGCGCCCGCAGTCGGCGGCGGCGATGCGCGCGACGCTCGCCGGGTTGCGCGACGATTCGGTGGCGCCGCTCGCGTCCGCCGCGCCGTCGCCCGCCGAGGCGGTGACGGTCGCGGTGCCGCCATCGTCGTCGGCGTCGCTGGTCGTGGCCGTGCCGGCGCGCCGACGCGCGTGGCTCGCGGCCGCGGGCGTTGCGGTCGCGGTCGTGTCGATCGGGCTCGTGGTCGCGGCGCCGGGACAGCGGCCGGGGTCGGCCGTCGCCGTGCCGCGCGAGGCCGCGCCCGCGGACGTTGACCTGGCCCCGATCACGATCGCGCCCGCCGAGCGCACGTTCGCGTTCCGATCGGCGAGCGTCGCCGCCGGCGGCGCCGTCACCCAGACGGATCGCCAGGCGCGCTCCTATCTCGAGGATCTCGGCAAGGGCGTCGCGATCGAGATGATCGCGATCCCCGGCGGCGAGTTCCTCATGGGAACCGCGTCGGCCGAGTATCCCGACGAAGGTCCGCCGCACACGGTGAAGATCCGGCCCTTCTACTTGAGCCGCCACGAGGTGACTCAGGCGCAATGGCGCGCGGTCGCGGCGCTGCCGCGCGTCGCGCGGGCGCTGGACCCCGATCCGTCCGCGTTCAAGGGCGACGATCTTCCCGTCGAGCAGGTGTCGTGGCTGGACGCGATGGAGTTCTGCGAGCGCCTCTCGCGGAAGACGCGGCACGTCTATCACCTGCCGAGCGAGGCCGAGTGGGAATACGCGGCGCGCGCCGGCACGACGACCCACTTCGCGTTCGGTGACGCGCTCGCGCCGACGCTCGCGAGCTATGACGCGACTGTGCCCTTCGCCGGCGGCGCGCGCGGGCCGGCGCCGACGAGCACGTCGAAGGTCGGAAGCTTCGGCGTCGCGAACGCGTTCGGGCTCTCCGACATGCACGGCAACGTCTCGGAGTGGTGTCTCGGCGAGTACCACGCGAGCTACGAGGGCGCGCCCGGAGACAACCGGCCGTGGATGGCCGGCGGCGACACCGACCGCCACGTGCTGCGCGGCGGCTCGTGGGACGACCTCGCCGTCGATTGCCGGTCGGCGAATCGCTACAGCTACCCGCGCGAGGGCCGGCGCCAGACGATCGGGTTTCGGCTCGCGATGTCGCTGACGCAGCCGGCGATGTCGGCTGCGGCTCCGACGCCCGCGATCGCGGCGGCGGAGCCCGGTGCGCTGCTGCCGAACGATACGCGCGCGGACCGGCGCGGGTCGCGGTAGGCGGAATCGGCGGCGGCGCGCGTCGCGTCAGCTCTTGGCGATCACGATGCCGTAACGGCGAATCCTCTCGTAGAGCGTGCTGCGGGGGACGTCGAGCCGGAGCGCCGCAGCCTCCACGCGACCGCGCTCCTCCCGGAGCACGCGCGTGATGTGACGCTGCTCGACTTCCGCGAGCGTGAGGCGGGCGTCGTCCTCGGCGGGTAGCGGCAGACCAGAGTCGAAGCGCAGGTCGCCGCGATCGAGCGCACGCCGGTCGCTGGCGAGGAGCGCGCGCTCGAGAACGTTCCGGAGCTCGCGAACGTTGCCGGGCCATGCATGGGCCGAAAGCGCCGCCGCGGCGGCCGGCGTGAGCTCGACGGCGCCGCGGCCGAGATCCGCGGCGAGTCGTGTGAGCAGGACGCGCGCGAGCACCGGCACGTCCTCGGGGCGCTCGCGGAGCGGCGGCACGCGGAGCGGCAGCGTGCTCACGCGAAAGAAGAGGTCGCTCCGGAAGCGCCCGTCCTGGACCAGGCGCTGGAGATCCTGATGGGTCGCGGCGACGAGCCGCACGTCGACGCGTCGCTCGCGGACCTCGCCGAGCCGGTAGAAGCGCTTCTCTTCGAGTGCCTTCAGGAGCTTCGGCTGCACGGCGACGTCCATGTCGCCGATCTCGTCGAGAAAGACGGTGCCGCGGTCGGCAACCTCGAATAGTCCAGCCTTCGCGGCGACGGCGCCGGTGAACGCGCCGCGCTGGTGGCCGAAGAGCTCGGCTTCGAGCAGATCGCGCGAGAGTCCCGCGCAGTTCAGGTCGACGAACGCTTCCTCGGCGCGCGCACCGTTCGCATGGAGCCAGCGCGCGAGCACGCCCTTGCCCGCGCCGGTCTCGCCCTGGATCAACACCGGGCTGTCCGTGCCGGCGACCCGTCGCGCCTCGTTCGCGAGCGCGCGCACCGCCGGGCTCGTCCCGAGGAACGGGTCGACCTCGTCGCGTGCGGCACGCGATCGGACCGCGGCGCGGCTCCGGCGGTTCCGGTGGTTGTCGATGGCGCGCGCGAGGACGACGCGGAGCGCAGCGAGCTCGACCGGCTTCGTGAGGAACTGCTCGGCGCCGACCTTGATCGCCTGCACCGCGAGGTCGATCGAGCCGTGTGCCGTGAGCACGACGATGGGCACGTCCGCGTCGATCTCGCGGAGGCGCGGCAGCAACGTCAACGCGTCGCCGTCCGGCAGCCGATAGTCGAGGATCACCGCGTCCGGAAGGCGGGTGCGGAACGCCTGCTCGGCCCCGGCGCTCGTGGACGCCTCGACGACGTCGAAGCCGTGGACCGCGAGGAAATCGCGCACGCCGAACCGAACTGCGGCGTCGTCGTCCACCATGAGGACGCGGCCGGCGCTCACGACGCGACCTCCCAGCTCGGCTCGGCCGCCGCCAGCGGCAAGCGGATCACGAACTCGGCGCCGCCGGCCGGGCCGTTCCCGGCGGTGACCGTGCCATGGTGCTCCTCGACGATGCGCCGCGCGATCGCGAGGCCGAGCCCGGTGCCGCCGTCGCGACGGGAGAAGAAGGGCTCGAAGAGATGCGGGACGTCCTCGGCGGCGATTCCGTCGCCGGCATCCGACACGATGCACTCGACCACGGGCTCGGGTGTCTCCTGGCGCCGCGCCAACGCGACGCGGACGATGCTTCCGGACGGCGAATGCTGGATCGCGTTCTCGACGACGTTGCGGAACACCTGGAGCAGGCGCTCGCGGCTCATCGCCAGAACGAACGCCTGGTCGCCGAGCTCCGTGTGCAGCGTCACGCCGGCGCGATCCGCCTGGCCGCGACAGATCGCGACCGCTTCGCGCACGACGTCGGCGAGGGCGGCGTCGGCGCGCTCCGCCGAGACCGGCCGGCCGAACTCGATGAGGTCGTGCATGACGCGGCTCAACCGCTCGACCTCGCCGCGCAGGATGTCGAGGTGGGTGCCGAGCAGCTCGCGCTGGCCGCTGCGCTCGAGGCGTGCCTCGAGCGCGTCGACGACGGACGAGATCCCGAAGAGCGGCGTCCGCACCTCGTGCGCGACCCCGGCCACCAGCGCGCCCATCGCGGACATCACCTCGCTCCGCCGCAAGGATGCTTCGAGCCGTGCGCCTTCCTCGCCGGCGCGTTGCCGCGCGATCATCTCGAGCCGCAGCGCCGCGACCGTGCTCGCGAGCTCGCGCTCGCTGGTTTCGAGGCGCGTCTTCGAGACGGTCGTCGCTTCGAGCTCCGCCACCATCGTGTTGAAGGCGCGGCCGAGGTCCGCGAGCTCGTCGCTCCCGGGTGCCACGACGCGATGCCCGAGGTTGCCCGCCGCGACCTGCCGGGTCCCGTGCATGAGGTGTCCGAGCGGGCGCAGGACGGCGCGCATCACGAGCGCGACGACGATGGCAGCGAGGAAGAAGAGCGGGAGCAGGATCCACACCATCGAGGTCACGTGCTCCGCCGCTTCGACGCCCGCGCGGCGCGGCCGCGACAGGTTGATCGACGACAGCACCTGGAGCTCGGTGTCGAGCAGATGGTCGATCTCCTCGCGCAGCGAGGTCAAGCGCAGCGACCGGCGTTGGATTCCGCCCTCGATGACGACGGCCTCGCGCACCAGCGCCACCATGGCGTCGAAGTCGCGTGCGAGCACGGCGACGGGGCGCGGCGCCAGCGGCAGCTGCTGGAGGCGGACGAGCGTCGCGCGCGCCTCCTCCTCTTGCTGCCGGACCCGTCGCCGATGGCCGACGCTTCGAAAGAGGCGATACCGCGCGAGCGCATGGCCGAGCTCGGCGAGGTCGGCTTCGAGGTCCAGGACCGCTTCGAGCTGCGCAAACCGCCGCGTGTCCCCGCCGCGCACGCGCGGCTGAAGCTCGCGGTCGACGATCTCGTCCATCCGGTCGAGGGTCCGCGCGATGGCGGTGAAGACCCGCTCCTGGCGATCGCGGGCGAGGATCAAGACGCGGCCGGTTTTTCGGTACGTGTCGAAGAGCCGGCCGATCTCGTCTCCGAGCCGCCACTCCTGCGGTGTGTCGGCGAGCGTCATGAAGAGGGCGTGAAACCGGGCGAAGTCGCGCTCGTCCTTTTCGGCCCACGCGCGAAACCGCGGCTCGGCGCGATACTGGTACTTCAGGACCGCCAGGCCGAAGCCATTCACGTTGATCTCCATCTCGTAGACCGCCGCGCTCCGCGGCTCCTTGTCGTCGGAGATTTCCTCCAGGCTGCGGGTCACGGACTCGAGGCCGGCCGCGATGATCGCCATCGACACGACGCCGAGCGCGACCACGACTCCGAGGCCGAGAGCGATCTTCGTCGTGAGGGTGAGGCGCATCGCGGTGGCCCGGCCGGAGTCTCGCTCGGCGCGCCGGGCGTGACAAGGCGCGTCGCTACGCGGGTGCCGACCGGATGCCGCGTGTCCGGCGCGCGCAGTCGAGGACGCGCGCCAGCTCGGCGAGCTGGAGATCGGCGACGACGGCTCCGTACTCGCGCGAGGCGAGCGCGGCCGCCGCCTCGTCGACCGACCCGGCGCAATCCACGTCCCAGCCGATTGCCGCGAAGAAATCGCGCACGGCGTAGCGGAGGGGCGCCTGGTCGTCGACGATCGGCAGGCGGGGCTCGATCACGGCCCGGTCGTTACAGCCGGGCGCACTGATCCTCCTTGTTGCCGTCCACGCGGTTGTTGCCGCCGTCCGGCGCGGGCGTGTTCTCCTTGCACTGAAGGTTGCCGCCGATCCGATTGCCGGCGAACGTGATCGCCGCGCCGCCGCGGTTCTGGAAGGCCTGGAGATCGCCGCCGATGCGGCTCGTGTCGGCGACGAGCGTCCCGTCGTTGGCGAAGAGCTGGAGATTGCCGGTGACGATCGTGCCGCGGACGTCGGCGAAGCCGCCCTGCTCGAACTGAATGCTGCCGCGCACCTCGGAGTCGAACACGCGGATCCCCGCCGCTTCCTGGGCCTGGACGTTCCCGTCCACGAAGACGTCGCGGGCGTCGAGGCTCGCATTGCGGTTCAGCTTGATGCTGCCCTGGACGCGCGTCCCGTTCATGGCGCAGGCGACGCCCGCGGGAATCTCGAAGTCGTCGCCGAGCGTGACGGCCCCGTAGCTGCACCCGTTGGTCGGCGGAGGCGGGACCGTCCCGCCGCCGCTCGGTGGCGGAGTGCCTCCCGAGCCGCCGCCGCCGCTGCTGCCGCCCGCGAGCGCGGCGCATTGGTCTTCCGCGTTGCCGTGGACGACGTTGCGTCCGCCGCGCGGCGCCGGAGCGTTCTCCTTGCACTGGAGATTGCCGTCGATCTCGTTCTTCTTGATCGTCAGGCCGCCGCGGTTCTGAAACGCCTGGAGGCTGCCGCCGATCACGTTGCTGGAGGCCGCGAGCGTGCCCGCGTTGGCGTCGAGCTGGAGGTCGCCGTTGAGGGCGGTGCGGTGGATGAGGGCCCGCCCGCCTTGCTTCAGCTGGATGCTGCCCCCGACGGTGCTCTTGAGGATCTTCACTTCGGCGGCGTTCTCGGCCTGGACGTTGCCGACGACGCGGATGGCATGGGCCGCGAGCTTCGCGCCGCGCTCCACTTTCACGGTGCCGAGCACGCGCGTGCTCTTGAGCCGACAGCGTTCGCCGTCGGGGACGCGCACGTTGTCGACGGTGATCGCGCCGAGCGTGCCGACGCAGGCGATCTCCTCGGCGCTTGCCGTTGCCACCGTGGCCGCCGTCAGGGCGGCCGCGAACATTCCCCGGGTGCTTCGTTGCATGGCTATCCTCCTCGAGGCGCGGTCGTGCAGCCGGCGTGCCAGCACGGAGGGTCGGGATCACTCGGAAAATTCCACGCGTGGTGGCCCGGGTGTCCAGCTTTCGGACGCCGCGTCCGGGATCGGGACGGGAGCCCGCTCGCCGGGCCTCTCCCTCGCTTCTAGGCCTCGGCCGGATGCAGGGAGGCGAGCACCATGCCGCGTAGACGTTCGAGGACGACGTCGAGGTCGAGCCCGAGCGCATCCGTCTCGCCCTCCGCGACCGCGTCGAGGGTCCGCTCGAGGGCGAACAGCATGAGCGCGTCGTCGACGCGTGCCGCCGCGCCGGCCTTCCCGCGCGGCGAGGAACGCATGCCGGCAAGGAGGTCGAGCTGGCGCGTGCGCTGCGCGCGATGGAACCGGCGCACGACGGGGTCCGTCGCGACGAGCGCCCGCAGGCTCGCGCGGAGGCCTTTCCAGCGGCGGTGGTGCTCGAGCACGAGCGCGACGCTCCGCTCCGCGCGCTCGGCCGGGCCCGCGGCCGACCGCAACGCTGCGCCGATCGCCTGCCACTCGGCCGTGACCCAGGACTCGTACGCGGCGAGGAGGATCTCCCGCTTGTCGGCGAAATGCTTGTAGAACGTCGCGGGGGCGTAGCCGGCGGCGCGGGCGAGGCGGTTGGAGTCGGTGCCGTGGTAGCCGTCGCGATTGAAGACGGCGGCGGCCGCGGCGACGAGGCGCTCGCGCGTGTTCTCCGGAAGGTCGCGCCTCGGGCGGACCGGCCGGCGCTTCGGCTTCGGGACGGGGCGGATCGCGGGGGCTTCCATGCGCCTGGTGATATTAGTATCACTAACACATGTCCACCACTTCCGCCGCCGTTCTCTCGCCCGTGCCGGCCGCCGTACGCGACGCGCACGCCGTCTTGCCCCTCCGCCGCCACGCGGTCGGGGCGTCCGCTGCCCGTCGCTTCGTCACGGTCGACGGGGTTCGTCTCGCCTACGACGACGTCGGGAGCGGTCCGGCGGTCGTCTGCTTGCATGCGATCGGCCACGGCGCGTCCGACTTCGCGCGGCTCGCCGAGCGGCTGCGCGAGCGTCATCGCGTGATCGCCCTCGACTGGCCGGGGCAGGGTTGGTCGGATCCCGACCCCGAGCCGCCGTCGTCGCGGCGCTACGCGACGCTGCTCGAAGGCTTGCTCGCGGTGCTCGATCCGGGTCCGGCGGTCCTCGTCGGCAACTCCATCGGCGGCGGCGTCGCGATCCGCTACGCGGCGGTCCACCCGCGCGACGTCCGCGGCCTGGTCCTCGCCAACTGCTCCGGGCTCGACGCCTTCGACGCCGTCACGCGAATCGCGTGCGGCATGATGGCGCGCTTCTTCCGCTCCGGCGTCCGCGGAGCGCGTTGGTTCCGCCCGGCCTTCGCCGCGTACTACCGCACCGTGCTGTCCGCGCCGGCGGCGGCGGAGCAGCGTGCACGCATCGTCGCGGCGGCGGACGAGATCGTGCCCGTGCTCGCCGAGGGGTGGGCGGGCTTCGCGTCGCCCGACGCCGACCTCCGTCGGCTCGCGCCGACGATCGCGTGTCCCGTGCTCTTCACGTGGGCGGTCCGCGATCGCTTCATCCAGCTGCGGCGGAACCTGCCCGCGATCCGCACCTTCCCGCACGCGCGCGTCGTCGAATTCCCCGCCGGGCACGCGCCGCAGCTCGAGACGCCCGAGGAGTTCGAGCGCGAGGTGGCCGCGTTCATCGCTGACTTGCCGGCGCGCCCGCCGGATACGTTGCCGGCGAGCGCGCCGGGGGTGTAAGCGGGACGCGTGCTCCTCCAGGGATCGTGTCAGTGCAACAAAGTGCGGTTCCGCGTGCAGTCGGAGACGCCGTACCCGTTCATGTACTGCTACTGCTCCATCTGCCGGAAGCTGACGGGTGCGATCACGTGCAACGTCATGGGCGACCGCTCGACGTTCGTCGTGCACGGCGAGGAGCATCTGCGAATGCACCACGCGGTCATCCGCCGGCCGGGGAAGCGTCCGGCGCGCAGCGCAGGCGAGCGCTGGTTCTGCGGGCAGTGCGGGACGCACCTCTACGTGCTCGACGACCGCTGGCCCGACGGCGTGTGGCCGAACGCGGCGGCGCTCGACACGCCGCTCCCCGACCCGCCGTCGCGCGTCCACATCATGCTCGACTCCAAGCCGGACTGGGTGCCGGTGCCGGGCCGCGGCGAGCGCTACGGAGAGTACCCGAAGCTGTCGATCGCGGACTGGCACGCGCGCCACCGGCTCGACGGCAGGGACCCTGCCGGGAAGCCGCGGCGCCGGGCGGCCACCAAGCGCCGCGCCGCGCGGCGCGCCACGTGAGCCGGATCGCCGGCGCCGATCTCCGCGACCTCCGGCGCGCCAAAGAGCTCCTGGAGCGTACGAGCCTGGCGGTCCGCATCAGCAACCTCGTCGGCATCCCGATCGAGCGCGGCATCGAGATGCTGCCGAAGCGCGCGTCGGCGGTCGTGGCGACCGTCACGCGCCGCGCCCTCCAAACGGCGCTTCGGTTCGCGCTCGTCACGCTCGACGACGAGCCGGGCGAGCCCTCGGCGGACGCGTGGCACAAGATGCTGGTCACCGCGACCGGCGCGGGCGGCGGTCTCTTCGGCATGCCGGCGCTCGCGATCGAGCTGCCGATCTCGACGACCATCATGCTGCGCTCGATCGCCGACGTGGCGCGCAGCGAGGGCGAGCGCATCACCGCGCCCGAGACGCGGCTCGCGTGCCTTCAGGTGTTCGCGCTCGGCGGCCGCACGACCGACGACGACGCCGTCGAATCGGCGTACTTCGCGATTCGCGCCACGCTCGCCCGCGGCCTCGCCGAGGCGGCGCAGCTCATGGCCGAGCGCGGGCTCGCGCAGGAGAGCGCCCCGGCGATCGTGCGCTTCATCGTGCAGGTCGCGGCGCGCTACGGCGTCGTCGTGTCGGAGAAGACGGCGGCGCAGGCGTTGCCGCTCGTCGGCGCCGCGGGCGGCGCGCTCGTGAACGCGCTCTTCATGGACCATTTCCAGAACGTGGCGCGCGGCCACTTCATCGTGCGCCGGCTCGAGCGCTTCTACGATCACGAAACGATCCGCCGCGCGTACACATCGCTCGGATGACCCCGCGTAGACTTGGGCGAGGACCTCGGATTTACTCCGAGGTCCGACGGCCATCGGAGGATGCGCGCGCAGCGCGCACCGCACGGGGCCGAAATCGAATGGACCCGATCGCACAGTTTCGCCGTTGGTACGCCGCCGCCGAGCGCACCGGTGCGCCCTTGCCCGAAGCCATCGCGCTCGCGACCGCCGATCGGCGCGGGCGTCCGTCGGTGCGCTTCGTTCTCCTGAAGCACGTCGACGCGCGCGGCTTCGTCTTCTTCACCGACGGCCGGAGCCGGAAGGGCGCCGAGCTCGCGGCGAATCCGGAGGCCGCGTTCGCCGTCTATTGGGACGGCATCGGGAAGCAGGTGCGCGTGGAGGGTCGGGTGACGCTCGTCTCCGAGGACGAGTCCGACGCCTATTGGTCGACCCGGCCGCGCGAAAGCCGGCTCGCGGGTGCGGCATCCCGTCAGAGCGCGACGCTCGCGGCCCGCGGCGACCTGCTCGCGCGCTGGCGCGCGCTCGGCAAGCGATACCGGGGCGACGACGTGCCGCGCCCGCCGGCCTGGCAGGGCTATCGCATAGCGCCGCGCGCGATCGAGTTCTGGACGCGCGGCGATTTCCGCCTGCACACGCGCGAGCGCTGGGAGCGCCGGCGCGGCGGGTGGACGCGGAGGCTGTTGCAGCCATGAGCGCGCTCGATCTCGCGGCGCTCGCCGCGGAGCTCGGTCCCGCCGAGCTGCACGTGATCGAGCGGCCGGACCTGGCGCTGCACGGGTTCATCGCGATCGACGACCTGCGCCTCGGCCCGGCGTGCGGCGGTATCCGCTGGCGCGCGTATCCCGACGACGCCGAGGGCCTCCGCGACGTGCTGCGGCTCGCGCGCGCGATGACGTTCAAGAACTCGTTCGCCGACCTCGGCTTCGGCGGCGGCAAGGCGCTGGTGCTGCGGAACGACCGCATGGACCCCGAGGCGGCGTTTCCGGTGCTCGGCGAGGTCATCGAGTCGCTCGGCGGCCGCTACGTGACGGCGTGCGACTACGGCACGACGGCGGCCGAGCTCGCGCTCGTGACGTCGCGGACGGG
Source organism: Thermodesulfobacteriota bacterium (assembly GCA_036781285.1). Lineage (GTDB taxonomy): Bacteria > Desulfobacterota > Binatia > UTPRO1 > UTPRO1 > UTPRO1. The sequence goes on along the minus strand of DAIQBH010000138.1, from coordinate 3,570 downwards.
GCACGTGCTCGCCGAGGCCGAGCCGGGCCTCCTCGATCTCGGGACCGCGAACGGCGTGCTCGCCGCGATGCGGGCGATCTGGCAGCGCGCCGCCGGCACGCGATCGCTCGACGGCGTGCGCGTGCTCGTGCAGGGCGTCGGCGACGTCGGCATCGAGCTCGTACGGCTTCTGGTCGACGAGGGTGCCGAGGTGTCGTTCTCCGAGATCGACGAGGAGCGCGCCGAGATGTGCTCGGTCGAGACGGACGCCCCGCGCGTCGACGCCGCGCGCGTCTTCGAGCGGTCGCTCGATTTGTTCGCCCCGTGCGCGGTCGGCGAGGTGATCACCGAGGACGTCGCTCGCGCTCTGCTGGTGAAGGGCATCGCGGGCGCCGCCAACAATCAGCTCGCCACGCCGCCCGCGGGACGCATCCTCCAGGAGCGCGGCATCCTCTACGCCCCCGACTTCGCTGCCAACGCCGGCGCCGTCATCGCGGGCTTCGAAAGCGGCCGCGGCACCGCCGCGGATGCCGCGCTCCGCGTCGTCGCCCGCATCGAGGAGCGCGTCGAGCGCATTTTCACGACCGCCGACGCCCGCGGCATCACCCCCCAGGAAGCCGCCTACGCACTGGCCACGGACCGCCTCGACGCATCCGGCCCACCTCCACCCGGCCCGACGCGTATCGTCCGTCACTAGAGCCGCGTCACGCGAGAGACGAGCCAAGACGGACGACCCGACGGTGATGCGTAAGGGGCCGTTTCCAAAGCGAGCACGAAGTGCGGCGCGTCCGTGCGTCTCGCTCTTCCAACCGCGCAGCGGCCACTGACGGGCGCGTGCGTGTCGCCTCGGAGGCGAAGTGAGCCGCACACGTGTCCCCTGCAAATTCTACCCTTGCGCGGTCGCGGGTGCGGCGCCCTGAGCCGCAGAGGCGACACGCACGCGCTCGCCGGCGACCCCGACCGCGCGCTCTTCGAGAGAACGAACACAGACCGAGCAAGCCGGAATTAGTAAAGCTACTCGGTGCGATCACTGTAATTCACTTTCCGTCATCTTGCGGTTCTGAAGATCGACGGTATTATCCGCCGTCGCGTGCCTCAGGTATTTCACCGCAGCACGAACACGATTGCGCGGGTCAGCATCTTCGGGGCGCTCATCGTGATCGGCGCCGCCTTCTTCGTGCTCGATCTCCTCAATCGATCGCCGTACGTGACGCAGGCCGGGGTCGCGCACGAGCAGCCGGTGCAATTCAGTCATCGCCACCACGCCGGTGAGCTCGGCATCGATTGCCGCTACTGCCACACGACGGTCGAGACGACGGGGAAGGCCGGCATCCCGCCGACCCAGACCTGCATGAACTGTCACAAGCAGATCTGGTCCGACAGCCCGACACTCGAGCCGGTGCGCGCGAGCTTCCGCACCGACGTGTCGATCCCGTGGATCAAGGTCCACGATCTTCCGGACTTCGTCTATTTCAATCACGCGGTGCACGTCGCGAAGGGCGTCGGTTGCGAAACCTGTCACGGCCGCGTCGATCGCATGAACCTCACCTGGCAGCAGAGCTCGCTGCAAATGGAGTGGTGCCTCGATTGTCATCGCAATCCCGAACGCTACGTCCGGCCGAAGGAGGAAGTCTTCACGATGGGATGGCAGCCTCCGGGTGGCGACCAGCTGGCCCTCGGGCGTGAGCTGCTGAAGGCGAACGACGTGCATCCGCGCACCGACTGCAACACGTGTCATCGATGAGCGAGCGAGGCGTGCAATCGATGAGTCGTAGAGAAGCCGAGTCCATGAGCGACCCGACCCGTACGAACGACGCAACGCCCGCTCTCGATCTCCCCGCCGTGCGCGCCGAGCTCGAGAACGCGCGGGGCCGTCATTACTGGCGAAGCCTGGAGACGATCGCCGGACATCCCGGGTTCGACGCGATGATGGCGCGTGAGTTCCCGCGCCAGGCGGCGCTGCTCGAGACCGTCGACCGCCGGCAGTTCTTGCAGTTGATGGGCGCGTCGTTGGCACTCGCTGGCCTCTCGGCCTGCACGCGCCAGCCGACCGAGACCATCATGCCGTACGTGAAGGCGCCCGAGGACATCATCCCGGGGCGGCCGCTCTTCTTCGCGACGGCGATGGCGGTCGGCGGCTACGGTACGGGCCTCCTCGTCGAGAGCCACATGGGCCGGCCGACGAAGGTCGAAGGCAATCCCGACCACCCGGCGAGCCTCGGCGCGACCAACGCGCTCGCGCAGGCGTCGGTCCTCGGTCTCTACGACCCCGATCGCTCGCAGGTCGTGAGCAGCGCCGGCGAGATCCGTCCGTGGACGGCGTTCGTCGCAGCCCTCGGCGCCAAGCTCGAGGCCGAGAAGGCGACCGGCGGCGCGGGCTTCCGCATCCTCACCGAGACCGTCACGTCGCCGACGCTCGCGGCGCAGATCCGCGCGCTCCTCACGGCCTACCCGAGCGCGCGCTGGCATCAGTGGGATCCGATCGCACGCGACGCCGCCCGCGCCGGAGCGCGTCTCGCGTTCGGCACGGACGCCGACGTGCAGTACCGGCTGGATCAGGCGGACGTGATCCTCGCGCTCGACGCCGACTTCCTGACGAGCGGCCCCGCGAGCGTCCGCCATCTCCGCGACTTCGCGAAACGGCGGAAGCCCGGCGCCGGCATGAATCGGCTCTACGCGGTCGAGAGCACGCCGACGCCGACCGGAGCGCGCGCCGACCACCGGCTCGGGCTCTCCGCGATCGACGTCGAGACCTTCGCCTGGGCCCTCGCGGGCGAGCTCGGCGTGATCGCGCAGAAGGCGCAAGGCTTCTCGCCCGAGCACACGGCGTGGCTGAAGGCGCTCGCGCGCGACCTCACCGCACACAAGGGCAAGAGCCTGGTCGTCGCTGGCGACCACCAATCGGCCGGGCTGCACGCGCTGGCGCACGCCATGAATGCCGCGCTCGGCAACGTCGGCACGACGGTCGTCGTCACCGAGCCGGTCGCGGCCGAGCCCGTCGAGTCGCTGGCGTCGCTCCGCGACCTCGTCGCCGACATGGCGGCGGGGAAGGTCGCGACGCTGCTCATCCTCGGCGCCAATCCGGTCGCGACGGCGCCCGCCGATCTGAAGTTCGGCGAGCAGCTCGGCAAGGTTCCGTTCCGCGCCCACCTCGGCCTCTACGACGACGAGACCGCGGTCCTCTGCCACTGGCACGTGCCCGAGGCGCACTACCTCGAGAGCTGGGGCGACGTGCGCGCGTCCGACGGCACCATCACGATCGTCCAGCCGCTGATCGCGCCGCTGTACGACGGCAAGACCGCGCTCGAGGTGATCGCCGCCGCCGCGGGTCGCGAGCAGACGGCGTACGAGCTCGTGCGGGCGCATTGGCAGGCCGCGCACGGCACCGGCGACTTCGAGCGCTGGTGGCGCACGGTGCTGCACGACGGCCTCGTTCCGGACACCGCGGCTCCGCCGAAGGACGTGCGGATCGGCGGCGACTGGGTCGCGACGAGCATCGCCGCGCTCCTGAAGCAGCCCGAGGGCACCGGCGTGGAGCTCGTCTACCGCCTCGACGCGAACCTCCTCGACGGCCGTTTCGCGAACAACGGC
>DAIQBH010000137.1:0-16354 GCA_036781285.1 Thermodesulfobacteriota bacterium | reverse complement strand
TCGTCGCCGGCATCCTCGTGGTGCTGATGTCGATGACCTATCTCGAGGGCACCGGCATCCCGGCGGGCGACTACTACGGCCTCCTGACGTTCGCGATCGCCGGCATGATCGTGATGGCGTCGGCGACCGATCTGATCGTGATCTTCCTCGGGCTCGAGGTGATGTCGATCAGCGTCTACGTGCTGGCGGGCGCGTGGCGGACGCAGCTCCGCTCGAGCGAGGCCGCGATGAAGTATTTCCTGCTCGGCGCGTTCGCGACCGGCTTCCTCCTCTACGGCATCGCGCTCATCTACGGCGCGACCGGGTCCTTCCGGCTCGACCAGATCGCCGCCGCGGCGCCGACCACGGACGCGCGCACGATGCTGCTGACCGGCGTCGCGATGCTCGTGATCGCGTTCGGGTTCAAGGTCGCCGCGGTGCCGTTCCACATGTGGACGCCGGACGTCTACGAGGGCGCGCCGACGACGGTCACCGCGCTCATGGCCGTTGCCGTGAAGGCCGCGGGCTTTGCCGCGTTCGTCCGGGTCTTCCTGCACGGCCTCGGCGGGCTGCACGCCGACTGGTCGATGCTGCTCTGGGTCGTCGCCGCGGCCACCATGACCGTCGGGAACGTCCTCGCGCTCGCGCAGACGAGCGTGAAGCGCATGCTCGCCTACTCGAGCATCGCGCACGCCGGCTACATCCTCGTGGCGATCGTCGCCTCGGGTGCCGCGGGCGGGACGGCGGCGCTCTTCTACCTGCTCGTGTACTCGTTCATGACGCTTGGGGCTTTCGGCGTCGTGGCGGCGATCGGCGAAGCCGGCGATCCGAACGAGACGCTCGACGACTACGCCGGGCTCGGCTTCCGCCGCCCGCTGCTCGGCGTGACGATGACGATCTTCATGCTGTCGTTGACGGGCATCCCGCCGCTCGCGGGCTTCGCCGGCAAGCTCTACGTCTTCACCGCCGCGATCCGCGAGGGCTACTACGTGCTTGCGATCATCGGCGTGCTGAACAGCGCGATCTCGGCCGGCTACTACATCCGCGTGCTGATCGCGATGTACCTGACGCCGGGCGCCGAGGAGACGGGCCGCATCGCGCGCCAGCCCTACCTTCTCACGTCGATCGTCGTGTCGGCCGTGCTGACGGTGATCGTCGGCATCTTCCCCGCGCTCTGGATGCAGCTCGCGCGGATGGGCTTCCTCTCGCTGTAGCCGACGCGCGGCGGGAAACTGGCGATGCTGCTCGCGTCGCGCCGCTACAGGCTTGGCCGGACGCTCTCCCACCCGCTCGGCCTTTCCGACCTCGAGCGGACGCTCGGCGTTGCGCTTCCGGGCATCGAGGTCGACGTCCGGTTCTCGGACAACCACACGCTCTTCAAGTCGGATTTCGAAGAGATCTCGAAGGCCGGCACGCCGTATCCCGCAGTTGCGCTCGAGGAACGAGTCGAGCGGATATAGTCGCCGGCGTGGCGCTCGACGAGCGACACATGGGCGAGCGCCGTTTCGGCGTTGGTCACGCCCGCGCGATCGTCAGGATACCGATGATCACGAATCCGGCGCCGGCCAGATAGGAAAGCATGCGGGGGTTCACGTACTGCGCCACGACGCTGCCGAGCGCGACCCCGATTGCCGACGTCACGACCAGGGCCGATGCGGCCGCGAGAAACACGACGAGCTTCGATCGCTCGGCATCGGACGCGTAGAGGAAGGTCGCGAGCTGCGTCTTGTCACCGAGCTCCGCGAGGAAGACCGTCGAGAAGACGGTGAAGAAGAAGCGCAGGTCCATGGGATCAACTCCGCGGGGCGGCGCCCGGGTCGAGCGCCGCGAGCAGGCCGGTCAGGGTACGGTTCACGGGCGTCGGGACGCCGACCGCGTCGCCGAAGCGCACGACGGCGCCGTTGATGGCGTCGTATTCGAGGCGGCGCCCGCGCTCGAGGTCTTGCAGCATCGACGTCCGGAGCGCGTGCAGGTGCTCGCGCGAGAAGGCGAGGGTGCTCTCGACGCGCGCCGGGTCCAGGAGGATGCCCTGCGCCCGCGCGACCGCGACGACCTCGTGCATCGCTGTCCGCATGACGTCGGCCGTCGCCGGCTGATTGGCGGCGGCCGCCGCCGTCGTGTGCGTGAGCGCGGTGACGCCGTTGTGGCCGGCGTTCCACATCAGCTTCCCCCAGAGCGCCACCGGGATCTCGCGCGAGAAGCGGTGGCGGATGCCCGCCTCGGTAAAGAGGGTCGCGAGATTCCGGCCGCGCGGGCTCTCGTGGCCGTTCATCTCGCCGAAGAAGATCGTGCCCTCGGCGACATGGCGGACCACGCCCGGTGCGACGAGCTCGGCGCCGATCTCGGTCATTGCGCCCATCAGCGGCACGAGATCGAGCTCGGCGGCAAGGATGGTCTCGTTCTCGACGCCGTTCTGGAGCGAGAGGACGACCGTGTCCGCGCGCACCGTCGGCGCGATCTGCCGCCCGACGGCCGCGGTATCGTAGGCCTTGACGGTGACGAGCACGAGACCGAACGGCTCGGCGCCGTCGACCCGATCGGCCGCCGTGATGCGCGACAGGTGAAAGTCGCCGTCGATGCTCTCGACGGTGAGGCCCGCCGACCGGAGCGCCGCGAGGTTCTCCCCGCGGGCGAGGAACACCACCTCGTGGCCGGCGCGGGCGAGATGGGCGCCGAAGAACCCGCCGACGCCGCCCGTGCCGGCGATCAGGACGCGCATGCGATCAGAACTTCACCTGCGGCACCTGCTTCGCCGACTCCGGCGCCTCGAAGTACTTCTGCTCGCCGAACCCGAGCACCTTCGCCGTGATGACGGTGGGGAAGGTCTTCGTGAGCGTGTTGTACTCCTGGACGACCTCGTTGTAGCGGCGCCGTTCGGTCGCGATCCGGTTTTCGGTGCCGGCGAGCTCGTCGGAAAGGCGCGCGAACTGCGCGTCGGCTTTCAGGTTGGGATAGTTCTCGGCGATGGCGAGGAGGCGGGACAACGCCGAGGACAGCTCGCCCGAGGCCGCGATCTGATCCTCGCGCGAGCCGGCGCCGATCAGGCGCGAGCGCGCGTTCGCAACGGCCTCGAAGATCGACTTCTCGTGCGCGGCGTAGCCCTTGGTGACCTCGATCAGGTTCGGGATGAGGTCGTTCCGGCGCTGGAGCTGGTTTTCGACCTGCGCCCAGGCGCCGTCGATCGCCTCCCGCAGCTGCACGAGGCGGTTGTAGCTGCACCCGGACAGCAACGACGCGACGAGCGTCAACGTGAGAGCCGTCAGAATCGCGCGTGATCGCTTCATGCTCGTGTCCTCCCTGTTGGCCGTTACCATTTGCCGCCGGCGCCACCGCCGCCGAAACTGCCGCCGCCGAACCCCCCGAATCCGCCTCCGCCGCTGCCGCCGAACCCGCCGCCGCCGAAGGTGCCGCCCCACATCGGCGGACCCACGTCCCACGACCGTCGCCGCCGCCGCCCGCCGATGCCCGGCGGGCCGTCGTTCCCCCCGAAGAAATACGGGCCGAAGATGACGAGCAGGATGATCGCCAGGATGACGAGATCGGCCGTCGAGAATCGGCGCGGGGCCGGTGCCTCCGCCGACGGCGATCCGGTGAGGTCGACTTGGTACTCGCGCGCGATGATCGCCGCCATACGGTCCACGCCGGCCTCGATGCCGCCGGCGAGGTCCCCGGCGCGAAAGCGCGGGACGATCGTGCGGTCGCGGATCTCGCCGACGAGGCCGTCGGGGAGCGCGCCCTCGATGCCGTAACCGGTCGCGATGAAGAGCTCGCGGTCCTCGACCGCGACGAGGAAGAGCACGCCGTTGTCCTTCGCGGGATCGCCGGGCTTCCACGCTTCGGCGAGCCGGACGGCGCGCTCGGGAACGGGGTCGGGCTGCGTCGTGCGCAGCGTCACGATGGCGATCTCGGAGCCCGTTTTCTGCTTCAGCTCCTGGAGGCGGCGCGTGAGCCGTCCCTCGGTCGCCGCGTCGAGCACGCCGGCGAAATCCGAGACGAGCCCGATCGGCGTCGGGAGCGGCACCGGTGCGGCCGCCGCCCGCATGGCGACGAGCGTGCACAGCAGCGCGGCGACGACGGCGATGCGCGCCGGGCGCCTCATCGCGTGGCGCTTCCGCCGGTGTCGGCGAGCGCGGCCAGCACCTCGATCTCGCCGAGATAGTCGCCGAAGCGGGCCTCGATCGCGCCCGGGTCGCGGTGGGTCGTGAGCGCGTCGAACACCGGCATCGGGTGCGCGAACTGGCGCGCGAACGCCGCGACGACCTCGTGCTCGCGCGGCTCCCACGCGACCCCGCGGAGCCAGAGGAGCCCGCGCATCACGTGCAGGAAGGTCTTCCGCGAGTCGATCATGAGCTCGCGGATCTCGACCGTCGAGCCGGCGAGCTCCAGGTAGAGCGCGCGCAGGCGGACGAGCTTGCCCTTGGCCTCGCGCTCGCACTCGAGGCGAACGCTGTCGCGGGCGACGACGAGCCCCGTGAAGAGATCGTCGCCAAGGAGGGTCCGGTGGCGGGCCTGGATGTCGAGCATCTCGAGCGGGAACACGTCGAGCGACCGGCTGAGGTCCGCGGGCGCGAGAAGCAGAGGCGCCGCGACCCGTTGCGGCCGCCAGCGCGCGTACCATTGGGCGACCGCCTGGAGGTGCCTGAACGTCAACGGTTCCGCGACCGCGGCGAGGTTCACGTCCGAGCGCTCAGGCATGAAATCGACGGTCTCGGCGCTGCCGTAGACGACGACGGTGCGGAGAGCGGCGCCGAAGGCGGCGGCGAGCTCGGCGCCCGCCTCGGCAACGACGCGCTCGGGCGTGATCCGCCGCGGCATGCGCGCGGATGATAGGAGCGCTTCCGCAGCTGCGCAAGGTCGCCGCGTGGCTGGCATGCGTGCGAGCTCCGGGCTAAGAGCCGCGACCGACGAAGGAGGGGACGATGGCGAGCAAGCCGACGCACGTTCTGGCAATCGATCAGGGCACGACGGGGTCGACGGTGCTCGTCTTCGACCGGCGCGGACGCATCGCGGGTCGCGCGTACTCGGAGTTTCGCCAGTACTACCCGAAGCCCGGGTGGGTCGAGCACGACGCGGAGGAGATCTGGCGCGTCACGCTCGCCGTCGCGCGGCAGGCGATCCGGAAGGCAAAGATCAAGGCCGAGGCGCTCGCGGCGATCGGGATCACGAACCAGCGCGAGACGACGGTCGTCTGGGACCGCCGCACGGGACAGCCCGTGCACCGCGCGATCGTGTGGCAGGACCGGCGCACGGCGCCGACGTGCGCGCGGTTGAAAGAGGAGGGCGCGGAGGCCGATGTACGCGCGAAGACCGGGCTCGTGCTCGACCCGTACTTCTCCGGCACCAAGGTCGCCTGGATCCTCGACAACGTTCGCGGCGCGCGCGAGCGTGCGGCGGCGGGCGACCTCGTCTTCGGCACCATCGACAGCTGGCTCGTCTGGAAGCTGACGGCGGGCAAAGCCCACGTCACCGATCCGACGAACGCCTCGCGCACGCTCCTCTACAACATCCACGGCCGCGGCTGGGATCCCGACCTCCTCCGGATGTTCGACGTCCCGATGGCGATGGTGCCGGAGGTCCGCCCGTCGAGCGGCGTCATCGCGGAGACGGAGCCGCGCCTCCTCGGCGCCGCGGTGAAGGTCGCCGGCATCGCCGGCGACCAGCAGGCGGCGCTCTTCGGGCAGGGCTGCTTCGCGCCCGGCATGGTGAAGAACACCTATGGCACCGGCTGCTTCGTGCTCATGCAGACCGGCAGCGAGGCCGTCACGTCCGAGCGCGGGCTGGTCACGACGATCGCGTGCGGTGCCGGCGGCGCGCCGACGTACGCGCTCGAAGGATCGGTGTTCATCGCGGGCGCCTTGATCCAGTGGCTGCGCGACGGCTTGAAGATCTTGAAGAGCGCCGCCGAGAGCGAGGCGCTGGCGCGAAGGGCGAAGTCGACGCTCGGCGTCTACGTGGTCCCGGCGTTCGTCGGGCTCGGCGCGCCGTACTGGGATCCGGACGCGCGCGGCGCGATCCTCGGTCTTACCCGCGGCGTCGGGCGCGAGCATCTCGTGCGCGCCGCCCTCGAGTCGCTCGCCTTCCAGACCCGTGACGTCGTCGAGACCATGGCCGCCGACGCGAGCAAGCCGATCGCGGCCCTGCGGGTCGACGGCGGCGCCGCCGCGAACGGCTTTCTCATGCAGTTCCAGGCCGACATCCTCGGCACGACCGTCGACCGGCCGAAGGTCGTCGAGACCACCGCGACCGGCGCCGCCTTCCTCGCCGGCCTCGGCACGAGCTTCTGGACCCAGGCGGAGCTGGAGCGGGTCCGCGCCGTCGACAAGGTCTTCAAGCCGAAGATGAAGTCCGAGGAGCGCGAGGACGCCTACGCGGGCTGGAAGGACGCCGTCGCGCGGGTCCGGAGCGGGCCGCGCCGCTGATCGTCGGGCCGTAAAGTACCGCGGCGGTGCTCACGCGTCCAGGGGACGCGTGAGCACCCGATCGTCGACGGTGCGCGGGGCGAACGGCCGGTGAAGACACCGCTCGAAAATCGGCGTCTCATTCTGGGGCGGTTTTCTACTCGCGTCCCGCGCGACGGCGCCAATACTGGTTGCCCGTGATGCGGCGAGCTGATTCTCCTCGACCGTCAACCGCCACCTCCTTCCCGCGGGCTCGACCCATCCGTTGCTCACTTCGCGGCTCGACGACGCCCGGCCGCTTCCACGCTTCACCTGACGCGACTGGGCCGGAGCGCCCGACGTCGCGAGGAGACGCTCATGCGATTGGGACGATTGGGACCCCTGACCGTCGCGCTCATCCTGCTGTCCGCCGCGGGCGCCGAAGCCACTGCGCCGCAACTCTACCCGCCACCCATCGCCGTGTTTCACGACCAGGACACGACGGCCGACAATCCCGACAACGACATCCTCGTGTCGATCAGCGGCGCGAGCTTCGGGACGCCGACCTCGGGCAATTTCTCGAAGAACAGCTGCGGGCAGAGCGCGGGAGGATCGTTCGTGCTGATCCGCCAGAACAACGCCGTGCAATTCACCGCCGGCTCGACGGACGCGACCCGCATCTACGCGTGGACGCCCACGCAGGTCGTCGTGAGGATCGGGACCGGAGTCGCCAACAAGGACAACCTGAACATCGAGGTCTGCACGCCGGGCGGAGCGACGGGTACCGCGCCGCTGGTGAAGTACGAGTACGAGCACCACAACGTCGAGCCGGTGAACAGCGCCGGCAGCTTCCCCCTCGCCCTCGCGCGCACCTCGAACGGGACCCTCTGGATCAACGAGGAAGTCCATACCCGGCTCAAATCGCGCACGAGCGGCGGGACATGGTCGTACCCCACGATCCCGCAGGTGTCGGGAAGCGGCATCTTCGCGTCGATTCCGCCCTTCACGCCGGGACCGACGCGCACGAGCCTTTCGGGCGAGGACATCACCGTCGACGGTTCCGGGCGCGTCTGGTTCACGGAGGGCGGGGCCTTTCCCCACGGACCGCAGTGCAGCGGCGGGACGAACGTCGGCGCCGGTTGCTGGGTGAGCTCACAGTGCCCCGGTGGCAGCTGCATCCTCGTTCCCAACCGCTCGCGCATCGTCATGTACGATCCGTCCACCAGCCAGTTCAGCGCCTACAACGTCCCCGGGGACAATCCCCAGGTGATCGGTCTCGCCTGGGACGCGGGCCGCGAACGCATGTGGTTCACGCAAGCGGTCCGAAGCCAGGTACCGCTGACGCAAGCCCAGCCCGCGCGCCTCACGAGCTTCGATCCGGACAACATCACGCCCAACAACACGTTCGCGTTCACGACGTCGGAAACGTGCTCGATTCCATCCGGACAGGTCGTCGGCGCGTGCAGCACCACGACGACGCGCGCCTGCTACACCAACAGCGACTGTGTGCTGGCGGCCGAGGTCTGCCCGCCAGGCGCCACGAACGACGCCAACTGCTACCATGAGTACGAGATCCCGAGCACGCAGGGCGCCGTGGTCTTCCCGGCTCACGTCCTGGTCCACTCCGACGGGTCCATCTGGTATGGCGCGTACTGGGGCGGGAATCACATCGGGCGCCTGGACCCGGGGACGGGCGCGTTCCAGCAGTTTCCGTTGCCGGCGCCGATCGACGCGGCGAACTGCTCGGGCACGTCCTGCGCCACCTGCGATGCCAGCGAGATTCGATGCTGGCTGTGCTGCCTCAGCTATCCCCTCCTCGGCGCCGGACCGTGGAGCCTCGTCGAGGCGTCGACCGGCGACGTGCTGCTGTCGTACCAGAACCAGCCGGCCGTCGGTCGCTTCAGCTACGCGGCGTGGCAGAGCCACGAATGCCATTCCGCGCACGCGACCGACTGCGCGTGCCTGACGCTCGACGGGAGCGGGCAGAACCCCTGCCTCACGAACACCTTCAACGCCACGTTCGACGCCGAGCTCGAATACCCGCATTCCGCGGCGCTAGACGGCGACGGGCACGTGTGGCTGACCCACTTCCAGAACACGGGTGCGATCGATTGCGGCGCCTCGACGTCGATCGCGCTCTTGCCGGTCGGCGCGAGCCACATGGTGCTCTTCCCGCCGCTCGGCTTCTACACAGGGGTCAGTTGCACCGCGCCGAGCACGACGGGCCTGGCGTTCGATCCGGCGACCGGCGCCATGTGGTTCAACGAATATTTTCGAAAGCGGCTGAGCCGGCTCACTCCGGTGGACTGAAGGCGTCCTACTCAACGAGCGCCGCCGGCAGCCGCACGGCGGCGCTCGCGTCGATGGCGCAGCGGCAGGCGGGTCACGGTCGGCGACCGGATGGTCTATGCGAGCCGTCATCGAGGTAGGGAGCCCCGCGCCGGGACGCTCCGACATTTCTGTGGACGCGCGCGCGCATTCATGGGATCGTCCGCCGCGCTGGCCGACCCCGTTCCCGGCAAAGGAGATCCCCATGCTGCTCCGCCGCGTCATTGCAGCCGCCGCGTTCACGATGCTGGTCCCTGGTGTCGTGATCGCCGCTCCGCCACCCAGCGGAACGATCTCGTGTGCGATCGCCTCCGATTGTTCCGAATTGCAGCCGTGTGGGCTGTTGTTTCACCCGTACATGGACGAGGAAGCGCGCACGATCACGGTGAAGGTCAAGAACAACGAGAGCTTGAGCTGCGACGCCACGAACGTCGTCGGCGGCAAAGGCCCGATCTCGATCGCGAGGCTCAACCTGACGGCGAAGTTGCCGGACGGGAACTGCGCGGCCTTCACCAGCGGCCCGGCGCTCGAACGCGGGCGGATCAAAGTCCAATGGCGCGGCCCGAACCCGGCCGGTCGCGTGCGGACGGTCGCGACCAGCAAGGCGGACATCGCGACCGCGACGTACGATACCGGGTCCCATGCCTTGATCCTGACCACGACGGCGCTCGAAGGCGCATTCGCCGGCACGACCCTGACGTTGCACTTCGGATTCGACGCTTACATCGATACGGTCGAGGCCGGCTGCGGCAACGCCAGCGGGTTCCTCGGACTCTCCTTCGGCGATCCCAATCCGTCGACGCTCGAGGTGCAGTAGCTAGTTCCAGCGCCGGACGCTGTCGCGCCCCATGCGGCCAGACGTCGCGCTCGTGAGGCCGGCCAACGAGAGCTCCATCGTCCCCGCTGCCGCGGAGCTGCGTCAGCCGGACGACCCGCCCGCGCACTCATGGATCCGGGCGGTAGGGCGTCGATGGTCGGAACCCGGCCGAGTTGCCGCCCCTGGAGCCCGGTGATAGGGTCCGCGGCTTCTCAGCACCGTCCGTAAGGAGTCACCCATGAAAGAAGGCATTCATCCGAGCTACGAAGCGGCGAAGATCGTCTGTGCCTGCGGGAACATCATCCAGACCCGCTCCACGCGGCCGGAGATCCACGTCGAGCTCTGCTCTAGCTGCCACCCGTTCTACACCGGGAAGCAGAAGCTCGTGGACACGGCGGGACGCGTCGAGCGCTTCCGGAAGAAGTTCGGCAACATCACCAAAAATCCCGGGCTCCAGTAGCGGCGGGGTGCCTGCCGCCCGTCGTGGCGGCGTTGGGGCAGGAGGTCCGTCCTCCCGCCCTTTTTTTTCGTCTCAGGTCTGAAGCGGGCTGAAGGCGGGCCATGTTCGACAAGCTAGCGGCGGTGGAGGCACGGTACGTCGAGCTCGAGGAGCTGCTCGTCTCGCCCGACGTGATCGGCAACCGGAAAGAGTTCGCCAAGCTCGGCAAGGAGCGTTCGGGCATCGAGGAGATCGTCCACACGTACCGCGCGTGGAAGGAGCTCCAAGAGCAGATCGACGGCAACAAATCCCTCGTGAACGACTCGGACGAGGACGTCCGCGCGCTCGCCCTCGAAGAGCTTCCCGGCCTCCGGGCCGAGAACGAGGCGCTCGAAGCGCGCCTCAAGGTCCTCCTGCTGCCGCGCGATCCCAATGACGATCGCAACGTCCTGCTCGAGATCCGTGCCGGCACCGGCGGCGAGGAGGCGAGCCTCTTCGCCGCCGAGCTCTTCCGCATGTACACGCGCTACGCCGAGACACGCCGCTGGAAGGTCGAGATCCTGAGCTCGAGCGAGACCGGCCTCGGAGGCATCAAGGAAATCATCGCGTCGATCGAAGGGCAGGGTGCGTTCAGCCGCCTCAAGTTCGAGGGCGGCGTGCACCGCGTGCAGCGCGTGCCTGAGACCGAGGGTTCGGGCCGCATCCATACGTCCGCCGTGACCGTCGCGGTGCTGCCCGAGGCCGACGAGGTGGATGTCCAGATCGACGACAAGGATCTCAAGATCGACGTGTTCCGCTCGTCGGGTCCCGGGGGCCAGAGCGTCAACACGACCGACTCCGCCGTCCGCGTGACGCACCTCCCGAGCGGTTTCGTCGTGTCGTGCCAGGACGAGAAGTCGCAGCTCAAGAACAAGGCGAAGGCCCTCAAGATCCTACGCTCGCGCCTCCTCGAGCGCGCACAGGCCGAGCAGCAGGCCGAGATCGCGGCCTCGCGGAAGAGCATGGTCGGCAGCGGCGACCGTTCGGAGCGCATCCGGACGTACAACTTTCCGCAGAGCCGGGTCTCGGATCACCGCATCAACCTGACGCTGCACTCGCTCGACAAGACGATGGAAGGCGAGATCGATCCGCTGATCGACGCGCTGATCACGCACTATCAGGCGGAAGCCCTGAAGACGGCGCACTGATGACGGTGGCCGAGCCGAAGGCGGTCAGCAAGAAGCCCGCCCCCGAGGCGGCGCTCGCGTATCTGGAGCTGGCGGCGAAGTTCCTCGCCGGCCGGGGCGCTGCGAGCGCACGACTCGATGCCGAGCTGCTGCTCGCCGAGGTGCTCGCGACCGATCGCGTCGGGGTCTATCTGCGCTTCGACCGTCCGCTCGGCCGTGCCGAGGTCGACGCGTATCGCGAGCTCATCCGCCGGCGCGGCGAGGGCGAGCCGGTCGCGCACCTCACCGGACGGCGCGAGTTCTGGTCGCGGAGCTTCGTCGTGACGCCGGACGTGCTCGTGCCGAGGCCGGAAACCGAGCTCGTCGTCGAGCGCGCGCTCGCCTGGATCGAAGCGCGCGACCGCGGGCTTCGCATACTCGACCTCGGGACCGGCAGTGGCGCGATCGCCGTGGCGCTGGCGGCAGAGTTGCCGGAAGCGACCGTCATCGCCGTCGATCTGTCGCCGGCCGCGGCGGCGCTCGCCGAGCGCATCGCCGAGGCGGCGGGCGTGGCGCCGCGCGTGCGCGTCGTCGTGAGCGACTGGACGACGGCGCTCCCGGCCGACGCGCGATTCGACCTCGTCGTCGCGAACCCTCCCTACATCCGGTCCGAGGATCTCGCGGGGCTCCCGCCCGAGGTGCGACGCGAGCCCGTGCTCGCTCTCGACGGTGGTGCCGACGGGCTCGACGCGTATCGCCGGATCGCGGTCGAGGCCGCGCGCGTCGTCGATCCCGGCGGCGCGCTGTTCTGTGAGGTCGGTGCCGGGCAGGCGCCCGAGGTGGCGGCGCTTCTCGAAGCCGCGGGCTTCGCCGAGGTCGCCGTGTTCGCCGACCTCGCGGGCATCGCGCGCGTCGTCGGCGGACACGCGGCGGCCGCCGCCGCGCGGGTGGCGTCGTCATGATGAAGATCGTGGTCCAGGGCGGCCGGCGCTTGACCGGAAAGGTCCCGGTCAGCGGCTCGAAGAACGCGGGCTTGCCGCTGCTGTTCGCGTCGCTGCTGACGCCCGAGCGCTGCACGATCCGAGGCCTACCGAGGGTCGCCGACATCACGACCACGCTCCGCCTCCTCGAGAAGGTCGGCTGTCTCGTCGGCGACGACGCCTTCGAAGCGATCCTCGTCGAGGCCCGCGACCTCACGTCGCACGAAGCTCCGTACGAGCTCGTGAAGACCATGCGCGCGTCGTTCCTGACGCTCGGACCGCTGGTGGCGCGGACCGGGCGCGCCCGCGTCTCGACGCCCGGCGGCTGCGCGATCGGGAGCCGCCCCGTCGACATCCACCTCGCCGGCCTCGAGCGCATGGGCGCCACGATCCGCCAGTCCCACGGCTACGTGGAGGCGGAGGCGTCACGGCTCCGCGGCGCGCGGATCGCGCTCGACTTCCCGTCGGTGGGCGCGACCGAGAATTTGATGATGGCGGCAACCCTCGCCGACGGCGTCACCGAGATCGAGAACGCCGCCCGCGAGCCCGAGATCGAGGATCTCGCGGCGGCCCTCGTCCTCATGGGTGCGCGGATCACCGGCGCCGGCACCTCGATGATCACGATCGAGGGCGTGCGCGAGCTCGGCGGCTTCGACCACACCGTGATCGCCGACCGCATCGAGGCGGGCACGCTGTTGATCGCGGGCGCCATCACGGGCGGCGACGTGACGGTGACCGGCGCGCGCGCCGACCACCTCGACGTCCTGCTCCAGAAGCTCGAGGAGACCGGGATCGTCGTCGAGCGCCTGGAAGGTGGCGTGCGCGTCCGGCCCGGCAGCTGCTGCCGCGCGACCGACGTTCGCACCGCGCCGCACCCGGGCTTCCCGACCGACTTGCAGGCGCAGTTCATGGCGCTCATGACGATCGCCGAGGGCCGCAGCATGATCACCGAGACCATCTTCGAGAACCGCTTCATGCACGTGCAGGAGCTCGTGCGCATGGGCGCCGACATCCGCGTCGACGGCAAAACGGCGCTCGTGCGCGGTGTCGGGCACCTCTCGGGCGCGCCCGTAATGGCGACCGATCTGCGCGCGAGCGTTTGCCTCGTGCTCGCTGCCCTCGCGGCGCAGAACACGAGCGAGATCGCGCGCGTCTATCATCTGGATCGCGGCTACGAGCGCCTCGAGCAGAAACTCTCGGGGCTCGGTGCCGACGTGCGACGGGTGCGGTGATGCGCGAACGCGACGTTCTCGTGATCCTGCCCACGCGGGGCCGCGCCTTCGAGCGTCGGCTCGCTCTTCTGGAGGCCCGCGGCGACCAAGCGTCCGCCAAGGTCGAGCAGGCGGTCCGGAAGATCATCGGCGACGTCCGTCTCCGCGGTGACGCCGCGCTCTTCGCATACACCAAACGCTTCGACGGGGTCGCGCTCACCCCGCGTACGGTCGAGGTGCCGCGGGAGGAGCTCGCCGCGGCCGCGGCCTCCTTGCCGCCGGCCGTGCGGAGCGCGCTTCGACTCGCGGCGCGGCGCGTGACCGCGTTCCACCGCCGCCAACGCCAGGGCTCCTGGATGTTCCGGGACGCGACGGGCGCGCGGCTCGGCCAACAGGTGCGCGCGCTCGATCGGGTCGGCGTCTACGTGCCGGGCGGGACGGCCGCGTATCCGTCGTCGGTGTTGATGAACGTGATTCCGGCCAAGGTCGCCGGTGTCGGCGAGGTGATCGGGGTGACCCCGCCGGGCCGCGCGAGCGCCGAGGTGCTGGCCGCGGCGCACATCGCCGGCATCGACCGGCTCTTCCGCGTCGGCGGCGCGCAAGCCGTCGGAGCGCTCGCGTACGGGACGCGGTCGATTCCGCGCGTCGACAAGATCTGCGGTCCGGGCAACATCTTCGTCGCGACCGCGAAGCGGCTCGTCTTCGGCGCCGTCGACATCGACATGATCGCGGGTCCGAGCGAGGTGCTGATCGTCGCCGACGGGCGGGCGCGGCCCGACTTCGTGGCCGCAGACATGCTCTCGCAGGCTGAGCACGACCCGCTCGCGGCCGCGATCCTCGTGACGCCGTCCGCCACGCTCGCCGAACGGGTGCGGCGAGCGCTACAGCACCAGCTCGGCGAGCTCGATCGGCAGGCGATCGCGCGGCGTGCCCTCGCCCGCTACGGCACCGCGTTCGTGACGGCGTCGCTCGCCGAGGCCATCGAGCTCGCGAACCGGATCGCGCCCGAGCACCTCGAGCTCGCGGTACACGATCCCGAGCGCTGGCTTCCCGCCGTCCGCCACGCCGGGGCGATCTTCCTCGGTGAGTACGCGCCCGAGCCCTTCGGCGACTACCTTGCCGGCCCGAATCACGTGCTGCCGACCGGCGGCAGCGCGCGCTTCTCGTCCCCGCTCGGGGTCTACGATTTCATCAAACGCTCGAGCGTGATCGCCGCTGGGCCGCGGACGATCGCGAAGCTCGGCCCCGCCGTCGCGCGGCTCGCGCGACTCGAGGGGCTCGACGCGCACGCGCGCGCGGTCGAGCGCCGCCTCGGCGACGGTACCCGAAGAAAAGCAGGCACCCGAAGAAAAGCTTGACCGGCGGGCTCGGCGGGTCGTAGGAGACTCGCGACAACCGGGCACCAGAAGACCTGCGAGAGCGCGCGACCCGCAGCGGTTCGCATCCGAATTGGTTCCCCGAGAGGCCGACCGATGCGACCAATTCCCCGTGCTCTGTCCTTCGTACTCACGCTCGTGTGCTGCGCCGTCGGAGTCTCGAGCGCAACCGCTCAGACGTCCTTCGTCAACTTCGAATCCGGCCAGGTTCGACCGCTCGCGCTGGCGCCGGGAGGCGCCACGCTCTTTGCGGTCAACACGCCGGACAATCGGCTGGAGATCTTCTCCGTGAACGGCGGCAGCTTGACCCACACGGGCTCGGTCGCGGTCGGCCTCGAGCCGGTGGCCGTGGCCGCGCGAACGGCGACGGAAGTGTGGGTCGTGAACCACCTCTCCGACTCGATCAGCATCGTCGACGTCGCCTCGAGTCCGCCGCGCGTCGTCCGAACGCTCCTCGTCGGCGACGAGCCACGCGACATCGTCTTCGCCGGTCCGGGCGGGAATCGCGCGTTCATCACGACGGCGCACCGCGGCCAGAACACGCCGCTCCAGCCGACGATCGCGAGCGTCCTCACGACCGAGGGCATCGGCCGCGCCGACGTCTGGGTCTTCGACGCCCAGAGCCTCGGCACCACCCTCGGCGGCACGCCGCTCACGATCGTGACGCTCTTCGGTGACACGCCGCGCGCCCTCGCGGCGAGCGCCGACGGCAGCCGCGTCTATGCGGCCGTGCTCTTCTCGGGCAATCGGACCACCGCGCTGTCGGAAGGCGTCGTCTGCAACGGCGGCGCGGGGGCGGGCTCGTGTACGCTCGCCGGCTCGACGATGCCCGGCGGTCTGCCGTTCCCGAACGCCAACGCGCAGGGCATCGCGGCGCCCGAGACCGGGCTGATCGTGAAGTTCGATCCCGGGTCGGGCCAGTGGCGTGACGAGCTCGGCCGCAACTGGAACAACGGCGTCCGCTTCTCGCTGCCCGATCTCGACGTCTTCGCGATCGACGCCAACGCCGGGACGCCGACGCAGGTGCAGAGCTGGGCCGGCGTCGGGACGACGATCTTCAACATGGTCGCGAGCCCGACCGATCCCGACAAGGTCTACGTCAGCAACACCGACGCGCGGAACGAGGTCCGGTTCGAAGGCCCGGGCACGGCGCTCGGGTCGACGACGGTCCGCGGCCATCTCGCCGAGTCGCGGATCACGATCCTCGACGGCGCCGCGATCACGTCACGGCACCTGAACAAGCACATCGACTACCAGGTCGTGCCGAGCACCGCCGGCACGATCGCCAAGAGCCTCGCAACGCCGCTCGGCATGGCCGTGAGCTCGAACGGGCAGACGCTCTACGTCACCGCCTTCGGCTCGAGCAAGGTCGGCATCTTCAATACGGCGACGCTCGAGAACGACACGTTCGTGCCCAGTGCCGCCGATCACGTCGTCGTGAGCGGCGGCGGTCCGTCGGGGCTCGTGCTCGACGAGACCAACGGCCGCCTCTACGTCTTCACCCGCTTCGACAACGCGATCTCGGTGATCGACACGACGACGCGCGCGGAGCTCGCCCATCTGCCGGTCTACAATCCCGAGCCCGCCGAGATCTTGGCCGGCCGGCCGTTCCTCTACGACGCGGCGATCTCGTCGAGCAACGGCGAGGCGTCGTGCTCGAGCTGCCACGTCTTCGGCGACCTCGATCAGCTCGCCTGGGACC
>DAIQBH010000136.1:0-16379 GCA_036781285.1 Thermodesulfobacteriota bacterium | reverse complement strand
GCTGCGGCGTCGGCGTCGCCGCCGTGGATGTCGGCCCCGGCGCCACCGGCAGCAGCTCGCCCGTGTTCTCGCTCTTGCCCGGATCGATGAAGTCGAAGTCGATCTTCACGATCTTGCCGCCCTCGATGACGTGCGAGGCGGGCCCGATGCTGCGGATGCCGTCCTGGGTGGTCATCCCGAACGGGCTCGTGCAGGTGACCAACGCCGCGGCGAACAGGGTGCCGCCGCTGACGACGCCGCCGCTGAACGTCAGGTTGTCGTAGCGCGTGTCGCGCGTCCCGCCGCCCTCTTTCGGGACCTTCAGCGCGAAGTCGCCGTCGCAGGTCTGGGTGAACGCGGGGTCGTCACCGATCGGCGGTACGAATTGGGTCTCGCTGAACGAGCCGGAGATCTGTGTGACCCCCTGAAGGGTGCCGGTCGCGGAGAAGCAGATCGTGAGGTCGACCTCGGCGTGCGCGTCGAAGTCCTCGCCGTCGACGTCGCGCTCGACGTGGCCGGAGAGGCAGTAGGGTTGCGCGCCGGCGTTCTCCGATGCTCCGAGCAGCAGCATCACGGCCGCCGCGACGAGCACGCGCATGAGGATCATGGGGTTCCCGCCTTTCAACTGCCTGTCCCGAGGCCGCCGGCAGGCTTGTTCGTGCCGCGCGTGCCGGCGCCGCCGCCCTCGGGTCGGACGAGCTCGAGCCGGCGGCTCTCGGCGGCTTGCTGTGCCGCCTGGCGCGCCTCGCGGTCCGCGATCCGCCGGGCGTTCTCGGCGTTGAGGCGCTCGACCTTCGCCGCCTCGGCCGACACGAGCGGCCGGTATCCTTCGTCGGCCGTGCGGCCGACGTTCTTGCCGGTCTTGCCCGCCGCCTGCATCGCCGGACGGATGCCGCCCTTCGCCGCGCCGCGGATGCCGCCGCGCAGCAATCCGACGACGCCGACCGGTAGATCGACGGCGACGTTGGTGCAGATCCTGCTCACCTCGAATGCCGTGCTGTCCGTGTCGATGATCGGCTCGGCGTCGAAGATCTGCTCGGCCAGGCCGTTCACCCCCTCCATCACGCTGACGATCGGGTTCGGATCCGGAATGACGGGCTGCGGGACGCCGGTGATGGCCTCCGTGATGAGGTTCGAGAGGTTCTGCCCGGCGTTGGCGAGGCTCACCGGGAAGTGCAGCACGTCCCAGATCCCGGCCGCGATGCCGGTCACGATCTCCGCCACGGTCCGTCCGTCCGGATCGGTGAGGTTCACGGGGTCGTTCGCGGCGTAGCGGTACAGGTTCGTGTCGAGCCCGGCGAAGCCGATCGGGTCCTTCGCGGTCCAGCGCCCCGTCACCGCGTCGTAGTCGCGCACGTCGAAGCGGACGAGCTTCGTCGCCGGATCGTAGAAGCCGCCCGCGAATCCGAAGGGCTGGAAGCCGGGATTCGTGTCCTGCGTGACGCGCCCGAAGCTGTCGTAGTCGAGCCGCTGCGCGATCGCGCCGGTCGCGGCGTTCACGACGAGCCGGACGCTGCCCACGTGATCGACGACGATCCGGTGTGCGACGCCGTTCCGGACGAGGTACGCCGGCGCGGGACCACCCGCGTACACGAAGCGGCTGACGAGCGCGCCCGCGGCGTCGAGCTCGGCGATCGGACGGTTGCCCGACCAGAGGAAGCGCCCCGCCGGAACGCCATCGACGTTGCGGGCGACCCGGCGGAACGTCGCATCGAGCGTGTACGTGACGTCGGTGCCGTCCGGGAGTGCCACCGCGAGGAGATTGCCGGCGGCGTCGTAGGTGTAGGCCGTCGTCCCGCTCGCGTTCGTGCGCGTGGCGACCCGGCCGCTCGCGGAGTGCGTGAACGTCGTCGTGCCGTAGGTGAGCAGACGGTCCTGATCGTCGTACGTCGCCGTGACGCTGCCGATGCCGACCGTCGCCGCGACGCGATTGCCGTTCGCGTCGTAGTCGTAGGTCTCGACCGTGTCGCCGTCGCGGCGGACCTCGATCAGCTGGCCTTCGGCATCGTAGTCGTACGCGAGCGTGTCGGTGGCGCCGCCGATCGTCTCGGTCTTCGTCACGATGCGGCCGAGCTTGTCGTACGTGAAGGTCTCGGCGTAGATCGCGGTGCCGTTCGCCGCCGCCTCGTACTCGAGGAGCTCGCCGAAGCCGTCGTAGGCCGACGCGTCGGTCACGACGCCGAGCGCGGTCGCCGTCGGAAGGCCGGTCGCGGCGTCGCGGGTGATCGCGAGGTCGCCCGCGGCGACGAGGTGATCGTCGGCGTCGTGCGTGAACGCGACCGCCG
Source organism: Thermodesulfobacteriota bacterium (assembly GCA_036781285.1). Classification (GTDB taxonomy): domain Bacteria; phylum Desulfobacterota; class Binatia; order UTPRO1; family UTPRO1; genus UTPRO1. The sequence goes on along the minus strand of DAIQBH010000136.1, from coordinate 14,115 downwards.
ACGGGCCGGACGTCGTCGTGACCGTCTCGGTCGCGACCGCGAGCCGGGCGTCGTGGGCGACCGAGAGCGTGCCGGTCACGGGTCCCGCCCACGTGACGTCGGTGAGGAGCGGACCGTCGTACGCATACGTGTTCACGGCGCCGCCGGGACCGGTCACCGACGTCACGAGCCCGGTCGCCGCGTCGTACGCGAAGGTGTACGTCGCCGACGGGCCGGACTGGACGCTGAGCGCGACCGAGCTCGGCCGGCCGCTCGCGGCGTAGGCGAAGGTCACGGTCTCGTCGGGGCGCGTCACGGTCGTGAGCACGCCGTCGTCGTCGTAGGCGAACGTCGTCGCGCCGGTGCCGGGGACCGTCGGCGGGGTGATCGCCGTCAGCAAGCCGCGGGCGTCGTAGCCGAACTGGTGCGCGGGCCGGCCCGGCGGCGTCAGGGACGCGAAGTCGCCGGCGGCATTGAACCCGAGCCCGATCACGTCGCCGCCCGGCAACGTCTTGCTCGTCATGCGGCCGAGCGCGTCGCGCGCCATGGTCGCGGTGCGATCGAGCGGATCGGTGACGGTGAGCGGGAGCCCGTGCGTCGCGTCGTACGTGAACGTGAACGTGCGCGCGGCGTCACCGCTGCCCGTCGTGATCTGCGCGAGGCGGCCGCGCGCGTCGTAGCCGGCCGTCGTGGCGATGCCGCCCGACGCCGACAGCGTCACGGGACGCCCGAGCTCGTCGAGCGCGAGGCTCCGCGTGCGGCCGAGGGGCGTCGTGGTGAGGAACGTCCGCGTCGCCGCCGTGTACACGGTCGTCGCGGTGTTGCCGGCCACCGTCGACGACTCGGTCAGCGTCACCAGGCTCAGCGGGTCGAACGGGTTCGAGACCGTCGCCGTGCGGGCGTTGGTGGTCGCTGCCGTGAGCTCGCTCGGAAACTCCAACGACACGCTCGTCGCCACCGGCGCTTCCATCCCGAAGCGCGGATCGGGACCGGCGATCTGCGTCATCACGGCGCCGGTCGATCCCGTCGACTCGCGGCTCGCCGCGTCGGGATTCTCGGCCACCACGTTCGCGGTGCCGTCGGGTGCCGTGATCGTGCGCTGCACGACGCCGCTCGGGAGCTGCTCGACCGCGTGGGAGGTCACGCGCCCGAGCGCGCTCGTCACGGTCACCGTGAACGCGTCCGGCGGCCCGCTCTTCGCGAGCGTCGTCGACCCCGGGCCGGGATCCTCGTCCTTCAGCAGGCGGCCCGCCTCGTCGTACGTGAACGTGCTCGTGCGGTTGCCGGGCTCCGTGTACGACGTGAGGAGACCCGTCGCCGTCGACACGATCGTTCGGGTCTCGCCCGCCGGGTTCGCGATCGACGCGAGGAACCCGTTGCCGTCGACCGCGAGCGTCGTCGTCTTGCCGAACGGCCCGACGATCGCCGTCGGGTGCCCGCCGCCGTTCCGCTGGATGGTCGTGACGTTGTCGGTGCCGCCGGTCTTCTCGACGATCTGCTCGAGGCGGCCGTCGCCGTCGTAGACGAACTGGCGCCGCAGCGCGCCGGTGAGGGTGTCGAACGTGCCGAGGTGCTTGCCGTTCGGGTCGAAGGCATAGAGCGATCGGCCATCCTCCGAGGCGACCAGGATGTCGGCCGCCGTGAAGCCGGGAAGCGGCGGCCCGATGCGGCGGATGCGCGACGGCGTCCCGGCGAGCGTGAAGATGTCGCCGTTCGGGGCGACGGCGAGCTGCCGCGGGTTCGAGAGCAGCGCCTGGAGCGCCGGTCCGCTGTCGCCCGTGCTGCCGACGTTGAAGTCCGTGCACGTCGCGCCCGACCCTGCAATCGTGCTGACCACGCGGTCGGCGGCGGCAATCCGCCGGATGCGATTGTTGGCGATGTCGCCGACCAGCATGTCGCCGTTCGCTGCGAACGCGATGCTGAACGGCCCGCAGAAGCGGGTGCCCGGGCCGGCCGGGAAGCCGTCGCCGTCGAAGCCGTTCCCCGCGCCGAACTGGTTCACCGCGCCGGCGAAGTGGCTGACGATGCCGTCCGGAGTGATCTTCCGGATGCGGTTGGCGTCCTGAAAAAAGAGGGTGCCGTCGGGCCCGAGCGTCATGCGGTGGTTGCCGAGGTGGATCTTCGCGACGACGGCGGGCCCGTCGTCGCCGCACGTGCCGCCGAAGAAGAGATCGCACTGCCCGCCACCGCCGAAGATGGTGACGAGCGTTCCGTCGTCGGCGACCCGCCGGACCCGGTAGTTGTTCGTGCCGTCGAAGAACTCGCCGAGATAGATCGTCCCGTCGGGGCCGACCTCGAAGTCGTCGATGCAGAGCCGCGACTCGAGCGCGACCGCGCCGTCCGGCGTCCCGTTCTCGCCCGAGCACTGCTGTCCGTCGAAGAAGTACTTGCCGGCCATCCGCTGCATGATCCCGTCGGGACGAACGCGGCGGATCACGTGATTGTCACTGAAGTAGATCGAGCCGTCGGCGCCGATCTCGAGCTTGTCCGGTGCCGAGATGAGACGCGCCTGCGTTGCGGGACCACCGTCGCCGAACGTCGGATCGTTGAACGGGTCCACCGGCTGACCCGTGCCGGCGACGACGGTCTCCGTGCCGTCCGGCGCGCGCTGCCGTATGCGCTCGTCGAAACGGGCGACGTACATGCTGCCGTCCGGCGCGAACGTGAAGCTCGCGATCGTGCCGTTGCCGAACTGGGCGGGCGATTGCAGGACGGTCTCGATCACGCGCGCCACCGACTCCGCTCGGCGCCGGCCGCCGGTGCCGAGATGGAGCACCTTCGTCACCGGGTCGTAGAAGTGATGCACGCCGAGCGTCCACCCGCCGAGGCCGAGCCCGCGGGCGTCCGTGATGCCCTCGCGCAACGTCACGTCGAACGGCATCGACGCGGCGATCGTCGCCGCGGAGCGGTTGGCGGCGAGGCTCACGCCGCCGAACGCCGCGAACGACTGCGCGAACTCGCCGGGCGCCTTGTAGACGGCGGGGTAGACGTAGTCGATCGTGCCGGTCGCGCGCTGGCCGCCTTGCACCGGCCGCCCGTAGGCGTCGGTGCCGTTCCAGGTGAGCCGCACCGACTGGTTCGGGCCGGGACCGAAATTCTGCGTCGTGGTCTGTCCCGCGACCGTCGCGCGCAGCGTGATGCCGAGGAGGCTCGCCGGGACGGACGAGCCGGAAAGCTGGACGTCGACCGCGTCCACGCGGCCCGGTACCCGGTCGCTCCGGTAGTGCAGGGAGTACGGCGTGCCGGCGAGCGCCACGTCCTCGCCGAGCACCTGGTTCTCGCACTCGATGACGCTGCCGGCCTCTTCGCACGAGCCGTCGATCGGCTCGTCGTCGCTCTGCGCGTTCGCGCCGGACTCGTCGGGCGGCGTCGCGTCGCCCGGAGGGCCGAACGGCCAGTTGTAATCCCACGCGGAGAAGTGATCGACGGGCACGCGCCAGAGGCTCGCGCCGGGCGCGTAGAGCCCGGCGAGGGTCGCGCGCTCGGCGTCGTCGATGCCGAGCGCGCCGAGCGCGCTGCCGCCGTCGGCGATGCCGTCGCCGGTGACGTCGAGGTCGGCGAGATCGGCGGTGATGCCGACGACGGCGATCACGATCCCGTTCGGCGCCGCGACCCAGGCGCCCTTCGTGTAGTCGTAGAAGCCGGCGGGGACGATGGTGCCGGCCGGAAAGCCGGGGAAGTTCTCGACGTACGTCGGGATCGGCTGGTCGAACGCGACCATCGGCGCGCCTGCGGCGCGCGCCTCGTCGATCGAGTACTCGACGGCGTACGTGTAGCCGCTCGTCGGCGGCAGCGTCGCCGGCATACGCGCCGGGCCGGCGGATACTACGGTGTACTCGGTGGCGCGGAGCGTGAGCTGCGTGATGGGCTGGGTCGAGCCGTCCGGCAGCAGCATCTCGGCGGCGGTGCCGGGCTTCACGAGCAGCGTCGCCTGCCGGCTGCCGTCGGCGTCGGTCTGCTCGCTGCCGCGCGCGACGACGATGCCGTTCATGCTCGCGAGGTCGACCGCGGTCGCCTGGAGGTCGAGCTCGGAGAGCCGCACGTCGGGCGGGGCGGCGAACTGCTGCCATGGCACCGGGAGCTGGCGCTGCGCCGAGAGGAATCCGTCCTTGGCGTACGTGACCGTGAGCAGCCCGCCGCCGTTCACCACGAGGTCGAACCTGCCGTCGGCGCGGCTCTGCGTCGCGCCGAGCTCGGGATGATCGAGGATCCGGATCTCGACTCCGGCGAGCGGCGCGCCGGCCGCGTCGAGGACCCGCCCCCGAATGACCGCGGCGGCGACCGGGTCGATCGTGCCGGCGACCACGCCGTACTGGGTCGGCGGGTCGCCGAGGAACAGGAAGGACATGCCGGACGCGAAGTCGGTGACTTTCGTGGGATCGGCCTCCGGTGCGACCGTCGCGGGGTCCGCCGGCGGGGACGCGGGCAGGGTGCAGCCAGTGCTGTCGAAGCCGGCGCACGAGGGTGCGCACGCGAGGGTTCCGCCGGCGAACCCGAGCGATCCGCACGTGGCGCCCGCGAGCGCGGCGCCGTCGCAGATCTCGTTCGCGCCGTCGACGATGCCGTTGCCGCAGTCGCCGGCGCCGGGCGTCGGGGTGGGCTTCGGCGTCGCGGTCTTCTGCGCGGTCGCGCCTGGGGTCGGCGTCGCGAAGACCGGGGCGTCCGGACAGAATCCGCTTTGGAGCGTGAAGCCGGCGCCTGCGAGCAGTGCCGCCGCGCGCGGCGCGATGCCCGCGATCATCGTCTCGATGCGGCACGCGTGCTGCCGGAGGAGGCACGAGCCGAGCGTGTCGAGCGTCGCGAGGCTCGGCACGCCGAGCTGGGTGCAGTCGCCGCCGAGCGCCGTCGCGTGCAGGCCCTCGGGCGCGAGCACGGTCGCGAGCGGGACGGCGGTGCAGGCTTTCGTGATCGCCGGCCCGACCTTGCTCTCGGCGGTCGCGATCGCCGCGAACGCCTTCGTGCACCCGCCGGCGGCCTTCGTCCGGCACGCCGACGGGTCCGCCGCGCGCTGCTCGCAAGCGAAGAGCGCGCTCACGCACCCGCCGAGCGCCTTCAGCTTCTTCGCGGCGAACCCGCTCGCCGCTTTGCGGATGCCGCGCGCGCACTTGTCGACGGCTTTTCCGAGCGTGGCGCGCTCGGCGACGGCGGCGTCGCCGCCGCCCGCATCAGGTAGGCAGGGCGCCGGGTCGGTGATGCCCGCGAGCGCGCCGACGGTTCGCAGCAGGGCTTTCGCGCGTGGCGCCTCGGCGCCGAGAAGCGCGTCGGCATGACAGGATTGCCGGAGCGCGAGACACGCGGTCAGGTCGGCGAACGTCGCGAGCGGACGGCCGAGCGCCGCCGAGCATTCCCCGGCCAGCGCCGTGAACCCGAGGCCGCTGCCGGCCAGGAGATCGGTGATGCCGACATCGGCGCACTTCTTCCCGATCGCGGCTTCGAGCTTTGCCGCGCCCGCGGCGAGCTTGCCGAAGGCATCCCGGCATTTCGCCGTTCTCTTGGCGACGCAGGTGTCGCGCTTGGCCCCGTCCGCCTTGGTCTCGAGGCAGGACAGGAGCGCGTCGGTGCAGCCGCCCGCGACCTTGAGCCGCGACGCGGCAAAGCTTGCCGTCGCCTTGAGCGCCGTTTTGGCGCAGACGTCGGCGCGTGCGCCGGCGTCCCCGCCGAGCCCTTGCGCCGCGGCGCCGCCGATGCCGGCGAAGAACGCCATGGCGAACGCCATCAGAAGAAAGCCGCGGGGGGATCGTCGGGTCGCCATGGCGCACGCCTCCACATCGAGGCGTGTAACTTTTCGGACCCGGTGGTAACTTTTTTCGACCCTGCGATGGCGTCCGCGGTCACCACTGCCTGGACCTCGGCTGGAACCGAGGTCGTCGGGCGCGCACCGGAAATGGCGAGGCTCGAGGCGGGTCTCGCGGCGGCCCTCGCAGGCCGGTCCGGGCTCGTCCTCCTGACCGGCGATCCGGGCATCGGCAAGACGCGGCTCGCGCGCGAGATCAGCGACCGGGCGGCGGCGGAGGGCGCGCTGCCGCTCTGGGGACGCTCCTGGGAATCCGGCGGTGCGCCCGAGCTCTGGCCGTGGGTACAAATCCTCCGCGCGCTCGCGGCCGTCCCGGAGCAGCGCGCGCTGTTCGACGCGGAGCCGACCGATCGTCGCGAGCAGCTCGCCCGCATCCTTCCCGAGCTCATGCCCGACGACGCCGGCCCGGCGCAGCTCCCCGACGAGGGCGACCTCGCGCGCTTCCGACTCTTCGAGGCGGTGAGCCGCATCCTGGTCCGGGTCTCGGCGGCCCGGCCGCTCGTGCTCGTCATCGACGATCTCCACGCGGCGGACCCGTCGTCCATCCTGCTGCTGCGCTTCGTGATGCGGGAGCAGCGGACGGCGCGTCTGCTGGTCGTCGGCACGATCCGCGTGCTCGAGGCCCGCCGCTCGCCGGCGACCGCGCGTCTCCTCGACGATCTCGCGCGCGAAGGCGAAACGCTGCGGCTCGCGCCGCTCGAGGAGGGGGACGTCGCGCGGCTCGTCGGCCTCCTGCTCCGCGGCCGTCCGGACGCCGAGCTGGTGCGCGACGTCTATCGATTGAGCGAAGGCAATCCCTTGCTCGCGGGCGAGGCGGTCCGTCTCTTGAGCGCCGGCGGCGGCGACCGGGCGCTCCGGCTCGAAGCGGTCGCGGATCGCCTGCCGATGCTCGTACGCGAGCGCCTCGACGGGCTCTCCGCCGACTGCCGCGCGGCGCTCACGATCGCTGCCGTGATCGGGCGCGAGTTCGACCTCGCCGACCTGCGCGACGCGAGCGGAATTCCGGCCGAGCGCCTCCTCGATCTCCTCGCGGAGGCGGAAACCCATGGTGTGCTCCGCGGCAGCCGCCGTGACGCGGGACTCTTTGGATTCGTCCACGGCCTCCTGCGCGAGGCCTCGTACGCCGAGGCACCGCCGAGCCGGCGCGCGGAGCTCCACCGGCGCGTGGGCGAGGCGCTCGAACGTCGCTACGGCGTCGATCCGGCCGGTCCGTCCGCCGGGGCCGCCGGTCTCCATCTCGCCGAGCTCGCGCGTCACTTCGGGGAGGCGGCGCAGGCGGGCCACGAGGTCGCGAAGGCACTTGCCTATGCGCGGCGGGCCGGCGACCAAGCGCGGCACTTGTACGCGTACGCAGAAGCGGCGGCGCACTACGCGCAGGCGCTTCGCCTGCTGGGCGAGGCGGACGAGCATGGCGAAGAGCGCACCGAGCTGTTGCTCGCGCTCGGGCTCACCCAGACGCAGGCCGGCGACGGCCGCCATGCCCGCGCGACGTACCTCGAGGCCGCCGCGCTTGCGCGCCGTCGCGACGACGTGCAGCGGCTCGGGCGCGCGGCCGTCGGCATCGCGGGGCGCGGCGACATGCACATTCGCTTCGACCGCGAGATCGTGGAGCTGATCGAGGAGGCGCTCGCCCGGGTCGGCGAAGGAGAGGAGCCGGCGCTCCGCGCGCGGCTCCTCTCGAAGCTCGCGCGGGTCCTCTATTACAGCGGCCCGCGCGAGCGCGTCGTCGCGGCGGCCGCCGAGGGCCTCGCGATCGCGCGCCGCGTCGGGTCGCCGTCGCTCCTCGCGAACGCCCTCGACGCGCAACACTTCGCGCTCTGGGGCCCGGGACCGACGGCGCCGAAGCTCGCGGTCGCGGAGGAGCTCGTCGCGTGCGCGGTCGCGGCGCGGCTGCGCGAGCCCGAAGCGGGCGGACAGTGCTGGCGCTTCGTCGACCTTCTCGAAGCGGGGGACCTCGCCGGCGCGCTCGCCGCGCTCGACGCCTACGCTGCGCTCGCTGCCGAGCTCCGCCAGCCGTTCTTCGCGTGGCGCGCCGCCGTGCATCGCGCGATGCTCGCGCTGCTCCAGGGACGCTTCGACGAGGCCGAGCGGCTCGGGCAGGACGCGCTCGCGGTCGGCGAGCACCTCGGAAGCCGTACGCCGATGCTGACCGCGGGCATCCAGCTCTACGTGCTGCGCCGCGAGCAGGGGCGCTTCGCGGAGATCGAGCCGATGCTGCGCGGCATGGCGGAACAGAACGCGTCGATGCCCGCCTTTCGCGCGGCGCTCGCCCACTTCTGCGCGGAGGCCGGCCGGGTCGACGAGGCGCGCAGCGAGCTCGAGGCGGTCGCGCGCGCCGGGTTTGCGACGTTCCCGCGCGACGCCAACTGGCTCAGCATGATGGGCGAGCTCGTGCAGGTCGTCGCGGTGCTGGGCGACGCTCCGCGGGCGGCGGAGCTCTACGATCTGCTCGCGCCGTTCGGCGAGCAGGTGGTCGTGACGGGCGTCGGCGACCTCTGCGAAGGGTCGGTCGCACGGCAGCTCGGCGTGCTCGCGGCGACCGTCGGGCGCTTCGACGAGGCGCACCGGCACTTCGTTCGAGGATTCGCGATCGACGAGCGGGTCGGGGCGCGGCCATATTTCGCGCGCGGCAAGTACGAGCTCGCGCGCATGCTCGTCGCCCGCGCGGCGCCGGGGGACGCCGTCGAGGCCGTACGGTCGCTGGACGACGCGGCGCGACTCGCCGACGCGATCGGCATGGGGGCGCTCGCCGGCGGGATCACGACCTTGCGCACGGCGATCGCCGCGGGGGCCGGCGCCGGCAACGTCATGCGCCTCGCGGATCGGAGCTGGACGCTGACGTTCGCCGGCGCGAGCGCGCGTCTCAAGCAGAGCCGCGGCCTCGATTACCTCGCCCTCCTCGTCGCGGAGCCCGAGCGCGAGTGGCACGTGCTCGACTTGTCCGCCGCGGTGCGCGGCGGACCGGCCGCCGGGCGCCGGCCGAGCGCGCGCGAGCTCGCCGACGAGCGGCTCGTGGTGCGCGGCCTCGGGGACGCGGGCGGAACGCTCGACGCCCGCGGCAAGGCCGAGTACCGCGCCCGCCGGAACGCGCTCCGCGCCGAGGTCGCCGACGCGGTCGCGACGGGCGACGCGGCGGGCGCCGCCCGCGCGCGGACGGAGCTCGAGGCGCTCGAGCGGGCGCTCGCGGCGGCGTACGGGCTCGGCGGCCGCGACGTGCGCGCGGTCTCCGCCGCGGAACGCGCCCGCGTCGCCGCCACCAAGGCGATCCGCCAGGCGATCGCGGCCTGCCGGCGCGAGCACCCCGCGCTCGGCGCGCACCTCGATGCGGCGGTGCGCACGGGCCGCTTCTTCGCCTACCGCGCGATCGACGGCGCGTCCTGGCAGGTGACGCGCGAGACGAGTGGTGCGGGTCGGACCCCTAGGGACGCGCGGGCACCGCGACGCGTTCGAGCGGCAACACCAGCCGTGCCGGGCCGGGAAGTCCCGCGGCCGAGTTGAGCGCGGCCGCGCGCGTCTGCGGCGTGCAGAACACCGCGACGTAGGTCGGGCGCTCCGGATCGCAAGTGCCGGTCGCGGCGATCGTGCCGCCGAAGCAGGCGCGCAGGCTCACCTGACATTCGCCGCTGCCGGGCTGCACGTCCTCGCAGTCGGCACGGCCGGTGCCCGGCCGGCAGCCGCGCCAGGGCGCGCCGCCGCACGTTCCGTCGACGGGACCGTCGGGGCAGCGTCCGGTCGCGTCGCAGGGCGTGCCGATGCAGGCGCTCGGCTGGGCCTGCGCGGCGCAATGGCAGCGCCCCGCGTTCTTCTCGGTGAGCGCCTTGCACGTGAGCGTCGCCGCGAGCTGGGCGTCGCCGGTGGTGAGAGGGGCCACGTCGATCGTGAGATCGCCCGCGCCTTTGCCCGGGCTCGGGGCGCAGTCGTTGGAGGTCGCGCCGAAGACGCCGGCGCTCTGCGCGTCGCACGCGGCTCCCGGGTTCGCGCCGCCCGCGCACGTGCCGCCGCGGGTGCCGTCGTTCGCGGTCGCGTCGCCGCGGCAGACGGGGCACGGGCGATCGATCTCCTCGCCGAGGAAGATGCTCGCCGTGAGGTAGAGCGACAGCTCGCCGCAGCCCGACGTCGTGTCGACGCTGCCGCCGACGCCGGTCCGCAGTCGGTTCACGATGCATGCCGGGACGCCGCCCGACGAGAGCGGGATCGGCGCTCCGAAGAAGTCGCCCGGCGCGCCGCCGAGCGCGGGGCAGCGCGTGCCGCCCGCGCTGCAATCGAGCGCGAAGCCGAGACGCTGCTCGGCCGGCCACGACTGCCCGTGCGAGATGCCCGTCCAGCCGAGATCGGCGCGCGCTTCGGGCCGCACGCGAAAGAGGATCGGCGCCGGCGCGGCGCTCTTGGCCGCCGGTGATCCCGGCGCCGCCGGTGACGCCGCGGAGGCCGGCGTGTCGGTCGGATGGGGTCCGGTGGCGTGGCCTTCGTGCCCGAACGCCGCCGTGGCGAGCAGCACGGTCGCGAGCGCGCCGACGATCTTTGACGAACGGCTTCGAGCACGAGCGCTCACGGCGCGCGACGGTAGATCGCCGCCTCGTGCGCGGTCAAATCACGATGGGTTGCGGCTCACCGGCCGCGGCGGGCCGGGATCAGCTCGTCGCGCACCGCGCGCGCCAGGAGCGGGGGAGGGATGAGACCTTGCGCGAGCACGAAGTCGTGGAAGGCCAGCCGGTCGAAGTGCTGTCCGAGCGCCATCTCGGTCTCGACGCGGAGCTCCTGGAGGCGAGCGTAGCCGTAGAAATAGCTACCGGCCTGACCCGGCGCGCGGAACATGTAGCGGTCGAGCTCCTGGCGGACCATCGCTGGGGAGAGCACGACCTCGTCGCGCAGCACCGCCCGCGCCGCCTCCGGCTCGATCATGCCGAGGTTCAGCATGGGGTCGAGCATCGCGCGCGCGGCGCGCATCAACCGGTGCTGGAGCGCCACCAGCTGACCCTCGATCGGCTCGTACGGCATCACCTCGGCCTCCGCGTAGAGCGCCCAGCCCTCCACGTTCACGCTGGTGAACGCGAAGATGCTGCGGGCGAGCGAGACGCCGCGCTCGACCATCGCGCTGAACTGGAGCTCGTGCCCCGGGCGCCCTTCGTGTGCCGACAAGGTCCACGCCGCCGCCGCGAAGTTGAAGTCGTCGTACGCCTCGCCGCCGGCGGACGGGTTCCCGAGCGGCAAGACGAACTGGCCGCGCTCGCCGGTGTTGCCGACGAGCGGCGGCGGCTCCATGTGCGGCGCCGGCTGCGCCGCCGACTCGGCCTCGGACGCGAGCCGCACCACCATCGGGCGCGCGGGCAGCGTGACGATGCGCTCGCGGCGGATCACCGCTTCGAGCTCGCGGTTCACGGCCGCGTAGTGGGCTTCGAGCCGCGCGTCGGGAATCCTGTCCCGCTTGAGCGCGCGGAGCACGTCGCGATAGTCGCGCGCGTCGATGCCTTTCGCTTCCGCGACGCGCGGCGCCAGCATTTGCATCGCGGTGCGGGTGTCGGCGAAGGCGAGCCGCGCGCGCTCGATCAGCACCCGCGGATCGACGTCGATGCCGGTCACCTTCAGGAGATGCGCGTAGAGCTCCGGCGGCTGCCGGAAGTCGGTCCGCGCGCGCGGCAGCACGACGTCCCGCTCCCATGCGACGTAGTCCGCGATCTGGGCGTCGAGCGCGGCGAGCGCGCCGTCCGCGTTCGGGATCGCGTAGCGCGCGAACAGCTCGCGGATGCCCTTGGCGTAGGTCGGCGCGTTGGCGATCGCTTCCTCGACGCTCGGTTTATAAGGACCGAGCCGGTCGGCTCGAGACGGACCGAGCCGGTCGGCTCGAGAAGGACCGAGCCGGCCGGCGGCGACGCTCTCGTCGAACCGCGCCTTCGCGAGCGTTGCGACGGGCGTCGTGTCCGGGGCTCGGCCGACGTAGCGCTCGAGCCGCGCGAGCGCCTGTGCGCGGCGCTCCGGAGGGACCTGGTCCTCGAGCAGGCCCCGGACGCCTTCGAACACGAGCTTCGGGACGTCGTACCATTCGAGGAACAGACGCGCTGCGAGACGCGCGCCGGTGACGTCGTTGTCGATCGCGGTGAGGAGTATTTCGAGGTCCTGCCGCACCTGCGGGTCCTTTGCGCCCGCGAGACGGCGACGCAGGTCCGCGGTGACGGCCTCCATCGCGGCGACGTAGCGCTCGGTGAGCCGCGGCCCGAGGTCGACGGTCCCGCCGTCGTACTGCACGAGCCCGTAGCGCGACGCCGACTCGGGTGCGAACGCCGCCTGCGCGTCGAGCACGAAGCGCGCATGCGCGTCGCTCTCGGCCACCCAGGCCGGCCCGGCGGCGAAAGCCGCCGTACCGACGAGCAGCGCGAGTACCACGAGCGCTGCCGCCGCCGCCCGGAACCTCATTCGGCCGACCTTGCGAGCGTGGTGGCCATGAAGGCGCGGGATCGCATCGATTCGACCGGCCATGCGAATCACCCGCGCGCTGCGCGACCAATCGAAGAAGTCGGCCGCACCAGCTCAGCCGCCGGCCGAGGTCGTAGGGCGATGTCCATGGGCTGCGGCGCCTCGCAGTCTTTTATGGACGCGCGTTCCCTTGGGCTGGGCGAGAACGACAGCGCCCGTCGCGAGAGCGGCGACGGCTGTCGTGATGTGCAGCAACGAAAGAGCCTGGTCGGTCATTCGTCGACCCCCAACGCCGCGGTTCAGGTGAACTTGAACCCGCCGTCCGCCACCAGGCGCTTCGCGAGCCGCGTCTTGGTGTCGATCGTGCGGATCGGGATGAACGGGGTGAAGGCGCGCACGGTTTCCAGGTGCTTCTCGAGCTCGGCGCCCTCCAGCTCGTTGCAGAGGAGGCGCGCCGCGCGGGACGCGACCCGCTGGTTCGCCGACGCGACGAAGACGTACGTCATGTCGAGCTCGGCGCTGACGTCGGCGAGCGGGCGGAGGCGCATCTGTTCCAGCACGCGCGCCGTCACGCTTTCCATCGCGTACACGTCGATGATCATGTCGGCGAGGAGCATGAGGTGCTGCTGCTTCTCGTGCAGGTCGGCGAGGCCGCGTTGCATGATGACCTGAACCGTGTAGGCGACGACGCGCTTCGCCATCTCGCACGCCTGCACCTCCGGGCCGAGCTGCCCGAGTGTGCAGAGCGGGCGTCGTCCCACCTCGGCGATCTCCTCCTGCACTGCCTGCAAGAACTGGAGATACGGGATGCCGCCCTTCGCGACCCGCTTCATGAGGGTCGCGGGGATGATGAGGCGGTTGATCTCGTTGGTGCCCTCGAAGATGCGGTTGATGCGCGCGTCGCGGTAGTGGCGCTCGATCGGATATTCGTTGATGAAGCCGTAGCCGCCGAGCGTTTGGAGCGCCTCGTCGGCGACGAAGTCGAGGCATTCGGTGCCGAAGACTTTGATGATCGAGCACTCGATCGTGTACTCGTCGAGCACGTCGACGACCTGCTGCGGGTAATCGGGCGCGGTCTTGTCGAGCCGGGCGTTCGCGGCATCCATGAGGCCGGCGGTCCGGTACGACATCGCGTCGGCGACGAAGATGCGGGCCGCCATGTCGGCGAGCTTCTGCTGGATGGCGCCGAAGGAGGCGATCGGCCTTCCGAATTGCGTCCGCTCCGACGCGTACTTGATGGCGCCGTCGAGGCACTCGCGCGCCGCGCCGGCCGCGCCGCACCCGAGCTTGAACCGGCCGACGTTCAGGATGTTGAACGCGATCTTGTGGCCGCGGCCGATCTCGCCGAGGAGGTTCGCCGCCGGCACCTGCGCGTCCTCGAGGATGAGCTGCCGCGTCGACGAGCCCTTGATGCCGAGCTTCTGCTCCTCGGGCCCGGTCGAGACGCCGGGATACGTACGCTCGACGAGGAACGCGGTGAACTTCTCGCCGTCGATCTTCGCGAAAACGGTGAAGAGGTCGGCGAAGCCGGCGTTCGTGATGAACTGCTTCACGCCGTTCAGCGTGTAGGTCGTGCCGTCGGCGGAAAGCACGGCGGTCGCGCGCGCGCCGGTCGCGTCGCTGCCCGACCCCGGCTCCGTCAGCGCGTACGCGGCGAGCATCTCGCCGGTCGCGAGCTTCGGAAGGTACTTCGCCTTCTGCTCGGCGGTGCCGTAGTAGACGAGCGGCAGCGTGCCGATGCCGGTGTGCGCGCCCCACGACACGCTGAACGACGCGCACAGCGCGCCGGTCTCGGAGACCAGCATCGACGTCGTCTTGTGCAGGCCGAGGCCGCCGTACTCGACGGGCACGTCGATCATCAAGAGCCCGAGCTCGCCGGCGCGCTTCAGCAGCGCGGGCATCAGGCCCTCTTCCTTGCCCTCGATGCGATC
>DAIQBH010000135.1:0-16496 GCA_036781285.1 Thermodesulfobacteriota bacterium | reverse complement strand
TGATGGTCGGCGTCGGCGTGATCGTCGCCGTGCGCGTCGGCGTCGGGGTCGCGGTTGCGGTCGACGTCGCAGTCGGCGTGGCCGTGGCCGTCGGTGTCGCCGTCACGGTCGGTGTGGGCGTCGGCGTCGCCGTCGTGGTCGCCGTCGGGGTCGCGGTCGGCGTCGCGGTCGGCGTCGCGGTGGCGGTCGGCGTCGGGGTCCGTGTCGCGGTGACCGTCGGCGTCGGTGTCACGGTCGCCGTGACGGTCGCCGTCGGGGTTGCCGTGACGGTCGGCGTCGGCGTGACCGTCGCGGTCACGGTCGCGGTCGGCGTCGCCGTGACGGTCGGGGTCGGCGTGCGCGTGGCGGTGACGGTTGCGGTCGCCGTCGTGGTGGCCGTCGGCGTCGCCGTGCGCGTCGGCGTCGGCGTGACGGTCGGCGGAATGCGGTACCCGAAGTCCGCCGTCAGATTGCACTCGCCGCCCGCGATCGTGATCGCCTTCGGGTCGTTGGCGGTGGTGAGCACGTGACCCGGCGGCACCGTCGCATTCACGACGTCGACGATGTAGCTGCCCGCCTCGAGCCCGTAGAAGTGATAGATGCCGCCGGCGTCCGTCGCCTGCGTGGCGATCACGGCGTCGCCGCCGTCGATCAGGCCGTTGCCGTTCAGGTCGGTGTAGAGGTTCAGGCTCACGGCCGAGATGCCGATCTCGGGGCCGCCGTCCTGGATGGTGTCCGCGTCGAGGTCGTACCAGACGAAGTCGCCGATGCAGCCGAAGAGGGTCGTCGTGTCGGCGCACGGGATGGTGCTGCCGAGCGCGGTCGCGGCGCAGATGTTCTCGATCTCGGTGGTGCCGGGCGTCAGATTCGGGAACGTGTCGATCACGACCTGGAACGTGACCGTATAGGTGCCGCCGACCGGCAGCGGGTTCACCGAGTCGAGCACCTTGCCCGCGCCGTCGAGCGGGAACGCGGTGCCGACGCCGTCGTCGGGGATCGGGCTCGAGACGTTGGAGGCGTTCGTGAAGACGGTGCTGTTCGGCACATACGTCACGTCGGCGGGAAGCGTGTCCTGGAGGTTCACGTTCGGGACCGGCGAGCGGCTGATGTTGGTGATGACGATCGTGTAGAGGAGCGTGTCGCCGGGGCTGATGAAGCCGTCACCGTTGCTGTCGGTGTGGAGCGTGCCGTTCTTACCGGCCGAGAACGTCGCGAGCGGGGGAACACCGGTGCCGACGTCGAGGCCGGGCGCGCTCGCCGTCGCGGTGAGCGGATCCTGACCCCAGGCCGCCGCCAGGCTGACGCCGTTCGCGAGCGTGTACAGCAGCATGCCGGTCTGGTTGCGGTCGCCCGGATCGTAGACCTTGGCGCGATCGAGCTCGCGCAGGCTGAGCGCCACGTCGTACTTGTTGCCGTTCGGGTCGGTGAGCGGCCCGGTCGCGGGATTCGAGTCGTAGTCGACGTAGACCGTCACGAACGTGTTGCCGTTGCCGACCGGCGTCACCCACACCGGGTTGCCGTTCTCGAGCGGGTTGACCCCCGAGGTCGGATCGCGGCCGATGCCGAGCCCGATCAGGACCTGCGGCGTCAGCGACTCCTGCGGAACGAGCGAGAAGCCCCAGTCCCAGGCCTGATTGTTGTCGCTGTTTGCGGAGGTCGAGTCGGTCGTCGAGAACGCGAAGAAATCCGAGGCGGCCGTGAAGCGCGCGCCGTATCCGTCCGGGATGATCTGGGGCAAGTAGCCGCCCGCGGCGCCCCCCGGCACCACCAGCGGCGTCGTGACGAGATTCCCGCCGCCGTCGCGTGTCGTGTACTGCACGGTCAGGTTGGCGACGCCGGGGTTGTAGATCCAGACGGTGGTGCCGTTGCCGCCCGTCGCGTCGGTGGAAACCGGCGTGTACGAAGCGTTCGACCAGCGCGAGACGGGCACCAGCGCCGAGTCGCGGCTCTCGTAGTTCGAGCCGACGTCGCCGGTCAGGATGTCGACCTGGACCGGGTTGTTCGAGAGCACCCGGGCGCCGACGTTGACGCCACCGTTCACGAAGTGACTCTCGCCTTCGGCGAGGTTCACGGTGGTCTCGAAGGTTCCGTTGGCGTTGGCGTCGATCTGTACGGTGGCACCGCCCTCGCCGGCCTGGATCGCGAGGCTCGTGTACTCGAACATGTTGTGATCGGTCGCTTCGGGGATGTTCTCGCCGACCGGCGCGCGATACTCGGTGCCCCACTGCCCGGTATCGAGGACCTCCACGGAACCGGCGAGCAGCGTGTTCGATCCCGCCGCCCAGGCGGTGTGGGTCACCGCGACGGTGCGCGTCGCAGCGATCTTGTCACGGCCATCGAAGTCGATCGCGAGCAGGTTGCCCGTGTTGATGTCGTTGTTGAGGACGATGACGGTGCCGGCGTTGATGAGGTCGCCCGGCAGGCCCGGCGGGAAGCCGTTGGCGACGTTGCCGTCACCCCAGATCTGCGTTCCGTCGAGGTTGCCCGGCGAGCTGTAGAGATCGAGGGGGTTCGCGATGTCGGTGTCGTACCCGTTCTCCCAATGGTCGTAATAGATGATCGTCCCGTTCGCGACGGCGGCGATCGAGATGTACGTCGTCACCGGATTCGTCGGCGCGTTGCTCGGCCCGCCGTTCTCGATCGCCTGCAAACCCGTCAGCAGCTGATCCTCGGGGAACGGCATATAGAAGAGCTGCACCGGCGCCGGATTCGCGGCCAGCGCGATCCCGCCGTGGGCGATGATCCCGAGTGCGCCTGCGAACGCTGCGAGAAGCAGCACGGCGCTGCGTGCGAGACTGCGCACCGGGGGGGTCGGTCGACGGAGCATGGTCTCCTCCTAAAACTGGAGAGAATTCGGGATTTTCGGAAATGGAGACGGCGGCAGCGGCTGTACCACCGACGTACAGCCTTGCACAAGCGCGCGTTTGCGGTGGCAGAGTAGGCAGAACTTATCCACAGGCAGGGCGCCGTGAGGTGCGACACAGCTCAGTGGATAGCGGCCTACGGGGCCGTCGGACTCACCTGTTCGACCATTCGAGGGCCACCGTCGTTCCCGCTCCGGGTCCCGATGCAATCGTCAAGCGGCCCCCGAGAGCGGTCGCTCGTTCCTGCATGCCAGCGAGACCGAGGGCTTGCGGGCTCCGCGCCACCGGGTCGAAGCCGCGTCCGTCGTCCGTGACGGCGAGGCGGAGGTGGCCGTTCCGCGCCGTGACCGACACCACGATCGCCTGCGCGTCGGCGTGGCGGACGGCGTTGGTGAGCGCCTCTTGCGCGATTCGATACACGGCGAGCTCGACGTCCTCGGCGAGCCGCGGAATCGGCGCCGCCAGCTCGACCGTGACCGGGCGCTCGGGCGTCGAGAGCCCCGCCGCGAGCGAGCCGAGACTCGCTTCGAGTCCGAGGTCGTGGAGGATCATCGGACGGAGCTCGCGCGCGAGGACGCGGAGATGCTCGACGACGTCGTTCACGTAGCCGACGGCGCGGCCGATCGCGGCCGCCGCGTCTGCCGCATCGGGTCGCAGGCGTTCACGCACGGACGCGATCAGGATGCCGACCCCGATCAGCTCCTGACAGACCCCGTCGTGGAGATCGAACCCGATGCGTTTGCGTTCGTCCTCGCGGATCGCGACTTGGCGCTGGGAGAGCAGCCGGAGACGTTCCTCGCTCGCTTGCAGCTCGGCGAGCGACGCGCGCAGCGCCTCTTCGGCCAGCTTCCGCTCCGTGACGTCGATCACGTTGCCGAGAATCGCGGGCGCGCCTTGATAGTCGATCAGCACGGCGTCGAACTGGACCCAGCGCGGCTCACCGCTCTTGGTCACCACGCGATACTCCTGAGCGGGCGGGATGGGTTCCCCGCGCTGGCGTGTCTCGGCGCGCGCCACCACGCGCGGACGGTCGTCGGGATGGATGAGGTGCCAGAACGGCACCGCGAGCTGCTCTGCCTCGGAGTAGCCGAGCATCCGCACCGAGGCGGCGTTCACGTAGAGGATCTGTGTTCCGCGGACCAGGAAGACGGGGATCGCCATCGCCTCGGCGACCATCCGGAACTTCGCCTCGCTCTCGCGCAGCTGCGTGTCGATCACCATGCGCTCGGTGATGTCGCGGCTGACGCCCCGGATGCCGACGAGCGTCCCGTCGGCGGCGTAGACTCCCGAGGGCAGCGTCTCGACCCAGCGGAGCCCGGAGGGGAGGTCGAAGACGAAACGGAGCGGCCCCGGGGTATGGCCGGCGACGAAGCGGCGGATCTCCTCGTAGACGTCGTGGGCGCCCGGGTGCGTCACGGTGAGCGCGGCGCCGGACTGGCCGATCAGGGAGCCGTTCGCGCCGCCGAGAAAGCGCTCGAATGCGGCGTTCAGATAGGTCCAGCGGCCTTCGAGGTCGATCGCCCAGATGTAGTCGCGCACGTTCTCGGCGAGGTCGCGGTAGGCGTCGCGGGATGCCGCGAGCTCGCGCGAGTGCTCGGCGGCGGCGCGTCCGTACGCGCGCACGCGTGCGAGCCCGCGTGCCGTCAGTTCGGCGACGCCGAGCGACACTACCGTCCCGAACGCGACCGCCGTCAGGAGCTCCGTCGATTGCCCCGACGGCGAGAGATGGGGCAGCGCCGCGATCGAGGGCACGAGCGTCGCGGCGACGAGCGCCGTGGCGTATCCCCAGCCCCACGCGAACGTGAATGCGGCAACCGTGTACAGCGTGAGCAGCTTCACCCCGAGCACCTCGCGGTGCCCGCCCGTCCAGAGCAGAAAGACGATCCCGACCCATCCGAGGACGACGCAGCATCCCGCCGCGATCCGGAGCGCGGCCTCGCCGGTACGGGCGCCGCGGAGTGCGACATGCATGGCCGCGAGCACGGCGACCTCCGCGACGACCGCGAACGCGAGGGCGCCGACACCGGCGTCGCCGCTCGCCGCGATGACGCACGTCCACAGCAGGGTCGACGCCAGCCACGTCGCCGCGAAGAACGGCATGCGACCCACGACGAAGGCATGGGGATCGGCGTCGAGATGCATTCCGCCGACGGGGATCGTCGTGTCCGGCGCGCCGTTCGGCTGCATGCCGCTCTCCTAGCGCAACCACCCCCCGCGAGTCGTGCCCGGCATGCAGCGAACGGTCTCGAGGCGGACCGCGGCCTCGCCGTCGTCCGGGACCTGCGCACGTCCCGGGTCGGCGTGGTCAGCCTCGGGGCTCAGATCCGGAGGAGGTCAGCGACGATCCGCAGTGTCGATCCAAGCATCAGGCCCAAGCTCGCGAGCGTCTCGCGGCCGGTCGATTGCCTGCACCAGAACGGGGCGATCGCCCGCGCATCTTGAGGCGGGCGGCGGCGCGCGCTAGTCCGACGCTGCAACAACCCCTAGACGAAGCGAGGTTTTCGATGACGACCGATGCCCCGAATCTTCCCGCCGGCTTCCCTGCGATGTCGATCGAGGAGGCGCATCGACGCCTGACGGCGCCGGGTTCGATGCTCGAGGTCGAGGAGCGCGAGATCCGGGGTGCGCGCATCAAGGTGTGGAAGAACGCGCCGCCGACGCTCGCCGAGGTCTTCGCGATGAGCCAGTTCTTCGGCGACCGCACCTACTTGGTGAACGAGGACGAGCGTGTGACGTTCGACGCCCACCGGCGAGCGGTCGCGCGGCTCGCGGCGCGGCTCGTCGCGGACGGCGTGAAGAAGGGCGATCGGGTCGCCATCATCATGCGCAACCTGCCCGAGTGGTCGGTCGCGTTCTGGGCCGCGGCGCTCGCGGGCGCCATCGTGACGCCTCTGAACGCGTGGTGGACGGGCCCGGAGCTCGAGTACGGCCTCCAAGACTCCGGCACGAAGCTCGCGATCGCCGACGCCGAGCGCTGGGAGCGTCTCCGCGAGCACGTCGACAATTGCCCCGACCTCGAGAAGATCTACGTGAGCCGCTCCAGCGAGCAGGACATCTCCGACCCGCGGGTGTCGAAGCTGGAAGAGGTGCTCGGGCATCCCAATTCGTGGGCGGCGATGGAGCAGGTCGACCTCCCGGGCGTCCCGCTCGACGCCGACGAGGACGCGACGATCTTCTACACCTCGGGGACGACCGGGAAGCCGAAGGGCGCGGTCATCACCCACCGCAACATCATCTCGAACGTCTTCAACGCGCTCGCGGCGCAGTCGCGCGCGTTTCTCCGCCGCGGCGAGGCTCCGCCCGCGCCGAACCCGATGGCGGCGCAGAAGGCGATCCTCATCTCGGTGCCGTTCTTCCACGCGACCGGGTGCTTCGCGATCATGGTGCCGGCCCTCCTCGCCGGCATGAAGCTCGTGATGCAGCGCAAATGGAACGCCGATCAGGCGCTCGAGATCATCCAGCGCGAGCGCATCACCAACGCCGGCGGCGTGCCGACCATCGCCTGGCAGATCATCGAGCACCCGCGGTTCAACGAGTTCGATCTCTCGTCGCTCGAGAGCATCGCCTACGGCGGTGCGCCCTCGGCCCCCGAGCTGGTGCGGCGCCTGAAAGAGCGCTTCCCGAAGATGACGCCGGGGCAGGGCTGGGGTATGACCGAGACCTCGGCGACCGCGACGAGCAACGTCGGCGAGGACTACGAGCGGAAGCCGTCGAGCTGCGGCGTGCCGTCGCCGACGGGCGAGGTCCGCATCGTCGGCCCCGACGGCACGGACGTGCCGACGGGCGAGGTCGGCGAGCTCTGGTACCGCGGCCCGATCGTCGTGCGCTGCTACTGGAACAAGCCGCAGGCGACCGCCGAGACGTTCGTCGACGGCTGGGTGAAGACCGGCGACCTCGCGCGCGTCGACGACGAGGGTTTCGTCTACATCGTCGACCGCGCCAAGGACATGCTGATTCGCGGCGGCGAGAACATCTACTGCGTCGAGGTCGAGAACGCGCTCTACGACCACCCGGCGGTGATGGACGCGGCGGTCGTCGGCATCGCGCACCGCACGCTCGGCGAGGAGCCCGCGGCCGTCGTGCACCTGAAACCCGGCACGACGGCGACCGAGGAAGAGCTCCGCCACTTCGTGGCGCAGAAGCTCGCCGCCTTCAAGGTGCCGGTGAAGGTCGCCTTCCTCGACGACACCCTCCCGCGGAACGCCAACGGCAAGATCCTGAAGCGCGACTTGAAGGGAATCTTCGCCTAGCCGTCGAGGCAGACGCCGAGTCCCAGCGTGTCGCCGGGGATGCCCGACTCGAGCCGATGGCTCGTGCCGCAGACCGAGGATCTCAGCTGCGGCGCGCGCTCGCAGACGGCGACGTCGGCGCAGGCCAGCGTCGCGCCGCAATCGGCGTCGGTCCCGTTGCCGGTCACCGTGGTGAAGTTGAGCTTGAAGGACGCTTTCCCCGTCTCCGAGCACGGCGCGCCACCGGGGACCGGACCGTCCGGTCGCGTGCTGATGCCGAAGCGGCCGTTGCCGGTGACGGTCGAGCCCATCGAATTGACCGACAGGAACGCCGCGACGCCGTCGATGCCGTTGCCGGTGATGGTCGCGTCTTCGAGCTTCACTTTTCCCGACATCGAGTCGACCCCGTGCCCGGCGTTGCCGCTGACCGTGACCTCGCGCACGGTCAATTGGCCCTGGCTGTGACGGATGCCGTCGCCGTCGACGCCGGTGATGGTGCCCGGGCCGAAGACGCGGACGTTGCCGAACGCGAGGATCGCGACAGCCGTGAGCGTGTGGCCGTTCAGGTGCAAACGGTCACCCTTCGCGAGCTGGATGCTCGAGGGAATGCCGGTGCAGTCGAGGTCGGCGGTCAGATGGTAGTGCTGGACGCCGTTTGTGCCGCCCTGCACGCCGCAGGTCACCTCGACGACCTCACGTGCGGGCGAAACGGATGGCGTCACTATCGATAGGAAGGCGGGCACCACGACGGGAACGAGGGCGAGCGAACGCATGAACACCTCCGGTGGAAGAGCGCACGGGCTAGCATCGCGGTGGGGGGTGAGCAAACGGCGGTGGGGTGTCGTGACGCGAGCGCCATGCCGGACGCCGCGGCGTCGACGACACCAGCCGGCATTCTTCAGCGGCCGAACAATTCCTTCATGCGCTCGGGATTCTTCAGGTCCTCCGGCGTGAGCTTCAGATGCCGCACCTCTCCGGGAGCGCGGGTGATCTCGAAGAGGTGCAACGAGGCGCCCGGTGCGTCGTGGCGCGCGATCTGGCGGCCGGCGATCGCCACGTCGGCGAGGATCGTGTCGCGCTCGGGACGACCGCTTTTCGGCACGTGCACGTGCGCGAAGAGGAGCCAGAGACGCTGGCCGGGCACGAGGAGCGGGCGGAGCTCGGCGGCGTACTTCGTCTGGTCGTGCCGGTGCGAGCCGCCGAACGTGACGGCGGCATCGGACGCGGGACGGTGGAACCGGAACGCCTGCACGGCGCCGTCGTAGACGTAGACCTTGTCGTTCGGCTGGCGCTCCCGCTCGAGCGTCGCGATCAGGGGAGCCGTCTCCTCGTAGACGAGACCCGCCTGCGGCGATCGAACGCCGCGGACGACCATGCCGCCGACCACGAGCGCGGCGACGAGCGCGACGGCTGCCGTCAACGCCGTCTGCACGTCGCGGCGAGTGGCCAGGGCGGCGCCTGCTCCGACGGCCCCGGCGATGCCGAGGTAGAGGAGCGGCAGAAGGAAGACGGACGTGCGGCCGCCCGAGAGTGGATAGACGCGCCACGCGGCGGCCGCGATCAGCGTCGCGACGCTGCCGAGCGCCGCGATCCCGAGCCAGCGTGCGCTCGCGAGGAAGCCGCAGATCGCGAGCAAGAGCGCGAGCCGCGGCGGCTCGCCGGAACAGTAGCGCACGACGTCCAGCAGCTGGTCCCACACCCAGGGGAGGCCAGGCACGCCTTCCATCGGCGGGAAATCGGCCGCCCAGTACGCGGCGACGAGCGGCCGGTCGCGCTGTGGGCCGATCACGAGCGCGTACCAGAGGAGCGCGGCGAGCCCGCTCGCGGCGTGCGCGGCGAGCCACCGGATGCGGTCGGCGCTCGTGCGGCAGGCGGCGAGCGTGGCGAGCGCGATGCCGGGAAGCGTGAGCGCCGTCGGGTACGCGAGCCCGGGCGCGAGGGCCTCCGTGATCACGAGCCGTCTCCATGCTCGCGCGGACGCCGGCCGCGCCGCGACCGCGCTCGCGGCGGCGAGTAGCAGGAGCACCATCGCGATGTCGGTCGAGTACTGCTTCAGCTCCTGCCCGTGGAGCAGCGTCGTCGGCGTCGCGGCGAACAGGAGCGCCGCCGCGAGCCCCGCCCACGTCCCCGCCGCGCGGCGGCCGATCACCCATGCGAGCGGCACCGCCGCGATGCTGGCGAGCACGGGGAGGGCGCGCATGCCGGCCGCCGAATGATCGACCACGGCGCCCACGGCCCGCAGCGCCAAGGCGAAGAGCGGCGGCATCGGCGCGCCGATCCCGCCCCCGCCCGCGCCGAGCACGGCGTTCCAGAACGCCTCCCACGTCGGCGCGAGCGCGATGTTGGCGCGCCACGCTTCGTCGAGCCAGAGCGAGCGGCCGACGGATGGGAAGCGCAGCGCGCACGCCGCGAGCGTCAGGACGGCGACCGCGGCGACCGCGGCGCCGCCGGGCTTTCCGCTTTCGCTCGGCTCGCGCGGCGCCATGACTGCGCCGGTTCCTAGGAGAAGCGCCCGCGCGCTTCAACCGACGGCGACGCGCGCGGCGATCTCGAACGAATGCAGGCGCGCCGCGTGATCGAAGATCATCGCCGCGATCATGATCTCGTCGGCGCCGGTCTCGGCGACGAAGGCGGTGAGCGCCGTGCGGACCGTCTCGGGCCCGCCGATCGCGGAGCACCGCAGCACGTCGTCGAGCACCGCGCGATGGGGCGGCGGCAGCGACTCGTAGTAGCCGCGCACCGGCGGCGGCAGCCGCGACGGCATCCCGCTCCGGAGATTCACGAACGCCTGCTGTCCCGAGGTCGCGAGGAAACGCGCCTCTTCGTCGGTGTCGGCCGCGATCACGTTGAAGCCGAGCATGACGTACGGCGTCGCCAGCTGCTCCGACGGTCGAAAGCGGCGCCGATAGAGCTCGAGCGCCGGCATCAGCTGCGCGGGCGCGAAATGCGACGCGAACGCGAACGGCAACCCGAGCGCCGCCGCGACCGAGGCCCCGAAGAGACTCGACCCGAGAATCCAGATCGGCACCCGCAACCCCACGCCCGGCACCGCCTGCACCCGCTGTCCCGGCTCGCGCGGCGCGAAGTACCGCATCAGCTCCGCCACGTCGTCGGGAAATTGGTCCGGATCCGACGCCAAGGTGCGCCGCAGCGCGTGCGACGTGATGGGGTCGGTCCCCGGCGCCCGCCCGAGCCCGAGATCGATGCGCCCGGGATGCAACGACTCCAACGTCCCGAACTGCTCCGCGATCACCAGCGGCGCGTGGTTCGGCAACATGATCCCGCCGGCACCCACGCGAATCGTCGAGGTCGCTGCCGCGAGGTCAGCGATCACCACGGCCGTCGCCGCGCTCGCAATCCCCGGCATCCCGTGATGCTCGGCCACCCAATAGCGCCGATACCCGAGCCGCTCCGCCAACCGTGCCAACTCGCGCGAGTTCCGCAACGCCTGCCCGGCGTCGGACCCCTCGGCGATCGGCGCGAGATCGAGAACGGAAAGCGGGATCATCGCTGAAACGTAAAGTGTTCGCATCGCCGACGCGAGCGTAGAGGCGATGCGAAGCGAGCGTTCTTCGCGACCGCCAGCGGTGAGGGCGCGAGGTGTGGGGGTTCGTCGGCGGGTGCGATCTCGGCCGGGAGCGCGCCGGGGACCCCCAAGCGAAGGCAGCCGGGCTTACGCGCGGCAAGGCTCGCAGCACCCGCCGACGAACCCCCACACCTCGCGCGTTTCCCGCCAGCCGCCGCCGCAGCGACGCCGCGGTCGCGGTCGCGACGGTCGCGGAACCGCGAACGGCCCGCTATAGGTACGACCCCATGACCACCCCATCCGTGCTCTCCAACGTGGAGATGGCGCCCCGCGATCCGATTCTCGGCATCACCGAAGCGTTCAACGCCGACACGAACCCGGCCAAAGTGAACCTCGGCGTCGGCGTCTATTACGACGACAACGGCAAGATCCCGCTCCTCGAGTGCGTGCGCCGCGCCGAGCAGCGGCTCGTCGAGACGCCGCGCCCGCGCGGCTACCTGCCGATCGACGGCATGCCCGCGTACGACCAGGCCGTGCGCGACCTCGTGTTCGGCGCCGACGCCGAAGCGGTCCTCGAGAAGCGGATCGTCACGGTGCAGACGCTCGGCGGTACCGGCGGGCTCAAGGTCGGCGCCGACTTCCTTCGCCGCATCGCGCCCAGCGCGAGCGTGTGGATCAGCGACCCGAGCTGGGAGAACCATCGCGCGCTCTTCGAGAACGCCGGGTTCACGGTCGAGACCTACGCGTACTACGACGCCGCGACCAAGGGCCTGCGCTTCGACGCCATGCTCGCCGATCTCAGGAAGATCCCGGCGGGCGACGTCGTCGTGCTGCATGCCTGCTGCCACAACCCGACCGGCGTCGACCTCTCGCCCGAGCAATGGACCCACGTACGCGAGGTGGTCACCGAGCGCGGGCTCGTGCCGTTCCTCGACATGGCCTACCAGGGCTTCGCCGACGGCATCGACGCCGATGCGTCGGCGGTCCGCGCGTTCGCGGCCGCGACGTCGCCCGTGTTCGTCTCGAGCTCGTTCTCGAAGTCGTTCTCGCTCTACGGCGAGCGCGTCGGCGGTCTCAGCATCGTCGCGGTGAGCGCCGACGAGGCCGCGCGCGCGCTCAGCCAGCTGAAGCGCCTCGTCCGCACGAATTACTCGAACCCGCCGACGCACGGCGGGCAGGTGGTCGCGACCGTGCTGAACGATGCCGAGCTCCGTCGCCTCTGGGAGCAGGAGCTCGCCGGCATGCGCGACCGCATTCGCGGCATGCGCGAGAAGCTCGTCGCGCTCCTCGCGGCCCGCAAGCCCGGCGTCGACTACGGTTTCATCGCGAGCCAGCGCGGCATGTTTTCGTATTCGGGTCTCACGAAGGACCAAGTCGCGGCGCTCCGCGACCGCTTCGCGATCTACGCCGTCGACTCGGGACGCATCTGCGTCGCCGCGCTCAACGGCAAGAACATCGAGGCCGTCGCGAACGCGATCGCCGCCGTGTGAACGACGGCGAGCCGCAGCGGCTCACCGTCGCCGCGGCTCCGCCGAGGCAGAGCTCCCTCGAATCGACTACAGCTTGCCGAGGGCGGCCTTCAGCTTTTCGGCGCCGCGCGGCGCCTTCACCTGACCCGACAGGATCTCCTTCGGGGTGACGTCGCGGCCGTAGTAGCCCCGATTCGCCTCGTCGCGCGCGGCGATCACCGTGCCTTCGATCGAGGCGCCGGCGAACAGACCCTGGCTGCGGCTGTAGGTGTAGACGGCCGCCACCGGCATCACGCTGGCACCCGCGGTGCGTCCGACGGGACCGGCGGCCGCGCTGAGCGCGCCGCCGAACGAGACGTTGCCGCCGCGCGCGAACGCATCCACCGCTTCCGGTGTGTTCAACACCAGCACGAACTCGGTGACCTGGCCGCCGACCTGGAAGCCGAACCCGGCGCCGCCGGTGCCGATCGCGGACGGCGCGCTCCAGCCGTTCGGGGTCTTCGCGACGACGACGCCCCAACCGCCCTGACCGCTGAAGATGAAGCCGGCCTTCAGCACGGTGAGGATGGCGAGTCCCTTGGCGTCTTTCAGGACTTTTTCGGGGATGCCTTCCTCGGGCATCTCGCGAAAGCGTTCGATGATGGCGGTCGCCTGATCGACTTCATCCTGCATCCCGGCGGCGTGGCTCGGTGCCGCCGCGAGCACGAGCGCGCCGGCCACGAATGATGCGCCGGCGATGATCGAAGACAACGTGCGCTGCATGTCGTTCACCTCCCTGTGTTTGGGTGAGCGAGGTTGCAACACGCATGCCGTCCGCATCGACGTGAAAGTGCGCGGAAAGTGACGCCCGCGATGTAAATCTTGCCGGCGCCGACTCCGTTGCGGGCGTGAACCGCCGGCTGTATCTGGACGCGATGCGCTTGATCGTCGCGATGGTGCTCGCGCTCATGAGCCCGGTGGGTTCACCCGCGGCGGCCGGCCCGACCTACGAGACGGCGCTGCTCGCGGGCGGGTGTTTCTGGGGCATGGAGGAGATCCTTCGCGGGGTGCCCGGCGTCGTCGAAACCGAGGCCGTCTACACGGGTGGCACGACGTCGAACCCCACGTACGAGTCGATGCACGACGGTACGACGGGCCACGCCGAGACGGTGCGCGTCGTCTTCGATCCGACGAAGCTCTCGTACGCCGACCTGCTCGAGAAGTGGTTTTTCCGGATGCACGATCCGACCACGTTGAACCGCCAGGGCAACGACGTCGGCTCGCAGTATCGCTCCGCGATCTTCGTGACGTCGCCCGCGCAGCGCAAAATCGCCGAAGAAGTGAAGGCGCGGGTCGACCGCTCGGGCAAGTGGAAGAAGCCCATCGTGACAGAGATCGTCGAAGCGGGTCCCGTCACGCGTGCGGAGGAGTACCATCAGGACTATCTCCAGAAGCACCCGGGCGGGTACACCTGTCATTATCTGCGAGAATGACCCGCAATCTGTAGATTGTTCCGGGGCGTGGGGCTGCGGCATGCGACGCCCGCAAGGACTTTGCTTGGCACGGAACATGGTGGCGTCTGGGGCATGGACGCCATCGATATGCTGCTGACGCAGCACGCGGAAGCGGAAGCACTCTTCGAGAAGCTCGATCACGAGTCGGACGAGGCGGATTGGCACGATCTGCTCGGCCGGCTCGTCGACCGTCTAACGATGCACGCGGCGCTCGAAGAGGAGATCTTTTACCCTGCCGTCGCCACCCTGCGGGAAGGAAAGCTCATGGCGGAGCGCGCGCGCGAAGAGCACGCCGGCATCGTGCGCCAGCTCGAGGCCTTGCGCGATCCGCACGCCGGTAAGGCCGATCTCGAACGCCCGCTCGCCGAGCTTTGGCGGACGGTGCAGGACCACGTCGCCGAGGAGGAAGCGGAGATGATGCCGCAGGCGCGGCGCCTCGGGGCGGGCTGTCTCCGCGATCTCGCGCGCAAGATGGAAGCGCGGATCCAGGTGGGCGAGGTCGACTATCGCAAGGTCGCCGGCACGCACGCCTGACGGCGTTTGCGTCGTCGTCCGGTCAACGCACCGGCGCTCGTTCGATGCCTTCGCGCTGCAATCGCCATGCGGCGAGGTCGCACGCGAGTGCCCAGAGGGCGCCCGCGGCCATGCCCGCGAGGACGTCGGACGGGTAGTGCACGCCCAGGTACACGCGCGAGAGCGCGACGAGCCCCGTCACGGCGAGCGCGACTCCGAGATAGGAGAGGCGTAGCTGCCAGCGCGTCGTCGTGCGGGCTAGGAGCGCGCCGAGGGTCAGATAGACCGCGGCCGCCATCATCGCGTGGCCGCTCGGGAAGCTCATCGAGTCGACCATCGCGAGCTGCGGGACGACGGCCGGGCGCGGCCGGCCGAACGCGTTCTTGAGGGCGGTGTTGAGGAGCCCCGCGCCACAGCTCGATGCGAGCACGATGCCGATCGACGCGCGGCGGTCGGCGAGCGCCATCCACGCGCACACGGCGAGGATGATCGCGATCATCACCGGTACGCTGCCGAGCGCCGTCACCTCGATCGCGATCTGATGGCACCACCGCGGGCCGATCGGCACGGCGGGATCCTCGGGCCGGCGAAACGCCAGCAGGATGCGTTCGTCGATCGTTTGCGCGTGCCCGGAAACCACGAGGCTCGCGACCACCACGAAGATCCAGAGGCTCGTCGCGATCCCGAGCGCCGCGAGGAGCACCCCGCTCTCCGCTGGGGCCCAGCGGTCTAGACGATCTCGGAGGCTCCGCATCGCGTCGTTTCCATGCGCGCGGCGCACGCTGCCGTCAATCGTACAATCTGCCGACGAGCACGCGTTCGATGCCGCCAGATCGCCTGACCGGTGTGTGGCATCGCCCTTGCTGCCTCGGCCCCAAGGGAGGGATTCATCATGCGGACAACACGTAGCATCACCATTGGCGCGCTCGCGCTCGCAGCGCTGGTCGTTCCGAGCGGCGGTTTCGCGGCGAGCGACCAGCAACAGCACCAGGCCGGCCGCCCGAGCGTCGATCATGGTGTCCAGGGAAGTCTGGACGCCGGCGCCACCAAGATGCCGACGATGGCGCCGGAGTTCGTAGCCCACGCCGCCCGCGACGGCATGGCCGAGGTCGAGCTCGGGAAGCTCGCGAGCGCGCGCGCCGCGAGCGAGGACGTGAAGCAGTTCGCGCGCCGCATGGTCGACGACCACTCGAAGGCGAACGACGAGCTGAAGGGCCTCGCGTCGTCGAAGAACATCCCGGTGCCGACCGATACCGACGCCGACCACAAGATGCTCATGGACAAGCTCGGCAAGGTGTCCGGCGCCGAGTTCGATCGCGCGTACATGGACGCCATGGTCAGCGATCACGATCACGCGGTGGCGAAGTTCCGCGCCTTCTCGGAACGCGGCGACGATCCGGAGCTGAAGAAGTGGGCCGAGAAGACCCTGCCTACGCTCGAGGCGCACGAGCGCATGGCCAAGGAGACGGCCGCCAAGGTGAGCCGCGCCGTCGGCGCGCAGTCGTCGCACGACAAGGCGGTCGCGTATTAGTCCATTCGTCTCAGCCGGGGCCCGCCCTCGGCACGCACGGCGGAAGCCGGTGTCGGTGTACGCCGCGACCGGCCCGACGGCGCTTTCGAGCGCCGTCGCGCGGGCAGTCCCCCGCGATCGGACGGTTTCGCCAAACGCGGCTCCGCTTCCCTCGACGGCGCGCGCCGAGTAGGCGGTGCGCCATGCCCAACGTCGTGCTCCCCCTTGCGGGCGGCTGCTCCTGCGGCGCCCTTCGCTACACGCTCTCGCAGCCGCCGATGATGGTCTACAACTGCCACTGCACGAACTGCCAGAAGGTGAGCGGCGGCGCCTTCTCGACCTCCGTTACGATCTTCGAAGCGGGCTTCGGGTTCACGGCCGGCGAGCCCAAGGTCGTCGAATGGACGTCCGACGCCGGGAACACCCGGTACGGAATCTTCTGCGGCGACTGCGGAACGCGGATCGCGAACGGCCAGCGTCCCGCCGGCGGCTTCTTGAGTCTCCGAGCCGGAACCCTCGACGACACGAGCTGGGTCGAGCCGGTCGGGGACATCTGGCTCCGGAGCAAGCAGCCCTGGGTGCCGATTCCCGCGGATCGCCTGCGCGCCGAGCAGCAGCCCGGAGACTATGCGCCGTACATCGAACGCTTCCGCGCCCAGGGTCGCTTCCCCGGCTGATCGACGCTGGCGGACTCCGTGAGGGTCGCCAAGCCTCGGCGCGCATGGCAGGGTCGCCCGCATGCCTGACTTCAGCCTGTTCGGCGACGAGCACGTTCGCCAGTACGAGGAGACCGGCGGCAAGGTCGGTCACGATTGGAACGGCACCGACTGTCTCATCCTCCAGGTAAAGGGTCGGAAGACCGGCCAGCTCCGAAAGTTCCCACTCATCTACGGACGCGACGACGAGAACTACG
>DAIQBH010000134.1:0-16604 GCA_036781285.1 Thermodesulfobacteriota bacterium | reverse complement strand
GAAAGGTGCCCTTGAGCGGTTGCGGGTCCCGCGCCCGAGGCGCCGAAGCGCCCCTCCCGCCCCGCCGCGCACGACCCGATGTGCGACTCCGAGGTCAGCCGCCGAACAGGAGGTGAAGGAGCGCCAGCACGACGCCGACGAGGCCGCCGATGACCGCGCCGTTCAGGCGGATGTATTGGAGATCCGCGCCGACCCGGGCCTCGATGCGCTCGACGAGCTCCGCGTCGTCGAGCTGTTCGAGGTAGTCGCGCACCGTGCGGCCGATCTGGTGATGATGTCGCCGCAGCATGTCCGCGCTCATGGTGCGGACCCAATGATCGAATTGCTCGCGATGGTGGGCGTCGCTCAGCCAGTCGACGACCGTGGTGCGGAGACGGCGCGAGACGAACTCCGAGAGAGAGCTCGTGCCGCTCGCGAGATCGGCTTCGAGCTGGTGGCGTAGCTGGGCGAGGAGCTCGCGCACGAGCGGCCCCGAGCTCAGCGACTCGAGGATCGCGGATCGCATCGCTTCCGCCTGTTCGACCGCCTGCGGATCGCCCGCATCGAGACGCTCGGCGAACTCGGCGAGGGCGTCGAAGGCGGCGCGACGGAGCGGGTGATCCTCGTCGGCGGACGCCGCCCGCAGCTCCGTCGAGGCGTAGGAGCAGATCGCCTCGACGACCTTGCGCTGGACCAGGCGGCGCCGGAGCAGCAACGGGACGAGGCGTTTGCCGCTCGCGTGGAGCGTCTCCGCCGAGCGCTCCAACGCGTACCGGAGGTTCTCCGCGGTGCGGGGCCGATCGGCGAGGTTCGCGATCGAGATCGCGAGGCTCGTCATCGCCGCTTGCGCGCTCGGGCTCGCGCTGGCGGTCGCGAGCCACGCGACGGCGCGGTCCATGGGGAACCGCGCCACCGCGCCGCGGATGTTGCGTTCGGTGAAGTCGGCCAATTCCGGTTCCGTGAGGAAGCTCGCGTTGGTGCGCAGCAGGTCGCGAAGCGGTGCGCCGACCCGGTGGAGATGCTCGGGGTCACGCAGCCATTCGACCACGAGGTCGCTCGGCGCGAAGGCCGCGAGCTTCGCGCCGATCACCTCGGGCGAGAGCCACTCGTCCTGGACCGTGTCGACGATGCCGTCGACGAGCTTGTCGCGCCGTTCCACGACGAGGGCGGTGTGCGGAATGGGGATGCCGAGTGGATGACGGAAGAGAGCCGTCACCGCGAACCAGTCGGCGATCCCGCCGACCATGGCGGCCTCGAAGCCCGCCGCGAGCACGCGCAGCCACGTCGGGTCGGGGCCGGGATCGAGCACGAGGCCCATACGGCAGGCGACGGCGCCGACGACGGCGACGACCAGCGAGACGACGCCGACGTAGCTCCGGCGCGGTGGGGGCAGGGTGCGCGTCGGTGGTGTCGCGAGGGTCAGCTCGGGGGTGGCGCGCGATTCGTCGTGGTCGGCGTGCCCGCGTTCTCCGCCACGCATCATGCGATCAACCTACGCGACGGGTCCGTGGTGGGCCAGCGTGGACCACGCGCTGCCTTGACAGCCGATGCGACGATCGGTAACAGGAGGCCGCCCGATTGAAATTGATTCTCAAAATCATGCACTGAATGATCGTCGAACGCCGACCCTCCCGCCGCCCGCCCGATCCCGAGCGTGATGCGAGCCAGGACTTCCGCTGCTGCTGCGGCAGTCTCCTCGCCCGCGTCACGCCCGAGGGCGTGCAGCTGAAGTGCCGACGCTGCAAACGGACGATGCTCGTGCCGATCGTCGGGCAGGCGTCGTCCGGACGCGCACCGCCCGAAACCTGACGACGTCCGGTTTCGTCTCCCCAGTGGCCAGCGGTCCTGTCTGTGAGCGCCCCGAGCCCGAAGCATCCACCGCACATGCGGGCTCTCGCTCCGATCGAAGCATCGGTCCCGCGCGCCCACGAAAGGAGATTCTCATGCACTTCCCGTCGCTCGGCCGCCTCGTCGCGGCCGCCTCTCTCGGCTCCCTGATCTGCGGAGCCGCCCCAGCCCAGGCTCTCACCGTCGTGCTCGATGGCGCCGCCGGTGCCGACTACGACAGCGTCGGCGACGGCTGGTTCTTCGCCGGGCCCTCGCAGCCGCCGCCCGACGGCGTCGGCGACGCGGGCGGGCAAGCGCTTGCGGTCGCGCTCCGTGCCGGCGTTCTCGAGCTGCGCGCGCTCTCGGAGTTCCCGCTGGCGAGCCTCGCCGGCTTCACGGCGGCGGACGTCACGAGCGCGACGCTCACGGTCACGATCGACGACGTGATCGGCACGTTCGGGCCGGGCGCGGAGTTCGACAACACCGCGTCGTCGCCGATCGCGGCGTACAGCTACCCGGCGGACGGTACCGTGAACCCGTCCGACTTCTCGCCGGCGGGCCTGGCGCCGCTCGGGACGATCGTCCCCGGGGTCGTGACCGACGCGTCGCTGGCGGTGTCCGGGGCACTGTCGTTCGACGTCGACGTCACGGCGGCGGTGCAGGCGTTCCTCACGGCCAACGAGACGCACTTCGGCGTGTTGCTCGGCACGACGGACACGCCGACCGGCACGTCGCTCGACGACCTGTCGCCGCCGGGTGTCGCGGGCGGGCAGCTGCCGTACATCACGATCGAGATCACCCCCGTCGTGCCGGAGGTGCCGCCCGTGTACGACGCCGACGAGCTGAAGTGCCAGGCGGGCATCGCGAAGGCGGCGGCGGGGCTCGCGGCGGCCGAGCAGAAGGCGTTCGCGAAGTGCCTGGACACGATCCTGAAGGCCGCGAGCGCCGGTGATCCCGCGGCGAGCGCCACCGAGGCGTGCGACAAGGTGCTCGATCCCGCGAACGCGAAGTCGGCGGTCGCGAAGGCGAAGACCAAGGCGGCGGCCGCCATCGTGAAGGCGTGCGGCAGCACGCTGCCCGCCGACGTCGACGGCCCTTGCGACGCCGGCGCGACCACGATCGCGGCGACCGCAGCCTGCGTCGTCGAGGCCACCGAGTCCGCCGTCGAGTCGATGATCGCGGATCGCTACGCGAAGACGTGCGTTCTCCTGGAAGCGGTCGAACTCGACGACGACTACCCGAGTCTCTGCAACCCCTGACACCGGCCACCCGATCCGGGGCGGCGGCGGCCGCGTGCCGCCGTCGTCCCGGAGACGAACGCGACGACGTTCCATGGAAGGACACGATTCATGAGCCATGCACGATCCCTGGCGATGCTGTTCGGCGCGCTGCTCGGCGCCGCGGTTTGTTCCCCCGTTGCCGGCGCGCGCGCCGACACCATCGTCGTCGACGAGACGACGTCCGGCACGGTCCACGACAGCGTCGGGGACGGCTGGTTCTTCGCCGGCAACATGCCGCCGCTGCCCGCGCCCGACGGCGTCGGCGACGCGGGCAATCAGGCGCTCGGCGTCGCGCTGAAGTCGGGCGGGCTCGAGCTGCGCGCCATCTCGGAGTTCCCGCTCGCCGGCCTCGAGTCGCTCGCCGCCGACGACATCCTCGCGGCGACGCTCACCATCACGATCGACGACGTGCTGAGCACGTTCGGTCCCGGCGCCGACTTCGGCGGCAACGCCGCCGACACGATCATCGCGTTCGGGTACGACGGCGACGGCAGCGTGCAGACGACCGATTTCGGGAACGTCGCCGGCCAGCCGCTCGCGTCGATCGACACGACGCCGCGCGGAACGATCACCGACGCAAGCCTCCTGTCGGGCGGCCCCGAGGTGTTCACGATCGACGTCACGACCAGGCTGAAGGCGGTGCTCGCCGGGAGCGCGACGCATTTCGGCGTCGTCCTCGCGACCGACGACGACAACACCGGCACGTCGCTCGACGCCCTCTCTCCGCCAGGTGTCGGGGGGGCCAAGCTTCCGTACCTGACGATTACGACGCCGGACCCCGAGCCGACCGAGCCGCCCGTTCTCGGGAAGGCGGCGCTCAAATGTCAGACGGCGCTCGCCAAGGCCCCGCAAGGCTACCAGGCGGCCGTCAACAAGCAGGCCGCGAAGTGCTTCGACGGCATTCTCGCCGCCGTTGCGAAGGGGAAAGGCGCGGCGAGCGTCGCCGGCAAGTGCACCGCCGGCATCGCGAGCGCGCCGGGCTCGAAGGTGTCGACTGCCCGCGCCAAGGCGCTCGGCGCGATCGCGAAGGCCTGCGTCGGGGTGACCCCCGCCGAGCTCGCCACACCCTGCGACGACGCCGCGAGCGACATGGCGACGGTCGCGACGTGCACGCTCGATGCACATCTCGAGGCGGCCGCGGCGTCGCTGCGGTCGGCGTACGGCGTCGCGTGCGTGTTGCTCACGAGCGTCGGGCTCGAGGGCGCGTTCCCCTTGTGCCCGCTCTGACCCGGGCACGCTCACGGATCTGGAGACGATGATGACGACACGATCGCGATTCGCACGGCGCCCCTCGACGTGGGGCGCCGCTCTCTTGCTCGGCGCGCTGCTGGTCGGCTGCGGCGGAGGTGGGGGCGGCGGCGATGAGGGGGGCAACGGCGGCGGCAACGAGGGGCCGACCGACGCCGAGCTCGCGGCCTGCCAGAACGCCGTCCTCGCGGCGGGCGCGGACGCGCTCGCGGACCGTCTCGCGGCGGCCGACACGTGCGGCGACGTGGTCGCGTGCCGGATCCGCGACGACGTCGACGGGACCGACCCGACGGCGTGCCTGGACGCGGCCGCGGCGAGCTGTACCACCGCGCTCGGGGCCGCATCGGTTCCGCGCGCGGCCGTCCTCGGCGCGCTGAACGGCGCGGCGTGCGCCGGGCTCGCGATCGGCGATCTCGCCGGGACGCTCGGTCTCGACGCGCTGGCGCCGCGGTGTGCGACCGTCGGCGGCGGGATCGACGGCATGGATGCGCTCGCCACCTGCCTCGGCGCGACCGTCGAATGCGCCGGCGCCGACGCGCTCGCCGCGAGCGCGCCGCTCGCGTTCGGATTGCTGAACGGCGAGGGTGTCCAGTTCACCGACAAGACCTGTGGGTCGTCGACCCTCGGCATCCACGTCGGCACCGTCGTGACCGGGGAAGGCGGCGCGCAGTTCGACGGGATCGTCGACGGTTTCCCAGGCATTGCGCCGCTCGACGGGACGCCCGACGTCGCGGGCAACCAGCTCGGGATCGGGCTGAAGCCGGGGGCGACGGAGGAGCGCGGCATCGCGGAGTTCCCTGTCGCGACCGTGACCGGCGGGCTCGCCGCCGATGCCGTCACGAGCGTCGTGCTGCACTTCAACGTCGACGACGTCCTCTCGACCTTCGGTCCCGGCACCGACTTCGACGGCACCGCCTCGGAGCGCATCCAGATCCACGTCTACGGCGGTGACGGCTCCGTCGTGCTCTCCGACTTCGCGGAGGGCAGCGGGACGCCGGACGCGGTCGTGGCGACGGGCGCGCAGGGCGCCATCACCGACGCGACGCTCGCTTCCACGGGTCCGGTGTCGTTCGAGGTCGACCTGACGGCGCAAGTGAAGGCGCTCGTCGCCGGCGGCGCGACCCACATCGGCGTCGTTTTCGCGACCGACGACGCGAACAGCGGCACGTCGATCGACGACCTCGGCCCGAACAGCGCGGGCCCTCCGGGTGTCGGCGGCGCGAAGCTGCCGTTCTTCGTCGTGAACGGCGGCGAGGAGCCCGATCCGGTCTGCGGCGACGGCACGACCGATGCCGGCGAGGAGTGCGACGACGGCAACCGCGAGCCGGGCGACGGGTGTGACGCGAATTGCCGGGACGAGCCGCCGCCGGTCGCGTGCGGCAACGGCGTCCCGGACGTCGGCGAGGAGTGTGACGACGGCGCCGACAACTCGGACACGGCGCCGAACGCGTGCCGCAGCAACTGTCGAAACCCGCGCTGCGGCGACGACGTCACCGACACGGGCGAGCAGTGCGACGACGGCAGCGCGAACTCGGACAGCGCCGAGGACGCGTGCCGGACCGACTGCCGGAGTCCCCGCTGCGGCGACGGCGTCGTCGACACGGGCGAGCAGTGCGACCCGCCGGGCCAGAGCTGTAGCGCGACCTGCCAGGCGATCGCGGTCGACGCGGCGGCGCAGTTCATCGCATGCCAGGAGGCGCTCCTGCGCTCCTCCGCGCGGGCGCAGGCCGAGGCCGGGAGCTCGATCGGCGCCTGCCTCGCGGCCGAGGCGGGCTGCACGGTCGCCGACGGCGACCCGGGGAGCTGCCGAGCAAACGCCGACGAGCAGTGCACGTCGGCCGCGAACGCCCTCGCCGCTGCACGCGCGTCTTTCCGCGACGACTTCCCGTCGGTGTGCGTCGGCCGGCCGCCGGCGGAGCTCGTGGTCGCGCTCGGCTTCAGCGACGTGATCGCCGCCTGCGCCGCCGACGGCCTGCCGGCGACCACGCTCGGCGACGTCGCCGATTGCGTGTTCCGCAGCGCGTCCTGCCCGGTGTCGCGCGCGTACGGCGACCTCGCCGCGGGTGGCGCGGCCTCGCTGGTCGGCCGGAGCGCGCTCCCGGCCGAGCTCGTGTGCGCGGGAGATCGGTGAGCATTCGTTTCCTTCGTCTCCGTCCGCCGCCCTCGCACGCACACGGGTCGTGGTGTGCCCGGGGATGGCTGCGGACGGTGTCGGTGGCGGTGCTGCTCGCGTTGCTTTGCCCCGCGCGGGCAGGACGCGCCGCCGACCCTGCGGCCCCGCCGGCCGAGGAGCCGGCGCCGGCGGCGGCTCCCCCGAAAGGGGCGGACGCGCCGCCCGCGCGACACCGCATGCAGGAGACCGTCGTCACGGGCACCAAGACGCCGCACGCGGCCGACGAAGCCCCGGTGCCGACGCAGGTCATCACGAAGGAAGAGATCGAGGCCGTACAGGCGGGCGGCATCGACGCCGTGCTGAGCCTGATTCCCGACATCTACGTCCGTCAGAACGAGCAGTTCGGGCTCGGTGCGAGCACGGTCCGCATGCAGGGCGCGGATCCCAACAAGGTGCTGATCCTCCTCGACGGGCAGCGCTTTCTCGGCGGCGCCGACGGCATCGTCGATCTCCGCGACATCCCCGCGACCAACATCGAGCAGATCGAGATCATCCGCGGCCCGGCGTCGAGCCTCTACGGCAGCGACGCGATGGCCGGCGTCATCAACATCCGGACGCGCTCGGGCGGTGACCCGTACTACGTCGCGGGCACCGCGGCCGGCGGCTCGTACGGCCGCCAGCTCTACAACGCCGCCGTCGGCGCCGACGTCGGACCGGTGAAGCTCTTCGTCTCGGGCCAGCACGACGAGGTGAAGATCGCCGAGCTCCTGGGGCCCATCAGCGCGCAGTTCGAGGACAGCGACGAGCTCCAGAAGCGCGACACCGCCTTCATCCGACTCGACTACCCGACCGCGTGGCAGAGCCTCCGCCTCGAGAACAACTACGTCCGGGAGGACAACCCTCTCTCCGAGAACCAGGACATCGCAACCGGGCTCGCCTGGACGTGGAACGTGGCACCGCGCTGGACCATCGACCTCTCCGGCAGCCGCTACGGCTTCGATCGCGAGAACGACCTCGAGGGCTTCGTCGAAGATATCGAGTACGTGAGCTGGCTCGGCGAGGGCCGCACGACGTGGGCGGCGGGCCCCCTCGGCCCGACGGATCACGTCCTCGTCGTCGGCGTGCGGGGCCGGGAGGAGAACATCGACTCGCCGTCGCGCGCGATCGGCGGCCGGGACGCGAGCTTCAGCGCGCCCGGCTTCGACGAGACGACCTGGCAGGTGAGCCCGTTCCTGCAAGACGAGATCGCGCTGTTCGACGACCGCCTCACGCTCGTCGTCGGTTCGAGCTTCGACAAGCACAGCGAATTCGGGCTCGCCGTGAACCCGCGCGCGACGCTCACGTACCGCCCGTGGGACTGGGCGAACGCGAGCTTCACGGTCGGCCGCGGCTTCCGTGCGCCCGACCTGCTCCAGCTCTACGACATCGACATCAACAACGTCGCGATCGTGGGCGACCGCGTGACGGGATACGCCATCGTCGGCAACCCGAACCTCGACGCCGAGCGCGACACGGCGATCAACTTCAACGTCGACGCCAACTGGCGCGACATCGTGCGCGGCAACCTCAGCTTCTTCCGCCACGAGTTCGAGGACCTCATCGCGAACACGATCGCGTGCGCGGCCCCTGGCCAGTGCGACGAGGGCTTCGCCCACCCGTTCCCCGAGCTCCAGGGCCCGATCTTCACCTTCGACAACGTCTCGAAGGCGCGGACGCAGGGCGTCGAGCTCGGCGTCCAAGCGGCGCCGCTCGCGGCGTTCCTGCCGGACGCGACCGTCGACCATCGGCTCGACCTCTCGATCGGCTACGGCTACCTCGATGCCGAGAACCAAAGCGGCATCGCGGGCGAGGACGGCAAGCGGCTGCCGTTCCGCCCGGAGCACCGGGTCATTCCGTCCGTCACGTATCGCTACGAGCCGACGGCGTCGCAGGTGAAGATCTGGGGGACGTACGAGACCGGGATCTTTGCCGATCTCGTCAACTCGCCGGACCAGGCGGTCGATCCGGCCTGGCTCTGGAACTTCAAGATCGATCAGGAGCTCGGGCCTGCCTTCGAGACCGCGGGCGTGTCGGTGCCGAAGTGGGCAGCCGGAATCGGCCTCTTCGTACAGGGGCTGAACGTCTTCGACGAGAAGATCGACGCCGCGGCCGTCGTCGCGCAACGCCAGCTCTTCGCGGCCCAGCAGGCGTTCCTCGGCGGCGTGACGTACGAGTTCGAGTGAGCGGCGGATGGATCAGTTCGCTCTCGAGGGCGTGCGCGGCGACCGTCTCCGTGCGGTCGGCGTCTCGTTCGGGCTCTCCGTCGGCATCCACGTGGTCGTCGTGGTCCTCCTTCTGACGTCGTTCTCGCGCGCGGCGAAGCAGGCGCCCCTCGTCGTGCGACGGGTGCGGCTCGTGTACGTCGACCCGGCGCCCGGCGCGGCGGCGCCGAAGGGGACCGCGAAGATCGCGACCGCGCCCCCCGTCGAGCCGCCGAAGCCGGTCGCGGCGCCGAAGCCCGCGCCGGTGAAGCCGGAGCCGAAGCGCGTGATCGCCACGAAGCCGGCCGAGCCGAAACCGCCGCCGCCCGCGGCGGTCCCGGAGCCGGTCGCAGTGGCGCCCGAGCCGGTCGAATCCATGGCGCCGCCGCCCGCCGACGTCCCCGCGGGCACCGCGAGCGGCATCACCGGTGCGACGGGCGACACGGTCGGCGGCACGGCGGATGGTGTGGCGGATGGCCGCGTCGGCGGGACGGGGAAGGACGTCTTCCGCCTCGGCGACGTCGCGACCGCGCCCGTGCTCGTGACGCGCATCGTTCCCGAATATCCCCGCCGCGCGCGCCTCGCCGGCATCGAGGGCGAGGTCGTGCTCGAGGTGATCGTCGATCGCCACGGACGGGTGACGGGCGACATCGCCGTCGTTTCGGCGGTGCCGGAGCTCGAACGCGCGGCCGTCACTGCGGTGCAACGGTGGCGGTTCAAGCCGGCGCGCGATCGTCAGGGCACGGCCGTCGCCGTGCGGATGGAGGTTCCCGTGCGCTTCGTGCTGAACGCGGCGACGGCGGACGCGCGATGATGCGTGAGAAGAAAGGAACAGGTCGCTCATGAGGAAGCATCTCGTCGGAAAGCTCGGTTGCACGCTCGCGCTCGTCGCGACGTGCGCGGTCGATATCGCCCATGGGGAGCAAGCGGCGGCCGGCCCGGTGCGCGTCGCGACGCTCTTGCCGTTCGTCGAGGACGCGCTCCGCCAGCACGACGCGACGCGCGTCGTGGTGGTCGCGGCGGTCCGGCGGCAGATGACGCAGCCGACGGCGGACGACGTCGCGGATCTCGGCAGCCCGCACGACCCGAGCATGGAGCGGCTCGCCGCCGCCAAGCCCGGGCTCGTCGTCGGCGACCGCGCGCTCCACGCACGCTTCGCGGCCCGCCTCGAAGCGACCGGCGCGGCCGTGCTCCTCATCGACTCGATGAGCGTCGAGGGCACGCTCGCCGGGCTCGCCGAGGTCGGGAAGAAGGTCGGTGTCGCGGAAGTGATGGAGCGTCAGGTCACGACGGCCCGTGAAGCGCTCGGCGGGAACGCGCCCGCCCGCCGCACGCTGCTCGTCTTCGGCACGCCCGAGTCCTTCACGCTGATGACGGCGAAGACGTGGGTCGGCGACCTTGCCGCGCGCGTCGGGCTCCGCAACCTCGCGAGCGAGGTCGGAGGGCCGGAGCGCCATCCCGGCTTCGTCGAGGTGAACGACGAGGTGCTCGCGGGGCTCGATCCCGAGCTCGTGCTGCTCGTGTCACACGGGGCGCCGGACCAGGTGAAGGCACGCTTCGCCGAGCGCTTCCAGGAGCGGGGCATCTGGCAGAAGGGCAAGGCCAACGCCGCCCGGATCC
Source organism: Thermodesulfobacteriota bacterium (assembly GCA_036781285.1). Lineage (GTDB taxonomy): Bacteria > Desulfobacterota > Binatia > UTPRO1 > UTPRO1 > UTPRO1. The sequence continues at coordinate 6,297 of DAIQBH010000134.1, read as the reverse complement.
ACGTACTGTCGCCGGCCCTCTTCTCGTCGAACCCCGGGCTCCAGCTCGGCGCCGCGGCCGGCGAGCTCCGGAAGCTCGCGGCCGATCCCGAGACCGCGGCGATGCCGGCGCGGCCGGCGCACGCACCCGGGGCGTGACCGGATCCTTCGCACGGGTCCGTGCCCGCTTGCTTCTCTGGCGGTCACGGCGAGTTCCGGATCTGCGGGTGCAGACCGCGCTCGTCGCCGCCGGTGTCGGCGCGAGCGTGCTCGTTGCGGCGGGGCTCGGCGCCGTCGGCGTCCCGTGGCGCGAGCTGCCGCGGGCACTCGCCGACGCGAGCCATCCGGCGCACGTCGTGCTCTGGCAGATCCGCTTGCCGCGGATCGCCGCGGGTGTCGTGATCGGCGCGGCGCTCGCGACGGCGGGTGCGCTGCTCCAGGCCGTCGTCCGGAATCCGCTCGCCGACCCCGGCATCATGGGTGTCACGGCGGGGGCGGGGCTCGGCGGCCTCGTCGGCATCCTGCTGCTGCCGGCGTATCGCTACGCGCTCCCCGCGTGCGCATTCGTCGGTGGGCTGCTCGCGACCGCGATCGTGCTCGGCGCGGCCTGGACCGGCCGCGGTCTCATGGTGCCGCTCCGGATCATGTTGAGCGGGGTCGCGGTGCAGGCCCTCTTGTTCTCCCTGGTGGCGCTCGTCACCTACGCGTTCGCCGATCGCGCGCCGGCGTTCGTGGCGTTCACGATCGGCTCGCTTGCCGGTGTCGGCTGGGAGGACGTGCGGCTCGCACTGGTTCCGACCGTCACGGGAGTCCTGCTGGCGCTCGCGAGCACGCGGGCGCTCAATCTGCTCCTGCTCGACGACGCGAGCGCGAGCGGCATCGGGCTCCACGTCGAGCGCGCGCGGCTCGGCGCGGCGTGCGTCGCGGCGCTCCTCGCGGCCGGCGCGGTGAGCGTCGCGGGCCTCGTCGGCTTCGTCGGGCTCGTGGTGCCGAACGCGGTCCGCATCGTCGCGGGGCCAGATCATCGCGTGCTGCTGCCGCTCTCCGTGCTGGGCGGTGCGGCGCTCGTGGTGCTCGCGGACGCGGGCGCGCGCACGTTCGCGGCGCCGCTCGAGCTCCCGGTCGGCGCGCTCTTGGCGCTGCTCGGGGGCCCGTACTTCCTCTTCGAGCTCTGGCGGAGGGTGGTGTGACGGCGTCTCCGGCAGCCGATATCCTCGTCGCGCGCGAGATTCACGCACGCCACCCGACGAGCGACCGTGACGCCGTCCGCGATCTCACCCTGGGCGTCGCGCGCGGGGAGATCCTGGCGCTCGTCGGGCCGAACGGCTCGGGCAAATCGACGACGCTCGCGGTCATGGGCGATACGCTCCGCCCGCGCCGCGGCGCGGTCGAGCTCGAAGGCACCGACGTGCGCCACTTCCGCCGGCGTCAGCTCGCGCTCCGCATGGCGCGTCTACCGCAGAGCCCGGTGTGTCCCGAGGGTCTGCTCGTCGAGCAGCTCGTGTTCTGCGGTCGCCATCCGCATCGCCGGCCGTTCGCCGGTCCGAACGCCGAGGATCGCGAGGCCGTTCGCGCCGCGCTCCACGCCGTCGATGCCCTGGCGCTCCGCGAGCGCGAGGTGCAGACGCTCTCGGGCGGCGAGCGGCGCCGCGTCTGGCTCGCGATGGCGCTCGCGCAGCAGTCGGACATCCTGCTGTTGGACGAGCCGACCGCCGCGCTCGACCTCCGACACCGCCACGCGCTGCTCGCGCTGCTCGCGCGGCTCCGTGACGAGCAGGGCCGGACCATCGTCGTCGTGCTGCACGACCTCGACGAGGCCGCGGCGGTCGCGGATCGCGTCGCGGTGCTCCAGGGCGGGCGGCTCTACGACGTCGGGACGCCCGCGCGCTGCTTCGTACCGCGCATGCTGCGCGACGTCTTCGGCGTCGTCGCCGACGTCGCGTGGGTCGCCGGCCACGTCCGCCTCCACGTGCGGCACGCCGTCGGCGCCTGACCGAGAAGGAGAATCGTCATGGGAGCCAGGAACGAGATGCCGGCCGAGATCCTCGACTGGCAGGTGCGCCTCCGGCGCTGGACCATGGAAGCCCGCGACGGCGCGCCGCACGTCGGCGTCGCGCCGCTCCTCGTCGTCCGCCATCCGGGCGTAGGCCCGGGCGTGTCCGCGCACGGCATCATCTGCGGTCTCTTGCCACGTCCCGACCTGCTCGACGCGAAGACGCGCGAGTTCCGCGCGATCTACGAGGAGGAGCGGGCGAAAGGCATCCGGGCAATCTACGACCGCGGCATCGTCTATCTGAAGGACTACTACGACGGGCCGGCCGTGTTCGATCCGACGAGCATCACGACGCTGCTGCCGACCGACGCGCCGGCGGTCGAGGCGCTGCGCATCGACCCGAAGTGCGCGCTCGTCTTCTACGTCTTCGAGCTCGAAGCGACGGCCGAGGAGGCGCGCCACCGCTGCGTCCAGATGAGCTGCGTCGCCGAGATCCATGCCGACGGGCCGGTGTACGACAACGTCTGGTGGCACAACACGCTCTTCCACGGGATGGTCGAAGACCACGTCGTGCTGCGCTTCCGGCACGAGCGCAGCGACGCGACGGCGTGGGGGAACTTCACGCCCGTCCGGTAGCCGGTCTACTCGACCGCGCGGGGAGCGGGTCAGGTCGGGTCGCGGCGACGAGCGGCGAAGCCGATCCGTCTTCGCCGCCGGCCCGGCTCGCCCGAACTCGCTCGCGCCCGCCGCTCGCCCATCCCGTCGCTTGTATCTTGCGGGCTCGCTCATCGGGCCGACTTCTCGTCGGATGCCTCGGCTGTCGCCGCAACGTCGCCGCGACCCGCCTGACCCGCTCCCGGCGCTATGGGGTGCTGTTGGCGGGCTGGAGCGCACGCTCGACGGCGGCGGCGATGGCATCCATCCGATCGCGTGTGAAGCCGCTCGAGACGAAGCGAACGACGCCGTCGCGATCGAGGACGTAGTGCGCGGGCATGCCGGCGGCGCCGAACCGTGAGAGGAGGCGCGCCGAGGTGTCGTAGAGCACGGTCATCGTGCTCCCCGGGACGACCTCGGAAAGGAAACGGTCGGCGTCCTTCGGATCGGCGTCGATCGCGACGGTCACGACGGTCACGCCGCGGGCGGCGTAGCGGGCGCCGAGCGCCTCGAGCTCCGGCAGCGCCGTGCGGCAGGCCGTGCACCAGCTCGCCGTGAAGTCGAGCACGACGACGCGGCCGCGCAGGCTCTCGAGCGTCACCGTGCGGCCGGCGGCGTCGGGAAGAGCAAACGCCGGGGCGGCATCGCCGAGACGCGCGTCGGCGAGCGCGGACGTCGCGGTCGCCGCGCCGAGGGCGAGCGCGAAGAGCAATCGTCGAACGGCGTGCACGATGCTGTCTGCGGAGTCCTTCGTGGAAATCTTCAGAGTCCGAGGAGCACGTTCAGCGCGAGACCGAGGACGAAGAGGCCGCCCGCGAGACGGTTGTGGTAGAACGCGAGCGACACGTACCAGAGGGGCCAGAGGCGGTAGCCGGGCGGCGGTCCCGCGGGCTTCGGTTGGCCGTAGGCCCGGAGCACGGTGAGCAAGCGCGGAATCGCGAACGCCACCAGCAGCACGCCGGGCCCGAGGACGCCGCGCCAGACGAGCAGCGCGACGATCACGTAGAAGGCGACCATCAGCACCTGGTTCAGCGTGAGGGACACCTCACGACCCAGGATCACCGGCAACGTACGGATGCCACGCGCGCCGTCCTGCTCGTACTTGTCGACGTGCTTGCCGATGAGCACCGTCGTCACGACGAGCGCATAGGGCACCGACGCGAGCCAGATCCAGGACGGCAGCGTACCGGCGGTGACGTAGTAGGTGCCGCCGATCATGAGCGGACCCCACACGACGAAGACGCCGGGTTCGCCGAGCCCGCGGTGCTTCAGCTTGAGCGGCGGCGCCACGTAGAAGACGCTGATGAAGAGGCCCGCGAGCGCGAACGCCGCGACCGTCCAGCCGCGCGCCGCCACGAGCCAGAGCCCGATCGCGAGATCGGCGAGGTTGCAGGCGAGGATCGCCGCGATCAGCCCCTCCTTGGAGATCAGGTTCGAGAAGAGGGGATGCGGGGCATACTGGGTGCGGGTGTAGTTCTCGGTGTCGACGCCTCCGACGGTGTCGAAGTAGTCGTTGATCATGTTGTTGGTCGCGTGCGCGAGCACGAGGCCGACGAGCGCGAGGGTGAAATACCCCCAGTGGTTGTGATCGGTCGTCGCGGCGGCGAGGAGGCCGCCGATCGCCGCGGACGTGATCGTCATCGAGAAGACGCACGCGCGGGTGATCAAAAGCCAGCGCGACACGCCGTCCATCGTCGCGCCGCGCGGCATGTTCCCGGTCGCGATGATCTGCCGCCAGTTGTCGAGGAGCGAGCGCGGCGAAGTGTCGGACGAACGCAGCGACGCGGCGAGGTCGGCGGGTTGGCTCATGGACGGCGGTTGTAGCGGCTGATCTCGCTCGGTCAAGCGGCTATCCGGCGCGCGCGTGGCGCGCTACCCCGGCGCGCGCGTGGCGCGCTAGCCGCGCTACTCGCTGCCGCGCGCGCGCTTGCGGGCGCGTTTCGAGCCGTACATGCGCTCGTCGGCGCGGTGCAGGAGATCGACGGCCGTGCGGCCGTCGACGGGGAAGGCGGCGGCGCCGAACGAGGCGCCGAGGGACGCGGAGATGCCCTCGGCGTCGAGGAACGTGCGGGCCGAGAGCCGGCGGTCGAGCTCGTGGCACCGTGCTTCGGCGCTCGCGGTGTCGGCGCCGGGGAAGAGCATGGCGAACTCGTCGCCGCCGAATCGGCAGCCGATCTCGGTCGGGCCGAGCTCGGCGCGGAGCCATTGGCCGACCTCGGCGAGGGCGGCGCTGCCGCGCACGTGTCCGTGCGTGTCGACGAGCTGCTTGAAACGGTCCATGTCGAAGAACACGATCGCAAAGGCGCTGCCGGCGGCGATCGCCTGCTCGACACCGGCGATGAAGTACTGGGAGTTGCGGAGCCCCGTCAGCGGGTCGCTGTTCGAGAGCTCGACGATGGCCTCGTGGGTGCGCGCGTTCGCGATCGCGATCGCGGCGAAGTCGGCGTAGCTCTGGAGGATCTCCACGTCGCTCGCGTCGAACACGCGCTCGTCGAGGTTGTTGATGATCTCGAGGACCCCGATGCAGGCGTCCCGGGCGCGCAGCGGCACGGCCACGACCGAACGGGTGCGGAACCCCGAGAGGCTGTCCATGCGGGCGGAGAACCGCGGATCCTGGGCGACGTCGGGGATGAGGAGCGCCTCGTCGTGGGTGGCGACCCACCCGGCGATGCCCTCGTCGGGCGCGAGCCGGCGCTGGAGGAGCTGCCCCTCCGCATCGCCGCGGACGACGGTGAAGACCAGCTCGCCCGTCAGCGGATCGCGGAGGAGGAGGGACCAATGGGTCGGCTGGAGAAGCCGATCGAGGCCTGCGAGGAGCTCGCGCAGGACGACGTCGACGTGGAGCGAAGAGTTCAAGAGGCTCGCGACGCGGAGAAAGATCCGAAAATCCGCTCGAGTGGAGTGCGTCACGCTGTCGGTCCCGTCCCCCGCTTCTACGCGCCCGGATCGAACCTCTCAAGAACGCAAGCCCTGTGGCAGATTCTCCACATTTTTATTTGACCGGGCGTTTGAACAGCCCCCATAATCCGGCGGGCCGGCTCCCCTCCATCGGAGAATCGCCATTGAGTTGTTGGAAGGAGTGTATGCACGTGAAGCCCCGTCACGACCGGCGGCCCATTGGTACCTGGTCCGCCCTCATGCTGCTCGGCGCCCTCGTGGCGTCGATCGCCGGTAGCCCGTCGCGGGCGTTCGCAGTCGCACGCACCTGCGGCCCGGACCCGCTCGCGAACACGACGAACGTGCTCTGCGCGTCCGGGACGTGCACCGCGTCGCTGGTCCGCGTCAACGGATCCTCGATCGAGGTGACGACCGGCGGGTGCGATTTCGACCTCGGCGGTCGCGCGTTCACCATGGAGCGCACCTTCGAGATGGCCGGCAGCGGCTTCATCCGAATCCTGAACGCCGGCAACATCACGATCACCTCGACCGGCAAGCTGAAGGCGCGCGGCGATTTCGTGAAGCCGAACGGCTTCATCATCCAGGGCGGGCTCATCTCCCTCACCAGCTCCGGCACGATCGACATCGACGGCAACATCGACGTCGCGGGCGACTCCGCCGGCACGATCCGGCTCGTGGCGGCGCAGAGCATCATCCTCCAGCCCGGCGCCGTGCTCGACGGACCGGGCATGAGCAGCTTCGCGGACCTCGGCGATCGCTTCACCGACGGCGGCG
>DAIQBH010000133.1:0-16693 GCA_036781285.1 Thermodesulfobacteriota bacterium | reverse complement strand
CGAAGTCGAGATCGGGGTCCCCGGGCGCGGCTCGTCCCGCGATGGGAGCACCGGCGACGAGCAGCAACGCGGCGACAACGAGGAGACGGCACTGCGTGGACATTCGCACCTCCGCTAGAGGCGCGGACGCTACAGGCCGGAACGACGTCTGTAACGCCGCGGCGCGCCAGGGGCTGACCGCGTTGCGGCACTCGGGTGCCGTTGGTAGCTTCGACCCTTCGCCCCACCCGGGTCGCGCGACCCGCGTGGGCATCCGTGTATGCAGCCGCTCCCTCACGACGAAGGCTCGTCGCTCCGCGACGCCGTTCGCCGCGCGTCGACGACGCGTGCGGGTGATCGTCTACGCGTCGAAGGGCTCCGCGGCAGCGCGCGGGCGCTCCTGATCGCGGAGGCGTATCGGGCGGCACCGTCGCCCTTCCTCGTCCTCGCCTCCGATGCGACCGCGGCCGAGACGCTCGCGAGCGACCTGGCACTCTTCCTCGGCGAGAGCCCGGCGACGCCGGCGCTCACGCGGAGCGTGCAGTCGTTCCCGGCGTGGGACGTCCCGGCCTTCGAGCCGGTGTCGCCGCCGGCGGCCGTGGTGCACGACCGGATGCGGGCGCTCTTCCATCTGGTGCACGGGCGCGACCCGATCGTCGTGACGACGCCCGACGCGGTCATGCAGCGGCTCCTCCCGCGGACGGTCGTGAAGGACGCCATGCGCTACCTCGTCCAGGGCGACGAGGTCGACGCCGACGAGCTCGCGCAGCATCTGATCGACTGGGGCTACCTGCGCGTGCCGGTCGTCGAGGACGTCGGCGAGTTCAGCGTCCGCGGCGGGCTGATCGACGTGTTCACGCCGCTCGACGCCGAGCCCTTCCGCCTCGAGCTCGACGGCGATCGCATCGAGAGCCTCCGCACCTTCGACCCCGACACGCAGCGCTCGTCCGATCAGCGCGAGGAGGTCGTGCTCATCCCCGTGCGCGAGGCGTCGCTCGCCGATCTCCGCGCGCCGGACGCCCGGCGCGCCGTCGAGGCGCGGGCCATCGAGATCGAGATGACGCGTCTCGATCGCAACGCCATGAGCGACGCGCTCGAGAACGGGCTCTTCTTTCCCGGCGTCGAGTTCGTCGTGCCCTACGTCTATACGGACGGCCTCGCGACGCTCTTCGACTACCTGCCGAACGACGTACGGCTCTGGATCGACGATCCGGCCGGCGTCGAGAGCGGCTGGGACACCACGCAGGAGCTGGTACGGCAGCGCGTACGCGAGGCCGAGGAGGCGCGCCGCTTCTGGGCGCCCGCCGAGCGTTTCGCGATGACCTCGCACGAGGTGCGCGACGCGCTGAAGCCCCTGCCGACCATCGAGCTCGATCCGTTGATCGGTCTCGCCGGCACGGCGGGGCACGTGCGCGTCCCGTGCTACACGCTCGCGGACCTCGTCGCGGCGCGTGCCCAGGCCGACGCCCAGCGACACGACGGTCAGAAGCAGACCACGCTGAAGCCCGTCGCCGACCGCATCCGCGAGTGGACCGCGGAAGGCCGCCGCACGTTCATCCTGGTGCACGGGGCCGGGCAGCGGACGCGTCTCCAGGGACTGCTCACCGCGAACGGCGTCGACGTCGGCATGACGAGCGAGCCGCTGCCAAGGCTCCTCGCCGAGCGCGGCGGGCCGCCGGTGATCGTCGAGGGCTCGCTCGCGCAGGGGTTCCGCCTGCCGCTCGAGCCATGGGTGTTCGTCGGCGAGGAGGAGATCTTCGGCGAGCGCCGCCAGCAGCGCCGCGTCCGCAAGGTCAGCGCCGCCGACGTGCTCTCGAGCCTCGCGGAGCTGAAAGCAGACGACTTCGTCGTGCACGTCGACCACGGCATCGGGCTCTATCGCGGCCTGAAGCACATGAACGTGTCGAACATCGAGGGGGACTTCCTGCACCTCGAGTATCAGGGCGGCGACCGGATGTACGTGCCGGTCGAGCGCATCAATCTGGTCGGCAAGTACGTCGGCGGCGGCGACGGCGCGCAGCCGGCGCTCGACAAGCTCGGCGGCACCGCGTGGGAACGGGTCAAGGCCAAGACGAAGGAAGCGCTGCTCTCGATGGCGCGCGAGCTCGTCGAGATCGGCGCCAAGCGCCAGGTCCTCACCGGCCAGAGCTTCGAGAGCGGGGACCCGCTCTTCCAGGAGTTCGAGGCGCGCTTCCCGTTCGACGAGACCCCCGATCAACAGAAGGCGATCGACGACGTGCTCGCCGATCTCGGGAGCGACAAGCCGATGGACCGCCTCGTGTGCGGCGACGTCGGGTTCGGCAAGACCGAGGTCGCGATGCGGGCCGCCTTTGCGGTGGTCATGGGCGGCCGGCAGGTCGCGGTGCTCGTGCCGACGACGGTGCTCGCCCAGCAGCACTACGACACGATGTGCAAGCGATTCGAGGGCTACCCGGTGCGGGTCGAGCTGCTCTCGCGCTTCCGCTCGAACGCCGAGAACAAGGCGACGATCGCCGGGCTCGCCGACGGCACCGTCGACGTCGTGGTCGGCACCCACCGGCTCCTCCAGAAGGACGTCAGCGTCGCCCGCCTCGGCCTGCTGGTCATCGACGAGGAGCACCGCTTCGGCGTGAAGGACAAGGAGCGGATCAAATCGCTGCGCGCGACCGTCGACGTGCTGACCCTCACCGCGACGCCGATCCCGCGGACGCTCCAGATGGCGCTCACCGGCATCCGCGACCTCTCGGTGATCGAGAGCCCGCCGATCGACCGCCTCGCGATCCGCACGTACGTCACCAAGGCCGACGATCACGTCATCCGCGAGGCGATCCTCCGCGAGCTCCGGCGCGGCGGCCAGGTGTTCTTCGTCCACAACCGCGTCGAGACGATCGATCGCCAGGCGCTCGCGATCAAAGAGCTCGTCCCCGAGGCGACCGTCATCGTCGGCCACGGCCAGATGGGCGAGCGCCAGCTCGAGCAGGTGATGGACGACTTCATCCACCAGCGCGCCAACGTGCTGGTGTGCTCGACGATCATCGAGTCCGGCCTCGACATTCCACGCGCCAACACGATCTTGATCAATCGCGCGGATACGCTCGGCCTGGCGCAGCTCTATCAGCTCCGCGGCCGCGTCGGGCGCTCGAACATCCGCGCCTACGCCTATCTATTGATTCCCGGCGAGCACATGATCGGCACCGACGCGCACAAGCGGCTGGAAGCGCTCCAGGAGCTCGACGAGCTCGGCGGCGGGTTCCGGTTGGCGTCGCACGACCTCGAGATCCGCGGCGCCGGCAACATGCTCGGGAAGCAGCAGAGCGGGAACATCACCGCGGTCGGCTTCGAGCTCTACACGCAGATGATGGAGGAGGCCGTCCGCGAGGTGCAGGGCGAGACGGTCGCGAAGGACGTCGAGCCCGAGATCCAGCTCGGCTTCCCGGCGTACATCCCCGACACCTACGTGCAGGACGTGAACCAGCGTCTCGTGCTCTACAAGCGCCTCGCGGGCTTCAAGACGCAAGCCGATCTCGACGCGATCGTCGACGAGATGATCGACAGGTTCGGCGAACTGCCTCCTCTGGTCGACAGTCTTCTACGGGTGATGGAGCTGCGGCGCTGTCTGAAGGATCTGCTCATCACCGCCGCGCGCGTACGCGGCGAGCAGATCGTGCTCGAGTTCCATCCCGACACCCCCGTGCACATCGACTACATCCTGGCCGTGCAGAAGAAGATGAAGGACCGCGTGAAAGTGTTCCCCGACGCGCGCGTCGGGTACCGCCCGCTCGCGAAGGACGCGGACGGGCTGGTGGCGGAGCTCAAGGAGCTTTGCGCACGCTTGCGATGACGGGCCGGGGGGCATCGACGGCGATGGTTGCGGTCGTTCTCCTGACGGTCGCAGGGTGCTGCTGGCCGCTGACGCGCTTCCCCGAGGTCCGCACCGGCGTGGCGATCCGCGAGCCCGACGAGGTGTGCGGCGTGTGCGAAGATCGCGAGGCCCGCGCGCGGCGCCTCCGGAGCGACGTCGAGTCGATCGCGTTCGAACGCAGTCACCAGGAGCGCGCGGCGCTCGAACGAGCCCGAGCGACCGTCGAGCGGCGGCTCGGAGCGCTCGCGACTCCCAGTGGAGCGGTGCGACTGACGACCCACCCGTACGCGATCGAGGTCGCCTGGCTCGACGCCATCCGGCGGCGCGCGACGATCTCCAAATGCGCCGATTGTTGGGAAGACCAGGAGCGCGCGATGTTGGAGGGCGAATTCCACAACGTGGAGCTCGTCGTCACGGGGTCCGACCCGACGGCGCCGGCGATCGTCGTCGGCGCGCATTACGACTCCGACACCTGCGAATCGAAAGGCGTGAATCCGGGGGCGGACGACAACGCGTCGGGCGTGGCGGCGTTGATCGAGCTCGCGCGCATGGCGGCGCCGAAGCAGCGTGCGCGAACGATCCGCTTCGTGGCGTTCACCAACGAGGAGGAACCGTTCTTCCATACGCCGGCGATGGGGAGCCTCGTCTACGCGCGAGCGCTCGAAAACGCCGAGATTCCGGTCGCGGCCATGCTTTCGCTCGAGACGCTCGGGTTCTACAGCGACGAGGCGGGGAGCCAGGACACGTTCGGTCTCGCCGGAAAGATCTACGGCCTCCCGGATACCGGCAACTATGTCGCGCTGGTCGCGAATCACCGCTCGGCCGATCTCGTGGAGCGCGTGAGCCTCGTCCTCCGGGACGAGACGCGCGTCCGCGTGGAGGGCATCGCGGCGTGGGCGGGGATTCCCGGGGTCGATTGGTCCGACCACTGGTCGTTTTGGCAGATCGGCGCGCCGGCGTTGATGGTCACCGATACGGCCCCGAATCGGAATCGCTGCTATCACCGGCCGTGCGATCGCCCCGACCGCCTCGACTACGCGAAGCTCGCGGAGGTCGTAGCCGGGCTCGACCGCGTGCTGGACGATCTCGCCGGGCCGGTCGACGACGACGCGACCCGATGACGACACCGGCCGTGCAGACGAGCGCGTTCAGCGCCAGGAGCCAGGCGCGGCGCTCGACTACGCGCGTCGCGCTGCTAGCGTCGTCGCGATGCCACTCGTCGATCCTGCCGATTCGCCGTCGCACGCCCGCCACATCGTTCTCGTAGTCGGAACCGCTCGCGACGACGACGAAGAGATCGTCACGACGTTGCTGCGTGCCGGGTTCGACGCGCTTGCCGTCGAGTCGGGAGCAGCGACGCTCGCGCTCATGGACGGCGGCGCCGCGCCGTGTGTGCTGCTGATCGACGCCGACGAGCTGCCGGACATGAGCGCGCTGCGATTGTGGGACGCCGTTCGCGGGCGCGCCGAGGCGTCGCGTCCGGCGTCGTTTTTGCTGTCCTACGACGCCATCGACGCGGCGACCATGGGCGACGTCGAAGGCTTTCTGCGGAAACCCGTGACGCCCGATCGCCTCGTCGAAACCGTCGAACGACATTGCCCGCGCCGGCTCTTCCCGAAGTTCACGAGCGCGGACGAACGCTAGTGTCCCGTTCCGGAAATTCGCCACATAATTCTGCGGGTCTTTTCGGCCCTGCCCGCGTTGCTCCTCCTCGAAATATCCCCGCGATATTCCATCGTCGTCGCGCCTTGGCAGGGCCGAAAATCCCTCGCAGCCTTATGCAGCGAATTTCCGGAACGGGACACTAGCCGCCGTCGTCCAGGTCAGCGCCGGGCGCCGCCGCACCTCATGGTCGCGCCGGGCTTCAGCGTGGTCCAAGGGATGTGCGCGGGCAGTCGGGCCACGAATGCCTTCGTGTCGAGGAGCGGCACCGCGGAGAGTGAGAGGTCCGGCGACCGGAAGAAGTCGTCCCAGTGCGCGAGGAGGATGTGGCGCGGCTGCAAATCCTGGATCGTCCACTCCGGATAGCGTTCGACCTGATCGAACGAGGCGACGCACAGCACCGCGAGATCGATCGCGTGCTGGTCCTCCGGAGGCAATGGGGGGAGGGCACCGTAGGGCGCGTTGCTCGCCGAGTCGCGATAGTGGATGCGCCATTCGACGCGACGGCGATCCTCCGAGAGAAAGTCGATCAGGTAGGCCACCGTCTGGCCCTCTCGCCAATCGCGCGCCTTCCTCGGCTTCCGCGGCGTCGGAACCGATCCGGAAAACAGCTTCAGGTGGCCGCAAAAGTGTGGTGCGTGCTCCGAGACGAGTGGCATGAAGCGCACGTTCGTGTCCGGAACGTCGATCCACGATCCAGGCGTGGTCGACGTGGCCGCGAGGTCGTCGACGACGCGCAGCCGGCACCGATCGAGATCCTCGCTCACGAGATTGATCGCGGTCCTGTTGCCGTACACGAGCGCCGAGGGCGCGTGGCTCGACGCGATCTCCGGAACGTCCATCAGGTGATCGTAGTGTGCATGCCCGACGAGGATCGCTTTCACATCTCCGACATCGGGCACATGTCTCTCGATCAGTTCCGCGTTCGCGGCGATCCGCTGTCCCAATCCGACGCTCCAGAACGACGGGTTCGAGTAGAACGGCGCGGTCATGACGACGTCACGCGTGCCGCGGCGAAAGAGGACGCCGGCGGTCCGGAGATACGTGACCTCGACCGGCGGTCCGGCGTCCGGGCCGGAGCAGACGACCCCCGTCCCGTCCTGCGGTCGCAGGTGCACCAGCGAGCCGGCGCATCCGCCGGCGCCGAGCGCGAGCGCGAAGACGAGCATCACCGTCATGGCTCCGGGCCTGATGGTCATGTAGACAGCGCAGATAGGCAGGCGCGGCCCGCCTCGCAAGGCGATTCCCGAGAGTTCTCGCCGAACCGCCTCGTCTCGGCGCAACGAAGCCGGGTCGGAGCGTGCCACGTGTGTGGAACAGGCGCATTCCATGCCTATCTGCGCCGGCCGGCGTCCGGTACAGGAAAACGCCGTGAGCGCCGCGCCCCGTCCGCCGCATGACGGCCCCCCGGCCGAGCCCGCGCGGGGAGGCGGTCGTCGCGAGCTCGCGGTGCTCGCGGGGCTGCTCGTGCTCCTCGCGGTGCCGCGGCTCGTTCACCTCGACGCCGACCCGCCGCCCGGCCTGATGCTCGACTACCTGACGGACGAGGGGTGGTGGGCGCACAATGCACGCGATCACGCGCTTTTCGGGCGCTGGATCATGGACGACCACAACGAGGCGCTCTTCTGGGCGCCGCTCTACACCGGCGCGCTCCGGCTGATGTACGCCGTCACCGGCGTTGGGCTCGTGCCGACGCGGCTCCTCGCCGCGCTCGCCGGTCTCGCGACCTGCGCCGTGGTCTACGGGTTCGTTCGCGCGTCGCACGGCTGGAAGGCGGCCGCGCTCGCGACGCTGCTCCTCGGCACGGACTATTTCTTTCTCACGAACAATCGCGTCGGCTACGTCGAGTCGTTCCAGGGGGTCTTCATGACCGCGGCGTGCCTTGCGGTCGTCGCCGCCGGTTCCCGGCGCGGATGGGCGTTCGCCGCCGGCGCGCTCGTCACGGCGTCGCTCATGGCGAAGGTGTCGGCCGTCGTCCTCGGCGGCATCGTGCTCGTGTACTGGTTGGCGTGGCTCCTCCTGCGTTCGCGATCGGCGGACGAGGTTCCGACGTTCACGTGGTGGCGTCCCGTCCAGGTCGTGACCGGCGCGGTCGCCGCCGCCGCGCTCGCCTACGCGGTCATCCAGCCGGACCCCGCGCTGCTCGGCGCCAAGACCGAGCAGCGGACCGGCATGACGACGTCGCACAATCCGGTGTTGAGCCTCGCGACCCTCGGACTCCAGCTGCCGAACGATCGAGTCGTGACCTCGGGTTTCGTCACCGGCTCGTTGCCGCTCCTCGCGACCGCGCTCGTACTCGCGGTGCGCGCGCTCGCGTTGCGCGCGCGGCCGTTCGATCCGCTCGCGCTCATGTGCTGGTGCTGGCTCGCCGCCGGGAGCATCCAGGTCGGGCTGCTCCGCCTCTGGCAACCGGATCGCCGGTATCTCTTCCTCGTGCCGCCGCTCGCGATCCTCGCCGCGCTCGAGCTGGCACGAAGCGGACGGCACGATGCCGAGCGCCGGGTCACGCGCGCTCGTCTCCTCGCGGCTGCCATCCTGATCGCGATCTTCGTCGGCTTCGCCGCGCGCGGACCGTGGAGCAAGTGGCTGCACGTCCACGGCGGCGGGATGGGGCCGTCGCCGGCGGCGGGCATCGTCTGGTTCGTGATCGCGGCCGGCGTACTGCCGTTCGCGTGGGTGTCCTTGCGGCTCGCCGCGCGCCGGCGCTGGCCGAGCGTACCCGTTGCGCCGCTCGTGCTCGGCTACGTGGCGCTCGGGCTCGGCCCCTTGGCCGTCTACCTCGCCCAGCCCACGTGGACGATGCGCGCCGCGGCGGAGGCGATGACCGCGCTCGCGCGCGAGCTCCCGCCCGAGCGCCGGATCGCGGTCGGCGACTTCGCCGACACGCTCGGAATGGAGTCCGACCTCTTCACGTTCGTGATCCGGAGCTGGCCGGAGAAAAACATGTTCATGAACCTCGATGGGTGGGAGCGGTTCCGGCCCGCGATCGCGCTCGACGAGGGACCGCCGACGGTGGAACGCGCGGACTTCGAGCGCCGAACGACGTTGGGGCTGGCCCCCGATCACCACGGGGTGCCGCGGCGGCTGATCGACGTGCGCGTCGAACGTCGGCCGGGAGGGGGCAAATAAAAACGGAGCGTGCTCCCCGGACTCGGGAGCACGCTCCGTTGGAGCTTACGTTACGACGTTACGGGAGACCGAGCGCCGTGCCCTTGATGGTCACACGGCCCGGTCCGGGAAGACCCGCGACGTTGTTGACCGACGCCGATCCCGTCGGCCCGACGCAGAAGACCGCGCCGAGTGTCGGGTTCGACACGTCGTTCTGCGGCGGATCCTCCTGGCCGACCGCGATCAGCGTGTCGGTGCCGTCGAGGGCGTTCGGCTGGAAGGTGCCGCCACCGGTGAGGAAGCAGAGACGGTTCGCCGATTGGCAGCTTCCAGCGACGCCGCCGCATTCCGCGTCGGTCGTGCACCCGCGTTGCGCGTGGCCGGACGCCACGGAGCAGTTCTGCGTGATCGGACCCGCAGTGCACTCACCCTCGCCGTCGCCGTTCGAGTCGACGCAATCGAGCACGCCCACCGTGCTCGAATCGTCGAGACACGCGCTCGGCCGCGTCGGCTCGCCCTGGCGGGCGCAGAGACCGCCGCCGGGGCATGCCGTGACGTTGGTGCACGGCGCGCCGGCGTTGCTGCCGCCGATGCACCGATTGCCGCCACAGACCGTGGCGCCGACCGCAACGCAATCAGCGTTGGTGAAGCACGGCGTCGACTCCAGGTTGTTGCACGTCTGGCACATGCACTTCTCACCCGGTGCCGACGGACCGCAATTCGGGCTGTCGGCACTGAGGGTCCGGACGACCGGGTTCGTCTCGTTGCTGAGATTGATCGCGAGTGTCGCGATCAGCGCCCCGGGTGACGCCGGACAGTCGAGGCTGGTGAAACCGAAGTCGGGCCGACCCGGTACCTCGCCGTTCGCGTCGCACGCCAAGCCGCCGCGCGTGCCGCCGTCGCACGTGCCGCCGGCGGTTCCGTCGTTGGTCGCGCCGTCGCCGATGCACCGCGGACACGGATTGTCGATCGCGATGCCGTTGAAGACGCGGGAGGTGAGGAGCGCCGTCGTCACGGCCTCGCCGCTCTCGACGTTCAACGTGCCCGTCACGGGGCCGTTGAAGATGTTGTAGACGCACGTCGAGACGCCGCCGGCCGCGAGCGACAGCGGACCGCCGAAGTAGAACTCGCACGTCCCGCCACCCGCGGTGCACGGCGTGTCGTCCGTACACTTGATCGAGCTGTCGTTGCTACAGCGCTGGTTGTCGAGGGTGCCGGCACCCGCGCCCTGGTTCACGATCGGCCCGGTCACGTCACACGTGCCGCACGGACGAATGTCGCTGTCGCAGCTCTCGAGCGCGACCGTCACCGTACCGCCGCTGATGATCGGCGCCCGGTGGGCGATGCCGGTCCAGCCGGTGTCGAGGATGCTCTCCGGAGCCGTCGCGTCACCCGTGAACTGCACGCGAGTCGGACAGGCGCAGGTGCAACCGACGCTGCACGTCTCGAGGCCGTTGCCGGAGCCGTTGCCGAACGTCGCGCAGCCGTTCTGGCCCGGCGGGTCGCACTGCTCGCCGGTGTCGACGACCGAGTTGCCGCAGAGCGCCGCGCCGCCCGTGCTGGTCGGCTCGGGAACCGGCGTTACCGTCGGCGCCGGCGTGTCGGTCGCGACGGGACCCTCGGTCGCGGTCGCGACGGGCTCATCGGGCGTCGCGGTGGCGACGGGGCCTTCGGTCGCGGTCGCGACGGGCTCGTCGGGCGTCGCGGTGGCGACGGGGCCTTCGGTCGCGGTCGCGACGGGTTCCTCGGGCGTCGCGGTCGGCGCGGCCGTCTGGGTCGCGGTCGCTCCCGGGCCGGGCGTTTCGGTCGGGACCGGCTCGACCGGCGTCGCGGTTTCGACCGGTATCACCGGCGTCGCCGTTTCGACGGGCTCGAACGGCGTGGCCGTGGCGACCGGCTCATCGGGCGTCGCGGTCGGCTGCGGCCCGCAGGTCTCGCAGCACGACGAAACGACCGTGCCGCCGCGCTTCTCACAGTGCTCCGCCGAAGACAGCGGTCGACATCGACCGGAGACGCCGTCGCCGGGGAAGTCGCAGCTCACGAAGCCGTCGCGCTTGCCGCACGTCGACCGGATCGCGCATCCGTTGATCTTGTTCCGGCACTTCTTCGGGACGATGCCCTCGCGCACGGCGGCGTTGACGACGCGTGTCACGCACGCCGTGTAGCGACCGTGATTCTTCGCCTCGGCGCACGGACACTCCGCGTCGATCTGGGCTTGAATCGCACAACGCGCAGCCTCGCAATCCACGGGCTGCGCCTTTGCTGCTCCTGGAAAAGCTGTGAGGAGCGCTCCGATGGCGAACGCTCCGACGACGAAGACCTTCAAGTGCATGCAACTACCCCCCTTTCGTGAGATCCGCGGATCGCGGACCTCTCCGGAGGTAGAGGGCGGGAAAAACCGTCGCTATCGCTTCATCGGGTGAAAGCTCGTCGCCGGAAATCGGGATGGGGTTCTCCCTTCTCCTGCCATACGCGCTCTTCCGTAGGTGCGTACGCGCGCAGCGTCATCGCGCCTCGACGTCGAGACGACGCACGCGATCGATCGCGTCGACTTCGTGTCGATCCCACAGCGCGGCGACTACGACGATGATGGCGGCAACTGCGGGGAGCAACGCGAACGCGTCGACGGCATGCCACATGAAGACCTCCTCTGATCGGTTGCGAGCGCGGAAAGATTGACGGTGGTCGGCCCCACGCCGACTGCGGCCCACGAGCACGAGGCGTACCCGCACGGCGGCGCGCGCCGGCGTCGATCGGATGCGGCGTTATGCAGATGCGTATGTCAGCGCGCTGACCCGGCGAACATTTTCGGGCTGCGCTTCGTACGAATCAGTACGAGGAGGTCAGGCGCGATCGCGGGCCCGGGTGATCCAGCGGCGGTACGTGTCGAGCGGCATCGCCCCGAGCGTCGGCACGTCGTTCCCCACCAGCATGACCGCCGGCACTCCGGTGACGCCGTGCTCGAGGGCGTCGCGGTGCTCGGCCAGAACCGCGGCGGCGTGCTCGGGGGCGTCGACGCGGGCGAAGTCGGCGTCGGCGAGACCGCTCTCGCGCCAGAGCGCGCGTTGCACGTCGCGATCGGTGACGTTCCGGCTCTCGACGAAGTAGGCGCGGAGAATGCGGGCGTGGACGGCGGCGAACGCCACCGCTCCGAGCGTCGCGGCCGCTTTCGCGAGTACGTGCGCCGGCATGCTGTGCGACGGCGGTCCTTCGTCGCTCGCCCAGGTCCGGAACTCGGGCGCGTCCGGCTCCGCCGCCGGCCGAAGCCACGATTGCGTATACGCCCGAAAGCGCTCGAGCGTTCGGCCGGCATCGGGCGACGGCCGCAAGAGGAAGGCGCGCCACTCGACGTGCAGGTCCGACCCGAATTCGCGCTCGAGGATCGCCATCCGCGCCGCGCCGAGGTGGCACCACGGGCAGAGGTAATCGGACCAGACGACGAGGTGCACGGCGGCCATGGGGGGGTGGCCTCGATCAGCGGAAGCGCGGCGGGCGCTTCGCGAGGAACGCGGCGACGGCCTCTTTGTGCTCGGGGCTCTTCCAGCACTCGCGGAGCAATACGCTCTCGCGCTCCTGCACCTCCGAAAGATCGGTCGCGCTGCCGTTCTCGGTGAGGAGCTGCTTGATCATGCGAAGCTGCGGGTCCGGATTCGCGGCGAAGCTATCGGCGACCGCAAACGCTTTCGGCATGAGATCGTCGGCGGTCGTGAGCACGTCGACGAGGCCCGCGGCGTGCGCTTCCGTCGCGGACCAGAGCCTGCCCGAAAGGCACATCTCGCTCGCCCGTCCGAAGCCCATGCGCTGCACGAGGAAGTGCGTGCTCGCGAGCTCGGGCACGAGGCCGACCTTGATGAAGAGCATGCCGAGCTTCGCCGTGTCGGACGCGACGATCACGTCGAAGGGCAGGATCATCGTCATCCCGATCCCGACGGCGGCCCCGTTCACCGCGGCGACGATCGGCTTCGCCGCGCGCGCCATCTTCACCCAATCGAGCCCGGCCGGCATGCCACCCTGGCCTGCGGCGGTATTGCCGCCGGGGTCGGTGCCCTCGATCCGGCTCTTGAACGTCGCCTCCATGTCGGCGCCGGCGCAGAAGCCGCGGCCGGCGCCGGTCATCACGATCGCGCCGATCGCCGGATCGGCGTTGGCGCGAGCGATGGCATCGGCCTGCTCCATGCCCATGCGCGGCGTCCAGGCGTTCAGCTTGTCCGGCCGGTTCAACGTGACGAGGGCGACGGCACCGCGCGTTTCATAGGCGATCTGCTCGTAGGTCATGGTGGGCCTCCTCGGCTCGTGTAGCGCGTCGCCGATATTCCGACCAGGAATACTTCGACGGGTGGAATGCCTGGCGGCCGGGCGCCAGGTCGGCGTAACGTCCGCGCCGTGGCCATGCGGATCGCCCGGCTCCTCGCGACGGTGAGCGCACGCGAAGCGCGTGGACGGCGCGGGCGGTCGTCGCTCCTCCTCGGCGCGGTCGCGACCGGAGTGGCGCTCATCGTCGCGGTCGGCCTCATCAATACGAGCGTCCTCGCGAGCTTTCGGCGCACGTTCGATGCGCTCGCGGGTCCGGCCGATCTCGAGGTCACGCTCGGCAGCGGTGAGGTCGCCTTCGACGAGGCGGTCGTCGACGTGCTCCGCGGCGATCCCGCCGTCGTGGCCGCGGTACCGATGGTGCGCGGCACCGTCGCGCTCGCGGACGAACCGGGGGAAGCCTTGCAGCTCTTCGGAGCGGAGCTGACGGCCGAGAACGACTTCGCCCGCTACGGTGTGCACCTCACGACGGCTCGCCGCGAAGCGCTATCGTCGCTCGAGGATCTTCACGCAGTGCTCCTGTCGGAGAAGGTCGCATCGCGACTGGGGGTGGCCGTCGGCGGATCGCTCCAGCTCGCGACGCCGCACGGGGTCGACACCTTCACCGTGCGGGGCCTCATCGCGCCGACCGGACTCGCGGCCGCGCTCGCCGGCCAGCTCGTCGTCATGGACCTGGCCGCGGCGCAAACGCAGCTCGCGAAAGAGGGTCGCATCGATCAGGTCGACGTCGCGCTCGCGGCGGGAATCGACGTCGAGCCGGTGCGGTCGCGTCTCGCGGCGGCGTTGCCGCCGGGCTTCGCGATCGGGCCGCCGGGCACGCGTGCCTCGCGCTACGCGGACATCCTGGGAGGACTCCAGACGACCCTCGCCGGCATGAGCGTGATGTGCACGGGCGCGGGCCTTGCCGTCATCTACAACGGCATCTCCGCGAGCATGGTGCATCGCATGGGCGCGCTCGCGACGATGCGCCTCCTCGGCGCCGAGGGCCCGACGCTCTTCCGGCTCGTGGTGGCCGAGACGCTGCTGCTCGGCCTCACCGGTTCGGTGCTCGGGGCGGGTGTCGGCATCCTCCTCGGCCGGCTGCTCCTGGGATTGGTCGGCCAGACCATGGGCACGATGATCCAGATGCGCTTCGTGGTCCCCGACATCAGCGTCGACTGGCTCGCGGTGCTCGGCGCGATCGGTGTCGGCACCGCCACCGCGGTGCTCGCGTCGTGGGTTCCGGCGCGCCAGGCCATGTGGCTCGACCCGCTGCACATGGCGAAAGGACACTCCGGTCACCGGCCGAACGCCGCTCGCGCGCTGGCGATCTGGGTCGTGCTCGCCGGGATCGGGCTCGCGGGCGTCTTCGGCGGAGGCCGTCTGCGCGACGGCGCCCTCATCATGAGCGGCGCGACGCTCTGGTACCTCTCGATCGTGGCGGTTGCGATTCCCTTCGTGATGCTGGCGTCCGTGTGGGCCCTGCGCTGGCTCCCGCGCCTCTTCGGTATGCACGGGCGCCTCGCCGCCGAGAGCCTCGAGCACGTGCCGGTGCGCGCGGGTATGACGGTCGCCGCGATCGCCTACGTCTTCGCGATCGCCGTCACGCTCGCGGCCGTGATCGAGAGCTACGTTCTCGGTGCGCGCGAGTTCATCGCCGAGGTGCACGACGGTGATCTCGTCGTGAGCGCCGTCGCGACCGAAGGGGGATGGCTCGAGACGCCGGTCGGCCCCGACGTACCCGAGGCGATCGCGGATCTCGAGGGCGTCGCACGCGTCGAGTCCGCGCGCGTGCTCTCGGGGCACCATTTCAGGACCGGACGCGTCGGCATCCTGGCGCTGGAGCCGGACGCGTTCTTGCGCTTCGGCACGCGGCTCTGGCGCGCGGGCGACCTGGCGCGCGCGCGCGCGGCCCTCGCGGCCGGCGACGGTGTGGCGGTGTCCACGGTTTTCGCGCAGTCGTACGGGACGCGTGTCGGCGACGATCTCGTCGTCGAGACGCCGTCGGGGCCGCTCGCGTTGCCGGTCGTCGGTATCGTCGCCGACATGAGCTCGGGCTCGGGAGCGATCGTGGTGGGCCGGCGGCGTTATGCCGAGGCGTGGCGCGATCCCACGGTCAACCGCATCAACGTCTTTCTCGAATCCGGCGCGAGCCTCGACACGGTGACGGCGCGCATCAGAGACGCACTCGGCGAGCGGCACCGCCTGAAGATCCACGCGCTCGCCGACACGCTCGCGTACATCGACGACAAGATTCGCGAGGCCTTCATGTTCAGCCGCTCGCTCCAGCTGCTCATCGTGATCGTCGCGGTCGCGAGCATCTTCGACTTGCTTCTCGCGCGCATCCACGAACGTCGGCGCGAGCTCGCGGTCTGGCGCGTCGCGGGCGCGGACGATCGCGCGGTGCGCCGGACGCTGCTCGTCGAGTCCTTGACGCTCGCCGTCGCCGCGTGTCTGCTCGGGTTTCCGTTCGGGGTCGCGACGGCGTGGCTCTGGGTTCGGCGCATCATCCCGAGTCTGGTCGGCTACGACATTCCGCTGGCCGTCCCGGTCTTGCCGTGTCTCGCGACGGTGGTCGTGGTCGTCGTGGCGACGACCATCGCCGGCCGCACGGCGGCCGCGAGCGCCACGCGGACGCCCATCCTCGACGGGCTCAGGACGGACTGACCGTTCACACGTACGCGCGGAGCAGCGCGAACACGACCACACCGGTCACCGAGACGTAGAACCACACCGGCAGCGTGAAGCGCGCGATGCCGCGGTGCGAATCGAAGCGGCCGGTCGCGGCGTAGAAGAGCGTCGAGAGGATCATCGGCAGCGCCACGATCGAAAGCCCGATGTGCGAGATCAGGATGAAGAAGTAGACGGGACGGATCAGGCCCTGCCCCGGGAAGCGCGTGTCGCCGTGGAAGTTGTGGTAGACGACGTAGCTCACCAGGAAGAGCGCGGAGAACGCGACCGCCGCGAGCATGCAGCGCGCGTGCGCCGCGCGGTTGCCCCGCTTGATGTTGAACCAGCCCGCCGCGAGCGCGACCGCGCTGCACGTGTTGAAGAGGGCGTTCGCGAACGGCAGCGCGCCGATCCAGGGCGGCGCCGGGGCGCGGGTCGTCTTCAGGTAGATCAACCAGACGAGGAAGCCCGCGAGCGCCGCCGAGAGCGGCAGGATCCAGACCAGTGGCCGGCGTTCGGCGATAGCGGTGCCCATCGCGTCAGACGTGCCTCATCACTTCTTCCGCGAGCCGCTGCTGCGTGCGCGCGTCGAGCGATCCGCCGCCGCCGAACAGCACCTGCGACACGTCCCATTCCTTGGCGCGGCGCTTCAGCTCGAGGACGCACTCCTCGGGCGTGCCGATGAGCGACAGCGGCGAATGCAGGATGCCCTCGGGTGTCGTGTCGAACATCGGTGCCATCCCCTCGGCGGTCGCGCGGGTCGCGGCCGCCGAGTCGGTCAGCATGATCGTGAAGATCATGTTGCTGATGCGGATCTTCTTGCCGTCGCGGCCGTGGCGCGCGGCCTCGTCGCGCAGGAACTTCACCTTGGACGTGAAGGCGTCGTCGGTGAGCTTCGCGACGTTCGCGAGCTTGATGTAGCCGGGCTTTCCGGCGTCGGAGATGATGTTGACGACGTCGGCGTGCTTCGCGGCGACGCGCAGCAGGCCCTTCCCGCCGCCGCCGAGCAGGATCGGCGGCGCGGGCTGCTGCACGGTCTTCGGCCAGAGGATCGCGTCCTCGAACCAGTAGAACTCGCCCGCGAAAGTCGTCTGCTCGTTCGACCAAAGCGAGAGCATGAAGGTGCGCGACTCGTCGAGCATG
>DAIQBH010000132.1:0-16984 GCA_036781285.1 Thermodesulfobacteriota bacterium | reverse complement strand
CACGACGTGATCGAGGGCGCCGTCGCGATCGAGGTCGCCGGAGGCGAGCGCGCCGGCGAACCCTCCGGCGACATACGCCGGGCCGGTCGTGAAGGTGCCGTTCCCGACGCCGCGGAACGTCGCGACGCGTTCGAAGCCGCTGATCGCGAGGTCGACGATGGCGTCCTCGTCGAAGCGGCCGAGCACGATGCCGTGCCAGGACGATCCGGGCGACTCCGTCGCGATGACCTGCCCCGGGGTCAACGCGCCGTTGCCGCCCGCACCGGCGCTGATGAGGATCTGCGCGACGCCGGTGCCGCTCACGGTCGCGACGTCCGGTGCGCCGTCCCCGTTCACGTCGCCCGTCGCGACCTCGAGTCCGAACGCGGCGATCGGCGTCTCGACGGCGGGCCCGAACGTCCGGCTGCCGAGGCCACGCACGACGGACACCACGCTCTGATCCTCGCCCGTGCTCGACATGTTCGTGACCACGAGATCGCCGTGACCGTCGCGGTCGACGTCGGCGACCGCTGCGTCGAAGGGGAACGGTCCGATCGGAAGGCGCCGGGTTTCGGTCACGCCGCCGTCACCGTCACCGAAGTACACCGTGAGCCCCGCGGGGCCATCCCGCACCGCGATGATGTCGGGGAGCCCGTCGCCGTCGACGTCTGCGATCGCGCGCGCGCCGAAGTAGTCGTCGATGATGGAGGGGCGATGCACGAAGCCGGCGTCGCCGCGTCCGAGCAGGATGTGGATGTCCCGGTAGGTCGTGTAGACGAGGTCGGTCACGCCGTCGACGTTGAGGTCGCCGACGAACGATTGGTCCGCCTCGCTCACCCTGAGCCCGGGGAAGAGGGGAAAATCGCAGCGCGCGTCCCCGCCGTCGCAGTCCTCGTCGAGCCCGTTGCCGCAGAGGTCGACGGCGCCGGGATGGATCGCGGGATCGCGCGGCGCGCAGTCGTTGCTCCGTGCGCCGTCTCCGTCGGCGTCGCCCGGAGCGCGCCACGGAAAGCGGGCGTCGTCCTTCCGGGTCCGCATCGGCTGGAAGCGCAGGGTCCGCTCGCACCCCATGCCTCCGATGCGAAGCGCGACGGCGAGCGCGGGCGGCATCGCGGCCGGCGTCTCGACCGCGAGGCGGAATGCGACGACGGCGCCCTTCCGGCGCAGCATCAAGCGGCCGCGGCCGCCGTCGGACGCGACCAGCGTCGCGGTCGCGTGCCCCGCGGCGCCGAACTGCGGCGGGCCGCCGCGGAAGACCGTCGCGTCGAGCCCGACCTCGACGGGTCCCGCGAGAGCCTCGCGCGGAAGCGTGCACCGTCCGTGCAAGCGGACGCGCGTGGTTGCGCTCGTGACCGCGATCCGTCCGCGATCGAGGTGCAGGGCCGGCGGCGTCGCCGACCAGACCGGCGGCGGCGAGGCAGTGGTCGCGAGGAAGGATCCAAAGATCGCGGCAAGGGGGGCTCGCATGGCCCGCCCATTGGCAAACGCCATGCCGCGCGGCGTTCGCGAGCGCACCGGGTTCGGGCGGGCCGAGTCTCGCAGAGCCGCGCCGGTCGGCATCCATGCAAGACGCTGCCGGCGGCCAGTCTCAGACGCCGGTCTGCGCGACCCGTTCGACGACGGCGACCAGCTGATCGATCTCGACCGGCTTCGACAGATAGTCCGCCACCTGAAGCGACTTCGCGCGCGTACGCTGTCCGAACGCGGAGACGACGACGACCGGGATGTCGGCGGTCGCCGCCGACTTGAGCTGCTCTTTCCGGAACTGCACCCCGTCCATCTCCGGCATCATCAGATCGAGGAGAATGAGGCACGGCCGCGGGCCCGCCTGCAGAATCTCGAGCGCTTCGAAGCCGTCGGCCGCGGCGACGACCGCGTAGCCCGCTTGCTGAAGCGCGAGCACGACGGCGTCACGCTGATCGGGATCGTCTTCCACGACGAGCACGGGGCCCGTCGGACGCACGCCGCTGCTCACGGACTCGGTCATGCGCCCCTTGATACTCGCCTTCGTGTTCGTAGCCCACCCCTCGTTCGGCGTGCCGGTCGCGCGCCCACGTGAGCAGTGCGTCACGCGGCATGCAGTTGAGGATCCGACCCGAAGGGATGCCGGCAGCGAGCGCCGACGCCAGCCCGAGGCGGGCAAACCGCAGTTGATATGAGGCGTGCGCGTCCGACCCGATCGAGATCCGGACACCGCTCGCGCGGGCGATCCCGAGCAGCTCGGCGTCGAGGTCCTGGCGATCCGGGTACGCATCGATCTCGACCGCGCGGTCTCGCTCCGCCGCGGCGTCGAATACGCGCCGCCACTCGGCGCGGAGCCCGACGCGGAAGTTGAAAATGCGGCCACGTGGGTGCGCGAGCACATGGACCGCCGGGTGGGCGAGTGCGGCGAGGTAGCGCTCGGTCTGGTCGTCGATCGTCCGGAGCTTCGAATGGAAGGCGCCGAGCACCAGGTCGAGCGTCCGGAGGGCGCCGGGCTCCATGTCGCCCTCGCCCGTCGGCGAAAGGTTCATCTCGATCGCCCGCAGTACCCGCAACCGGGCGCCGACGGCCTCGAGCCGCGCGTTCACGCGCGCGATCTCCTCGCCCTGTGCCGCGAGCCGCGCCTCGTCCATGCCGTGGGCGATCTTCAGCCCCTGGGAGTGGTCGGTGATCGCGAGGTACTCGTGCCCTTCCGCGGCGGCCGCCTCGGCCATCGCCTCGACGGACGCGGTTCCGTCGCTGTCGAGCGTGTGGGTCTGGAGGTCGCCGCGGAGCACGGGCGCGTCCGGGTGGCCTGCCAAGAACGCGTTCGCCGCCGCGACGGTCGAAAATCCGCGGCGGAGGGGCGGAGGCTCGACCCACGGAGGGGGCGCCTCGATCCACGCCCGAATCTTGGCCGCGAGCCACGGGCCGACGTACCGCAGCTCCGTGAGCGACCGGCCCGCGGCGTGGAGCGCGTGTGCCTCCTCGGGCCAGGCGAGCGCCGCTCGCGCCGCTCGCCGGAGCGCGCGGCGCCGTTGGTCGGCGAGGCCCGGTTCGTCCGCCTCGCGGGCGAGCAGCTCGACGACGCCGCGATTGTCGAGCGGAGCGCTCATCGGCTCGCCGCTTCCAGACGTCGCGCCGCCGCGTCGAGGCGGCGGATGGCGCCGAGCTTCTCCTCGCGTCCGAGCTTCGCCTGACCGACCGCGTGCGTGAGGACGCGGATGGTCTCGTCGTAGACGTCGAGAGGGACCGGAAACGGGTGGCCGTCCTTCCCGCCGTGCGCGAGCGAGAAACGCGCTGGATCGGAGAAGCGCGACGGGGTCCCGTGCACGACCTCGGCGACGAGCGCCAGCGCCGCCACGGTGCGCGCGCCGACGCCCGGCACGAGGAGCAACTCGGCGAAGTCCGTCGGTCCGCGCGCCGCGACGGCCGCAAGCGTGGCGTCGAGGCGTCGCATCAGTACGTCCGAGGGCCGGACGTCGTGGCGAGCCGGCATCAGGAGCCGCGGAGACGGGTCCTCCGCGGGAATCGCTCGGAGGCGTCCGAGCGTCCCGACGACGGTCGCGGGATCATCGCGCGCGAGGGCGACCTCGGCGGTGCGCGCGGCTGCCGCCCGCGCGTCGGTCAGGTTCACGATCGCGCCACCGGGACGTCCTTCGATCGCACGATGCGGCGTCTCGACGAAGCTCGTGAGCCCCTCGGAGAGCCAGTGATAGCGCCGGGCCTGGCGGCGGAGGGGGCTCATGCCTTGCTGCACCACCGCCCACGCGCCGTCGTCGGTCACGATGAAGCCGTGCAGGTAGAGGTCGAACCCGTCCTGGACGGCGGCGCTGTCGACCTTCGCGACGAGGCGGCTCGTCCGCGCGAGCGCGTCGCCGTCGAGACCGGTGCGCTCGCCGATCGCGACGAGCTCGCTCGGCGTCCGCCGCGAGTGCGCGCCGCGACCGCCGCAGACGTGGACGCCGAGCTCACGGGCACGCGGCGCGAGCGCGCGCTTCAACGAACCGAGCACGCTCGTCGTGATGCCGGACGAATGCCAATCCATTCCCATCACCGCGCCGAACGACTGGAACCAGAACGGCTCGGCGAGCCGACGCAGCAGCTCGCCACGTCCGTAGTGCAGCACGATCGCCTCCGCGACGACGCCGCCGAGCCGGGTCATGCGCTCTGCGAGCCATGTCGGCACCCGGCCCCCATGGAGCGGAAGATCGGCACTGCCGGTGCGCCGCGCGCTCACGCCTCGACACTACTGGCGCGCCGGTGCGACCGACAACTCGGACGACGGCCGCTGTCGCCGAGGCGTGCGAAAGCGCTTGCGCCGCCAATGCGCCTTCCACTAGAGCTGTCGCCGCCCGCATCGGCTCGCGTGCCGCACTGCTCCGCACCAACGCCAGGAGATTCGAATGATCCTCGATCGCTTCAAGCTCGACGGGAAAGTCGCCATCGTGACCGGTGGAAGCGCCGGCATCGGCTTCGGCAGCGCCCAGGCGCTCGCGGAGGCGGGCGCCAACGTCGTCATCGCGTCGCGCACCGCCGACAAGCTCGAGGCGGCAGCCGCCGAGCTCCGGAAGACCGGCGCCAAGGCGCTCGCGGTCCCGACGGACGTCAACGATCTGCCCCAGCTCGAGCGGCTCGTGAACGACACGCTCGCGGAGTTCGGGCGCATCGACGTGCTCGTGAACAACGCGGGCGGAACGGCGCCGACCCCGGCCCTGCACCAGAGCGTGAAGGACTTCGAGGCCGCGTTCCACTTCAACGTCGGCACCGCCTTCGAGCTGTCGAAGCTCTGCGCGCCTCACATGGCGGCGAAGGACGGCGGCGCCATCGTGAACATCTCGAGCGCGATGTCGTACATGGTGGATCCCGGGTTCGTCGCCTACGGCACCGCGAAGGCCGCGCTCTCCCACATGACCCGTCTCCTCGCCTGCGAGTGGGCGCCGAAGATCCGCGTGAACGCGCTCGCGGTCGGGGCGACGGAAACCGAGGCGCTCGGCATGTTCCTGAACGCCATGCCGGACTTGAAGAAGCAGATGATCGACATGACGCCCATGGGGCGCCTCGGGACGCCGGAGGACATCGCGGTCGCGGTGCTCTATCTGTCCTCGCCCGCCGGAGGCTGGATCACCGGGAAGGTCTTCGAGGTCGACGGCGGCACCGTGCACTCCAACTGGCCGGTCAAGATGGCGAGCGGGCTCTGAGATGGCGCGCAAGAAGGGATCGAGCATGTCGTATCGCGTCGTGCAGTGGAGCACCGGGAACGTCGGGAAGCTCGCGCTTCGCGGCATCATCAATCACCCCGACCTCGAGCTCGTCGGCCTCTGGGTCCACAGCCCCGACAAGGTCGGGCGCGACGCCGGCGAGCTGGTCGGGCTTCCCCCGACGGGCGTGAAGGCGACGAACGACGTCGACGCGCTGCTGGCGCTCGAGCCGGACGTCGTCTCGTACACGGCGACCGGCGACCTGCGCCCGTCCGAGGCGATCGACGACATGTGCCGCATCCTCGCCTCCGGCGCGAACGTGGTCGGAACCTCCGTCGTGCCGCTCGTCTACCCGCCGGCCGCGGATCCGAGCGTCGTCGCGCGCATCCAGGAGGCGTGCGAGCAAGGCGGCACCACGTGCTTCACGTCCGGCATCGATCCCGGCTTCGCGAACGACACCCTGCCCCTCGTGCTGACCGGCCTCTGCGAGCGCATCGACGAGGTGCGCGTCATGGAGATCGTGAACTACGCGACCTACAACCAGCCGCAGGTCCTCTTCGAGACGATGGGCTTCGCGAAGCCCATGGACCACGAGCCCATCTTGCTGATCCCCGGCATCCTCACGCTCGCCTGGGGCGGCGTCGTGAAGCAGATCGCGGCGGGCCTCGGCGTCGAGATCGAGGAGATCCGCGAGACGCACATCAAGGTGCCGGCACCCGAGGCGTTCGACATTCCGCCGGGGCACGTGCCCGCGGGGACCGTCGCGGGCCTCCGCTTCGAGGTGCAGGGCATCGTGAACGGGCGTCCGGCGATCGTGCTCGAGCACGTCACGCGTCTCCGTGACGACATCGCGCCCGACTGGCCATATCCGCTCCGCGGGTCGGGGTGCTATCGCGTCGTGATCGAAGGCTCGCCCTCGACCACGTGCGAGCTGCTGATGCACGGTGAGGACGGCGACCACAACACGGGCAATTTGGTTGCGACCGCGCTCCGCATCCTGAACGCGATTCCCGCCGTCTGCGACGCCAAGCCGGGGCTTCTCTCGGCGCTCGATCTCCCGCTGATCACCGGACGACATCTCCTGCGCTGACGCTGGCCTACGACCGGTCGCATTACTATACCGGGTCGAGGCGCGGTGGAGCGCGCCCAAGGAGGGTCGACATGCGAGCGTGGCAACGAACGGCTTTGGCATTGGCATGTGCGGGAATGTGGGGACTCGGCACGGCGCCGGGCGCATCCGCGCAAGTGTGCGGTGACGCCGACGGCAACGGCAGCGTCAACGTCACGGACGGCGTGCAGGTGCTGCGCGCCGCGGCGGGCCTCACGTCCACCTGCACGCAGAACGCGAACAACTGCAACGTGGACGGCGCCGGCGACATCACCGTGACCGACGGCGTCAACGTGCTGCGGAAAGCCGCGAGCCTCGCCATCACGGAGAACTGCCCGGGCGGCGGCACCGATGACGACGTCCAGGAGATCACCGACCGCGTCGTGCCGTTCCTGAAGCTCGGGCTCGACTCGATCCCCAACGTCTCCCCCGGAGCCGCACCCGCGGACGTCGAGGACTGCGAGGACGGGGGCACGCGCGACACCCAGCAGGAGGGCGACAACGTCACCGTGACCTTCTCCGCGTGCAAGGTCAGCGAGCCGGGCCTCGGCGCTTTCCAACTGGATGGCTTCATCGATCTCGACCTCGGCTTCCCGTCGGGGAGCGTGACGTTCGAGCTGACCGTCACCGACCTCTCGAACGGCCGCCTGGTCGATTTCGACGGCACCCTCACGGCTACGGTGCGCTTGTCTGGCGGATTCATCCTCGACGGCGGTCCGCTCGGGGTCCGCGACTCGGAGGGCGGGCCGGTCGTCTTCACCCTCACCTTCGACGATCTGACGGTGAACAACGACGGCGACATCGAGTCCGGCTCGGTCGAGGCCGAGGACACGAGCGACAGCTTCGATCTCGAGACCGCCGAGATCGAGGTCGAGGACGGCAACGACACGGCCGCCGAGCTGCGCGTCCGCCGGGACGACGGCAGCGAGGACTTCTTCCTCATCGATCTCCAGACCGGCGACATCACGCCGGCGAGCTGAGAGCATGCGGGACCGTCCGGGCACGGCTCGGATGGTCCCGTTCCCCAACGCAACCGGCGAGGTGACGGCGGCCGTCGCGATTGCTACTCTCCGCCCCGCATGGCGATCTTCGTCGCCCGTCACGGCGAAACAGAGCTCAACGCGGCCCGCGTCATCCAGATGCCGACGACGCCCCTCTCCGAGCGCGGCCGTCGGCAGGCCGAGCGGCTCGGCGCGCGGATGGCGCCGCTCGGCATCGCCCGTATCCTCAGCAGCGACTTCGTGCGCGCGATCCAGACCGCGGAGGCGATCGCGGCGCGCACGGGCGCGCCGATCGCGATGGATCCACTGCTCCGCGAACGGGACTTCGGGGACATTCGCGGGACGCCTTACAACGAGCTCGGCCGCGACCCCTTCGCGTCCGACTACCATCCGCCGAACGGCGAGAGCTGGGCGATGTTCCACGAGCGCGTCGCGAGCGCGTGGGAGCTCGTGGCGCGCGTCGCGGCGGATACACCGGGGAACCTCGCAGTCGTGACCCACGGTCTCGTCTGCCGGGTGCTGGTCGACCGCCACCTCGCTCTGCCCGTCGGGTCGAGTGCCCCCGAGCTCTGGGAAAACACGGCGCTCACCGAGATCGACGCGGCCGCGCCGTGGCAGATCCGAACGCTCGCGTGCTGCGCGCACCTCGTGCCCGACGACGGCCCGTCCGGCGCCCAGGTGTAGTCGAGCTCGAGCCCGTCAGGCCGCTTCGTACACCGTCACGAGCAGCGGGTGGCTGTCGCACGCGACGGCGAGCTCGCTGATCTTGGTCCCGGCTGGCTCCTCGAGCTGCGTGGCCGGTTGCACCACCGGGAGCGAAAGCTCGCAGGGCTCCGGGAGCAGCGCCTTCATGTTGCCGCCGATCATGTTGGTGAGCTCGAGGAGCGCGTCCTGCATCTCTTCCGGAGTCGCGAGGGCGCCGTCGTCGAGCGAGAAGATGATCGCCGCCGCCGCGGCCGCGAGCTCGCGGGGGCAGTGCACCACGACCGAGCCGTCCCATGCGCCGCGGATGCGCACGACGCCGACCAGCATGCTCGCCGCCGCCTCGGGTCCGGCCCATTCGGGCAGCCGGCTGACGCCGATCCCTAGCGTCGTCCCCCATACGTTCTCCGCGATGCTCTCCAGGTCCTCGGGCGCGATGTCCATGGAAGATCCCTTCTCTCTCAGCGCTTCCGCAGCCGGTACACGGCGGCCTTCTCGTGGGGCATGCGCTCGAACGCGTCGTCGAGGTTGATGGTCGTCTCGGCGCCGCCGAGGAAGAGCACGCCGTCCGGACGGAGCAGCGCCCGGGCGTTCGCGAGGATGCGCTTCTTCGTCGGGGCGTCGAAATAGATGAGGACGTTCCGCAGGAAGATGACGTCCATCGGCGGCATCGCCGGCCAGCGCGCCGCGAGGTTCATCTGCTGGAAGTCGACCATGCGGCGGAGGTCGCCGCTGATGATCCACTTGAGGCCATCGCGCGTGAAGTACTTCATGAGCAGCGGCGCGGCGAGGCCGCGTTTGCTCTCGATCTGTCCGTACTGGCCCGCCCTACCCTTCGCGAGGACCTCTTCGTTAGGGTCGGTGGCGAGGATGCGCACGTTCCAGTTCAGCAGCTCGGGGAAGTGCTCCCGAAGCAGCATCGCGATGCTGTACGGTTCCTGTCCGGTGGACGAGGCGGCAGACCAGATCGAGAGCGTCCGCTCCTTCGCGCGGTTCGCGAGCATCTCGGGCAGCAGCACGTCGCGAAGCGCGTCGAACGGATGGCGGTCGCGGAAGAAGGTCGTCTCGTTGGTGGTCATCGCCTCGACCACCTCGCGCCGGAGGCCGTCGTCGCGCGTGCTCTGGAGCCGGGCGACGAGCTCGCTCAGCGACCCGAGCCCGGCCTTGCGCGCGATCGGCGACAGGCGCGACTCGACGAGGTAGCCCTTCCCGTCCTCGAGCACGATCGCGGACTGCTCGTGGACGAGCTTCCGGACGTAGTCGAACTCGGCGGTCGCGAGGCCGCTCATGACGCCGCCCCGGCAGCCGCGCGCTCGGGAGTCCGTCCGACCGCAGCCCGCCGCAGGATCTCCATGCCGAGCTGATCGAGCGGCAGGATCCGGTCGGCAATCGAGGCGACCGCGCCCGGCATGCCCCACACCACGCTCGTCGCTTCGTCCTGCGCGAGGATGGACCCGCCGACCTCGCGGAGCCGCTCACAGCCGCGCAGCCCGTCGTATCCCATGCCCGTCAGAACGACGGCCAGCGTCCTCGCGCCGTACACGTCGGCGACCGACCGGAAGAGCGGATCGACGGCCGGCCGGCACGAGTTCTCAGGAGGTGCCTCGGTCGTGCGGAGCTTCGCGAGGCCGCGCTCACGCATCACCTCCATGTGGAATCCGCCCGGCGCGATCCAGGCGGCTCCCGGCTCGAGGATCTGGCCTGCCTGTCCTTCGCCGACGTGGATCGCCGCTTTGGCGTCGAGGCGCTGCGCGAGCAGCTTCGTGAAGACGGCGGGCATGTGCTGCACGATGACGATCGGAATCGGGAACGCCGCGGGCAACTCCGGCAGGAGCGCGGCGAGCGCGTTCGGGCCTCCGGTCGAGACCCCGATTGCCAGGACGTCGACCCGTGCCGGCGTTTGCGGGGTCGCGACGGTGCGGCCGATGCGTGCCGGCACGGATGCCCCGGCGGTCGCCGGAGCGCCGCCCAGCAAGCGGGCGCAGAGGCCCTTGATCTTCGGGATCAGCGCGTCGCGTACGGCCTGGACGCCGGCCGCCATGCTTCCCGTGTTGCTGGGTTTCGTCACGTAGTCGCTCGCGCCGAGCGCGAGCGCGTCGAGTGTCGCGCTCGCGCCGCGCTCGGTCAGCGTGCTGAACATGATCACCGGCAGCGTGGGATAGAGCTTTCGAATCTCGGCCAGCGTCTCCAGCCCCGAGAGTCCCGGCATCTCGATGTCGAGCGTCACCAGGTCGGGCTTCACTTGCGAGATCTTGGCGAGGCCGATCGTGCCGGTGGCCGCGGAACCCACGACCTCGAGCGCCGGATCCTCGGCGAGGATCTCGGTCAAGAGGCGGCGGATGACGACGGCGTCGTCGATGATCAGGACGCGGATTTTCCGCATGACGTGTCCACACCGAGCAGGTCGAGCTTCTCGATCAGCGCTTCTTTCGTGAATGGCTTCATCAAGTACTCGTTCGCTCCAGCGGCGAACGCCTTCACCATCTGCGCCGTCTCGGTCTCGGTCGTGACCATCATCATGAGGCTGGAACGCTGGCCGAGGTCGTGGCGGACCGCGCGGACCAGCTCGAGCCCGTTCATCTCGGGCATGTTCCAGTCGACCAGCATCACGTCCGGCAGGCCGGCGACCGCGATGTGGGCGAGCGCCTCGCGGCCGTCCTTGGCCTGGGAGACCTCCATGCCGAGCTCTTTCAGCATGCGCGTCAGGATGGTGCGCATGGCGGTGGAATCGTCGACGACGAGCGCGCGCACGGCTCAGAGTCCCGGAGCCGCGGCGGCTGACGACGCGGCGTCCAACGGCGACGCGGCGCGGAGGCGCCGGACGTGTCCGTGCAGGATGCGTTTGAAGGATCGCAGGAACAGCTGCTCGACCTCCGCGGGCCCGACGTGCTCGGCGCCGGCGAGCAGCCCGGCGGCCTCGCGACTGGCCGAGGCTGCGTCGCCGAAGAGCGAGCGGATGAGATCCTCGGTCGTTCCGCGGTGGGTCCAGCGGGCGAAGCGATCGGCCTCCTCCGCGACGATCGCCTCGACCTCCGGCAGCGCCGCCTGCCGCGCCGCCACGACCTCGGCCTGCCGCTCGCGAATCGCATCGAGATCGAGCACGCGGACCCGCGATCCCTCCTCGACGTTCCGCGGGACGCCGGCGTCGATCACGAGGAGGGGCCGCTCCGGGCGCGCGGCCGCGGCCGCGTCGAGCGCCTCGCGGCCGAGCACCAGCGCCGACGTTGCGGCGATGACCACGTCGGCTTCCCGCAGCAGCGCATGGAGCGCCGACCAGGGGTGCGCGGCGCTCCGGCATTCGGCGGCGAGCTCCGCGGCTCGCGCCTCCGTCCGATTCACGAACCAGAGGGGCCCGAGGCCCCGCTTCGCCAGGTGACGCCCGATGTCGCGCGCGACGTTCCCGGCGCCGAGCACGAGGATGCGCTCGCTGCCCCGGCCGGCGAGCAGGCTCGCGAGAGCCGAGCCGAGGCTCGCGGCGCCGCGTCCGATGGCGGTTTCCTCGCGGGCGCGTTTCCCGGCGCGAACGGCGTGGCCGAGCAAGCGCCGGAGCGTGGGCCCGAGGGAGCCCGCCTCCTCCGCCACCGCACCCGCTTCGCGAACCTGACCGAGCACCTGCACGTCGCCCAGCACCTGGGAATCGGCGCCGCACGCGACCCGGAGCAGGTGCCGCGCGGCTTCGTGTCCTTCGAGGTGGTAGCGCGGGCAGTCGGCTCGGAGCACCGGCGCCGTTGGCCGCGCCCTGCGGAGCGCCGCGAGCAGCGCTTCCACCGCCCCAACGCCATCGCCCCCCGCGAGGTAGAACTCGCTGCGGTTGCAGGTCGACACGACGAGGACCTCGAGGTCCGGGTGGTCGGCCGCCAGCTCCCGCAAGAATCCGAGCGCCTGCTCGCGGTCGAAGTGGAGCGCTTCGCGCACCGCCACGGGGGCGGTGCGGAAGCTGACTCCCAATAGATGCAGGTCGGCCGGACGCGTCATGACTAGTACCGGAACTGCCCGACGAGCTGCTGGAGCTCGGCGGCCATGCGGGCGAGCTCGGAGGCCGCGCGCTGGGTGTCGGTCGCGCCCGCCGACGTGCTCTCGGCGGCCGAGGCGACACCCGTGATGTTCTGGGCGATCTCCCCGCTGCCTTTCGCCGCCTCGGTGACGTTGCGGCCAATCTCGTTCGTCGTCGCGGTCTGCTCCTCGACGGCGCTCGCGATCGTCCCCGAGATGTCGTTCAGCTGGTTGATGACGGCCGTGATCTGCGCGATCGCGTCGACGGCTCCGCGGGTGTCGCCCTGGATCGCCTCGATCTTCTGGCTGATGTCCTCCGTCGCCTTGGCCGTCTCCTTGGCGAGCTCCTTCACCTCGTTCGCGACGACCGCGAAGCCCTTCCCCGCCTCGCCGGCACGGGCCGCCTCGATCGTGGCGTTCAGCGCGAGGAGGTTGGTCTGCTCCGCGATCGAGGTGATCACCTTGATGACCTTGCCGATCTCGGCGCTGCTTTCGCCGAGCTTCGCGACGGTCGTGTTGGTGTCCTCCGCGACCTTCACGGCCGAGGTCGCCACGCGCGCCGCCTCGGCGGCGTTCTTGGCGATCTCCTTGATGCTGGCGCTCATTTCCTCGGCGCCGGTCGCGACCGTCTGGACGTTGGCGCTCACCTGCTCGGCCGCGGCCGACACGACGTTGGCCTGCGCGGACGTCTCCTCGGCATTGGACCCCATCTGCTGGCTGAGCGCGGTGAGCTCCTCGGACGAGGACGCGAGCTGCTGCGCGTTCTGGCCGATGGCGCCGATGCTCTTCCGGAGATCGCTGAAGAAGCGCCCGAGCCCCTCGCCCATCTGTCCCACGGCGTCGGTTCCGGCGACGCTCACCTCCTGCGTCAGGTCGCCGGCGGCGGCGGCGTTCACGACCGCGAGGATGTTGTCGACCTTGGTTTTCAGCTCCTCGGTCTGTTGCCGTTCGCGCTCCTGCGCCTCTGCGATCTGCCGCTCGCTCTCACGCTTGGCCTGGACCTTCGCGGTGATGTCGGTCGCGTACTTCACGACCTTCAGCGGCTTCCCGTTCGCGTCGAGGACCGGATTGTAGGAGGCGTTGATCCAGATCTCCCGGCCGCCTTTCGCGAAGCGCAGGAAGTCGCCGGTGGAGAATTCGCCGCGATTGAGCATCGCCCAGAAGTCGCGGTACTCGTCGCTCTGGCCGTACGCGGGGTCGACGAACATCCGGTGGTGCTTGCCGACGATCTCGTCGAGGGAATAGCCGAGCGCGCCGAGGAAGTTCGCGTTGGCGTAGCGGATCGTGCCGTCCAGGTTGAACTCGATGACCGCCTGCGTCCGGCTGATCGCCTCGAGCTGCGCCGTGTAGTCGTCGGCCTTTTCCTGGAGCTTCAGCTTCTCGGTGACGACGTCCCACGTCAGCATCGGGCCGAGGTACGTGCCGACGTTGTCGTAGATGGCGCTCACGAGGAGATCGAGCTTCTCGGGCCCGACCTGGATGATCGCCTTGTGCGGGAGATTCTTCGGGTCGGCGAGGAGCCGGCGCTGCATCTCCGGCGCCTTGTGGAAGACGTCGATCGACTGGCCGATCATGTCCTCGACCTTGACGGGCAGATACGACTCGATGCCCTTCAGCGTCTCCCGCGACTTCGGGTTGATGTAGCGGATCTTCAGGTCGCGGTCGGCGAAGATCACGTTGACCGGCGCGTTCTCCATCATGGAGTTCACGCGCGCCACGTCGCGCTCGACCTTCATGCGCTGAGTCACGTCCTCCCAGTTGACGACGTAGCCGAGCACCCCGTCGGGACCCTGGACGCCGTTGATGGTCGCTTTCAGCGTCACCGTGCCGAAGGTGAATTGCGTGTCGTGCGGCAGCGCGGTCGGGTTGGCGAGGATGCGCTCGACCCGCTTCGCGTCCTTGTGGAAGCGGTGGATCGACCCGCCGAGGATCTCGTCGATGCTGACGCCGAACGCGCTCTGGATCTCGGGCTCGATCTTCTTGAGGGTCTCGAGCGCCGCGGCGTTGGCGTACACGATGTTGAAGTCGAGGTCCGCCACGAGCACGTTCGCCCGGAGCGCGTCGAGGCTCGCCCGCAGGCCCTCCGCCGACTCCACCCCCGCGGCCTCGACCACCTTCTGTGCCGCGGTGCCCCCCCGCCGAAATTGTCCGTTGCTCATGGTCCTGACTCCTTTCTGTGGCTGTACGATGTCCGATTTGAGCGGCCCGACGACCGCGACCACCTCGCCGATCAAGGCCGGCGCCACCTGAAACGACTCGAGGGTCGCGACGAGGTGCGCGGCGACCCGATCGAAGTGCTTGCCCGTGATGCCGAGACGGCGATGGGCTTCCCGCATGGAGCGTCCGCGGTAGCCGGCAGGCCCGCCGAGGGCCTCCGTGAGAAATTGCACCTGGCGGGTCTCGAGCCAGGTGCGGTCCGTGTCGTCGAAATAGGGCGCGAGCGCCTCGTCGCCGAGAACGCGGTCGTAGAACGCATGGACGACGGCCGTGACGGCGTCCGTGCCGCCGAGGCGTTCGTGAAGGCTCGCAGCGTGAGCGGCCGAGGGCGTAGCCGGCATGGTCATCCTTCCGTCAGACGAGGAAGCTCGTCACGTAGTTGAGGCTCCGCAGCACGACGAAGCCGATGCCGAGGTTGCGGTGCCAGGTTTGGAGGTCGAGGCGGCCGCCGAACAGGCGCGTGCCGAGCCCGATCATTCCGACGTATGCGAACAGGACTGCCGTCGACACGACGATGTGGAACGCGAGCAACGCGGACATCCCGGGCGCGACTTGTTCGACCGCGCCGCGCGTCGCCTCGATCCAGACGACCAGGCCGATGTCGATCGCGAAGGCGAGGAGCATGAGCGCCCGATGGCGCCGCCGCGACCGCCGGAAGGCGAAGCCCGCCACCAGGATCGCGAGGACCAGGGTCGACGCGACATGCAAGCCGGTCATGCCGCCTGCTCCCGCTCGTGGGTGCCGTCGTCGTGGAGGTGGACCGTCCGCTCGGTGTCGAGGATGAGCAGGAGCCGACCCTCGAGCTTGTAGACGCCGCGCAGGAGCTCGCGGGCGCACGCGTCGACCGTCTCCGGCGGCCGCTCCATCTGGTCCTCGGCGATCTCGAGCACGTCGCCGATCTCGTCCACGAGCAGGCTCACGGCGCCGTCGTCCGTGCGCACCACGACGTTCATGGGAAGCTGGTCGGCAGGACGCTCGCGGAGCCGCAGCCGCCGGCGCAAGTCGACCGCGGTCACGATCTGGCCACGGAGATTGATGAGGCCTTGGACGACGGCGGCCGCGAGGGGCACGCGCGTCATCTCCTGGTAGCGGATCACCTCTTGGACCTTCAGGACCTCGACGCCGAAGAAGAGGCCGTCGAGGAAGAACGTCGCGAACTGTCGGGTCTCGGCCATGGTCATCTCCTCACGCGGCCGCTGGCTGGGCCGTGAAGAACGTGGGATCGGCGCTCCCGACGAGCCCCCGGACGTCGAGGAGGTCGGTGACCTTGCCCTGGACGACGGCGGAGCCCAGTACGCCGTTGCGGCCGCCGTCGCGCCGGATCGACACCGCCTCGTCGACGATGTCGAGGATGCGGTCGACGACGAGGCCGATGCTCCGGCCCTCGTGCGTGTAGACGACGACCTGGATCGGGTCGCGCCGTTCCGCCGCGTGGCTGCCTCCCATCACGTCCGAGAGGTGGAGGAGCGGCATGATCTGCCCGCGGTACTGGACGACGTCGGAGCCCGCGGCCGTTTCGACCTGGTGGCGTCCGAACTCTTCGAGCCGTGCCACGAGCGCCAGCGGAATCGCGACCCGTCCGGACTCGCCGACCGCGAACAGCAGGAGGGTCTGGCGCTCGTCGCTCCGGTCCAGCGCCTGCTCGTCGGTTTTCCCGAGTCCGCGATCGCGGGCTCCCGCCACCACGCCCGCGCGCTGCGCGATCCCGAGCACGTCGAGGATCAGCGCGACTTTGCCGTCGCCCATGATCGTGGCGCCGGCGAACGCCGATACGCCCTTGATCTGCTTGCCGAGCGGTTTCACGACGATCTCCTCGGTGTCGTTCACGCCGCCGACCACGAGCCCGAACTGCCGGTCGTCCGTCTGGAGCACGACGATGTTGACCACGTCGCCGATGCCGGCCTCGTCGTCACCGAGCTCGAGCTCACGGCTGAGATACACGAGCGGCAAGAGATTGCCGCGGAGGCGATACACGGGCGCGCCGTGGATCATCTCGATCCCGCGTCGCGCCTGCTCGCCCTCGAGCCGCACGAGCTCGAGCAGGCTCACCTGCGGGATCGCGAACCGCTCGCCGCCGCTCGTCACGATGAGCGCCGGGATGATCGCGAGGGTGAGCGGAATCTTGATCTTGAGCGTCGTCCCGGCGCCCGGCGTGCTCTGGATGTCGACGCTGCCGCCGATCTTCTCGATGTTCGTCTTCACGACGTCCATGCCCACGCCGCGGCCCGAGACGTTGGTGACCTTCTCGGCCGTCGAAAACCCGGGCAGGAAGACGAGGTTGATGACTTGGCGCTCGCTCATGCGGGCGGCCTGCTCCGCCGTGACCACGCCCCGCTGCACCGCCTTGTCGCGGACCTTCTCGGGGTCGATGCCGCGGCCGTCGTCGGAGATCTCGATGTTGACCTGGCCGCCTTCGTGGTAGGCGCGGAGACCGACCCGGCCTTCGGCCGGCTTCCCCGCCGCCATGCGGAGCTCGGGCGACTCGAGGCCGTGATCCACGCAGTTCCGGATCACGTGCGTCATCGGGTCCTTGATGGCCTCGATGATCGTCTTGTCGAGCTCGGTGTCGCCGCCGTCCATCTCGAGGCGCGCCTTCTTGCTGCAAGCGACGGCGAGATCGCGGACGACGCGCGGGAACTTGTCCCAGACGTTCCGGATCGGCTGCATGCGCGTCTTCATGACGCCTTCCTGGAGCTCGGTGGTGATGAGGTTCAGCGACTGCGTGGTGGCGACGAACGACGTGTCGCCCTGGCCTGCCGCGAACTGGAGGATTTGGTTGCGCGCGAGGACGAGCTCGCCGGCCAGGTTCATGAGCTTGTCGA
>DAIQBH010000131.1:4181-16997 GCA_036781285.1 Thermodesulfobacteriota bacterium | reverse complement strand
GGTGTCCTTGGCGGCGCACCAGAGCTCGAGCGTGCCGAGCGCGGTGCGCGTCGCTTCGACGTGGACCGGGATCGTGCGCGCCGCGAGCTTCCGTCCGTGGCGGAGGACGGTGCGGATCGGCGGCAAGGTCGCGAGCTCCGCGCGCGGCGCCGTGACGATCGCGCCCGGCTCCTCGCCGCTCCGCGCCGTGGAGGTGAAGAGTTGGAAGCTCACGGGTTGGTTCGCAAGCACCTCGAACTCCGGCTCCCGGACGACGACGGTCGCACCCTCGTCGACGCCGCGTGGCACCAGGCAGAGGAGACGTTCCTGGGCGGGGTCCGCGGCGGCGCCCAGCCCGAGGTAGCAGGCGCGTGCGCTTCCCGCGCCGACGCGCACGCCGTCACCACGGGCGGCGAGCCCGTAGTACGCGGCCCCGCGCGCGACCGCGTCGTCGAGGCCGACCGACGGCAGCACCGCAGGTGCCTCGCCGCCCGCCCAGCTCGCGAGGATCTCGGTGACGCGTTCGCGGAGGACGAGCGGCGTGAACACGCCGCCGTTGAAGAGGACCGCGTCGCGCGGTCCGATCGTCGCTCGCTGACGGGCGAGGAACCCGGCGAGATGGCGCGGCACCTCGGACTCGCTCGCGAACGGCAGCCCCCACTCGCGAAGCCCGGTGCCGCCGCTCGTTCGCGGACGGGCGTCGAACGGCACCAGCGGAAAGAAGCCGTCCCGGACGAGCGCCACGACCTCGTC
This sequence comes from Thermodesulfobacteriota bacterium, assembly GCA_036781285.1. Taxonomy (GTDB): domain Bacteria; phylum Desulfobacterota; class Binatia; order UTPRO1; family UTPRO1; genus UTPRO1. Next base: position 16,265 of record DAIQBH010000131.1, on the reverse strand, counting down.
GCGCTCGACTTCGGCCGTGAGCGTGCCAGCGACGACGCCGCGGCCGCGACCCGGGATCTGCACGGACGCGCGCGCGGCCTCGCCGGCGAGGAGCCGCTCCTTCGCGACGCGACACTGCATGACGAGCGTCTGCCAGCGCACGCTGTCGAGCTTTCCCGCCTCCGGCGGCAAGCGCGCCTCGACCCGGCGGGCGAGCGCGATGTCCATGTTGTCGCCGCCGAGCAACAGGTGGTCGCCGACCGCGATGCGTTCCAGGCGCAGCCGATCGCCGTCGGTGCGGCTCGCGATCAGCGAGAAGTCGGTGGTCCCTCCACCCACGTCGACGACGAGAATCGTGCGCTCGCCGCCGAGCTCGGCCTCCCAGCGGCGCTCGTGCGCCGCGAGCCACGCGTAGAACGCCGCTTGCGGTTCCTCGATGAGCGTGAGCGATCCAATGCCGGCGTCACGGGCTGCGGCGACCGTCAGCTCGCGCGCCACCTCGTCGAACGACGCCGGAACCGTGAGCACTACGTCCTGCTCGACGAGCGGCGCCTCGGGATGCGCGTGATCCCAGGCGCCGCGCAGGTGCGCGAGGCAACGGGCCGATGCCGCGACCGGCGAGAGCTTTGGGACGTCGTCCGGCGCGCCCCATGGGAGAATCGCGGCGGTGCGATCGACGCCGCCGTGGGTGAGCCACGACTTCGCCGACGTGACGAGCCGGCCCGGTACGCGCGCGCCCTGGAGTCGGGCCAGCTCGCCGACGACTTCGCGGCGATCCTCGGCCCACGGGAGCGCGAGCGCGCCGGCGGGGACGTCGTGGGGGCCTGCGAGGTAGAGCGCCGACGGCAGCGTCGGCCGCTCGCCCATGCGCCCCTCGCTCACGAGCTGCGGGATCGCGAACGTTTCGATGCTGCGCCGGCGGTTCGCGGTGTCGACGAACGCGAGCGCGGAGTTCGTCGTCCCGAGATCGATGCCGATGACGTAGCGCGCCGCCATGCTGCCGCTCGCGACGACCTGCTCAGGCCGCGTCGGGGACGTGACGGACGCCGAACTCGAGCTTCCAGCGGCGGCCGTCGCGGGCGACGCACCAGAGCTCGAGCGTGCCGATCTCGGTCAGGTGGACGCGCAGGCGCACGGGCACGAGGGTGCCGTCGTGGTCGGGCCACTCGAGCGTCGTGACGAGCGGCGCGAGCTCCTCGACCTCGTCGCCCCAGAAGTCGAGCACGGTGCCGAGGCGATCCTCCTCGCGGCTGCTCGACCCGAGCATGCGGAACTCGGCCGCTTCCCCGACGACGAGGCCGAACTCCTGGCCCGGCAGCTCGAGCTCGGTGCCCTCTTCCGTTCCTTGCGGCACGAGGCAGACCGCTTTCAGCGGCGGCGGCATCCCGGGCACCGCCGGCATCGCGGTCTCTACGCCGATGTAGTACGCGCGAGCCGCGCCGCCGCGGATGCGGATGCCGCGGCCGCGGCGCGCGAGACCGTGATACGCGGCGCCGCGTGCGACCGCTTGATCGAGGTTGATGCCGCGAAGCTCGCGCAGCTCCGGCCCGCACCACTCGCGCAGGACGCCGAGGAGCCGCGTACGGAGCGCGTCGGCGTTCATGACGCCGCCGTTGAAGAGAACCGCGGTCGGCGTACCGGCGTCGCGGTGGCGCGCGAGGAACTCCGCGAGGTGCGCGGTGAGGCGGGGGTCGGCCGCGTACGGCAGTCCCATCTCCGTGAGCCCCGCGCGGCGGTCGCGTTGCGGGCGCGCATCGGCATCGACGCGCGGGAAAAAGCCGTCGACGAGGATGCGCTCGGCGTCGGCGCGCGCGAGCTCGGTCTTGAGGGCGCCGCCGATCACCTTCTTGGAGCGTCCGAGCACCGCGACCGACGTCGTGTCGGGTGCGGCGTCGGCGAGCAGCGTCTCCTTGGCGCCGCGGCTCGCGTGGACCAGGGCGCGTGTTTGCCACACGTCGAGCTGTGTCCCGGCGGACGCGAGCGCGGTGCGCAGATGATAGGCGAGCGCCAGGTCCATGTTGTCGCCGCCGAGGAGAATGTGGTCGCCGACGGCGACGCGCTGGAGCGCGAGCGTACCGGCGTCCTCGGTCGCGGCGATCAGGCTGAAGTCGGTCGTGCCGCCGCCGACGTCGCAGACGAGGACGACGTCGCCGGCGCGGAGATCGTTGCGCCAGGTGTCGCCGCTCGCGTCGATCCAGGCGTAGCAGGCGGCCTGCGGCTCCTCGAGCAGCGTCACCGACTCGAGGCCGGCTTCTTTCGCTGCTTGCACGGTGAGCTCGCGGGCAGCCGCGTCGAAGGACGCGGGAACCGTGAGGTAGACGTCCTGCGCTTCGAGTCGAGCGCCCTTCTCGCCCGCGTGCGCCGCGTTCCACGCCGCGCGGAGGTGGGAGAGATACGCGGCCGTCGCCGCGACGGGCGAGATGCGCCGCGCGCCCTCTTCGGCGCCCCACGGCAGGATGGCCGCGGTGCGATCGACCGATGCGTGGCACAACCACGACTTCGCGGACGCCACGAGACGCCCCGGTACGTCGGCGCCGCGCGCGCGCGCGAGCACGCCGACCGCGACGTCGCGACCGCTCGCCCACGGGAGATCGAGCGAGCCGACCTCGTCGGCGCCGCCGAGATACAGGAACGATGGCAAGAGCTCGCGGGCCTCGACCTGCTTCGGCGCAACGACTTGCGGGATCGGCAGCACGGCGATCGCCGGCGTCGTCGCTTGCGTGTCGGCCGCTGCCAGCACGCAGTTGGTCGTGCCGAGGTCGATGCCGATGACCCAGCGCGCGGGTGACGCCTCGCGTGCGGATCCCGAAGCCGTGGAGCGGGCCATACGGTTCAGAGAACCTCGACCTCTGCCGGCGCGAGGATCGTATGGTCGGAGGCACCGGTGCTGTCGGGCAACTTGAAGGAGACCGAGCGCCAGCCCGGATGACGGAGCACGCCCTGATAGGGCGGCTCGCCGCGCACGTTCCCGCTCACGCGGACCGCCGCGGGGTCGAAGCCGGGCTGGATCGTCACCGTCGACCCCTCGGCGCCGGGCAGGATCGGCGCGAGGTCTACCCGCTCGTTGATCACCGCGCGGCAGCCGCTGTGGATCGCGCGCACGGCCGAGCCGATCTGCGCATCGGAGTACGGCTGGAGGTCCTCCTCGAGGAAGTCGATCAGGCGCCCCTCTTGCTGCATGAGTGCGAGCATGCGGAGCGCCGCTTCACCGCGATCGGGCGGCGGCGATACTTTCGGCTCGCGCCGCTCGGTTTCGGGCTCGTCCTTCGCGGCTACCTGCGGCGCACGCGTCGAGCCGCCGCCGAAGAGCGCGGTCAAAAGGCCCGTGACGAACGGCGCTGCGACGATCGTCGCGGTCGCGACGGGCGTCGTCTCGAAGGCGCCGGCGAGCCCGCTGCTCGCGGGGCCGAGCACTTGCGTGAGCGCGTAGGCCGCGGCACCACTCAGTCCTCCTCCGGCGAGCAAAGCGCCGATCCACCGCAGCGCCGGCGATGGCGAGCGTTCCGTAGTCATCCGTGGCTCCTCCTGACCCTGTCGAGGGTGTGCGCGACGCCGCTCGAGCGAGCGGCGGGGCCGTACCCTAGCCCGGCGACCGCGCACGGTCCAGGCAGCCCGCGCGCGCATCGCCGCCCCCGCGGCGTCGTGCTAGGCACCGGCGATGGCGTGGATCTATCTGGTCGTCGCGGGGTTGCTCGAGGTCGTCTGGGCGTTCGCGATGAAGCAGTCCGACGGCTTCACCCGGCCAGTGGCGAGCGCGGTCACGATCCTCACGATGATCGCGAGCTTCGCTCTCCTCTCCTTCGCGATGCGCACGCTCCCCCTCGGGACCGCCTACACCGTCTGGACCGGCATCGGCGCCGTCGGCGCCTTCCTGGTCGGCGTCACCATCCTGAGCGAACCGGTCACAGGCCTACGCGTGACCGCCGCCGTGCTGATCGTGACGGGTCTCGTGCTGATGAAGCTGGCCTGACCACGAAGAGCGCGCGAACCGTGACGGTCAGCAGGAACCGTGAAGGTCAACGGAGAGGGTGGGATTCGAACCCACGGTAGGTTTTACCCTACACACGCTTTCCAAGCGTGCTCCTTCAGCCACTCGGACACCTCTCCAACGGCTTCACGACCCGCGCATCCGCGCGGTGCTGCGACGAAATAGGCAACGGAGAGGGTGGGATTCGAACCCACGGAAGCTTTCGCCTCACACGATTTCGAGTCGTGCCGTTTCAACCGGGCTCACGCACCTCTCCGTGCGACCACTCCCGATCCCGCTTGGTTCTCCTGTATCGCCGATGCTGTCAAGTGTCGCGCCTGGACTCGAGTCCGGTCGCACCTTAGCCTGGGCGGTTCATGTCGCGCCGAAGCTCCCGATCGAACGACGTCCGTCGCGCGCTCGCGCTCGAGCTGCCGCCGCTGGTGCGCCTGGCGGGGCCCGTCGTTGCCTCGGAGGTCGGATGGATGGCGATGTGGCTCGCCGACACGATCATCGTCGGACGGCTCGGTCCGGAGGCGATCGGCGCCGTCTCGATCGGCGGGAGCATCTTCTTCGCGGTGGCGATCTTCGGGCTCGGGATGATGCTCGGTCTCGACTTCGTGGTGGCGAGCGCCTTCGGGGCGGGCCGCCTCCGGGATGCCCATGCCGCGCTCGTCGACGGGCTCTGGCTCGCGGTCGCGCTGGCCGTGGCGCTGACCGTGCTGTTGCACGCGATCATCCCGCTCCTGCCGTCGATCGGCATCCAACCCGCGGTGCTCGTGGACGGCATTCCCTACCTCTACGCGTCGTCGTGGAGTCTCCTGCCGCTTCTCCTCTTCACGGCGCTCCGCCGCTACCTCCAGGCGCTCGGGCTCGTCCGTCCGATTCTCGTGACGATCCTGACCGCGAACGTGGTGAACGTCGCGGCGTGCTGGGTCCTCGTGTTCGGGAATCTGGGCGCGCCGGCTCTGGGTCCCGCCGGATCGGGCTGGGCCACGACGGCCTCGCGCGTCTACCTGTTCGCGTGCCTCGCCCTTTACCTGATCGTCCACGAGCGGCGCGCGCCGACGGGGCTCTGGGGGACGCGGGTCGTGCCGGCATGGGGCCGTCTGCGGACCCTCGTGCGACTGGGCTTTCCGGCCGCGATGCAGATCACCGCCGAGGTCGGCGTGTTCTCCGTCGTGACCGCGTTGGCAGCGCGGTTCGAGCCCGCGATTCTCGCCGCGCACCAGATCGCGCTGAACTCGGCCGCCTTCACCTTCATGGTTCCCGCCGGGCTCGCGTCGGCCGCGGCGGTGCGGGTCGGTCAGGCCGTCGGCCGGCGCGACCCGGATGCCGTGCGGCGCGCGGGCTGGACGGCGCTGCTGCTCGGCCTCGCCTTCATGAGCACGGCGGCGCTGACCTTCGTCACCGTCCCGGGTGCCATCCTCGGCCTCTACACGACGGATGCGACGGTGCTCGCGAGCGGCGTCGCGTTGCTGCTCATCGCGGCCGCGTTCCAGCTCTTCGACGGGATGCAGGTCGTCATGACGGGCGCGCTCCGCGGGATCGGCGACACGCGGACGGCGATGCTCGTGAACCTCGTCGGCTACTGGTTGATCGGGTTGCCGCTTGGATGGTTGCTCTGCTTCCGCCGCGGCGTGGGCGTTCCCGGTCTCTGGGTGGGCCTCTGCGTCGGACTCGTAGTCGTCGCGCTCACGCTGCTCGTCGTCTGGGCGCGACGGAGCCGCGATCCCGTCGTCGCGCGCGGGACCGCACCCGCTATCGCGGCGTCAGGATGACGAGCGGGATCTTCCGCGACGTTCGCGCCTGGTAGTCCGTGAAATCTTTGTTGAGTGCGACGACCTTCGGCCAGTAGTGCGCGCGCTCGGCGTCGTCGGCGGTGTGGGCGCGCATCTGTTTCGTCTCGGTCCCCCGCTGCACCTCGACGTCCGGATTGCTGACGAGGTTCAGATACCAGAGCGGGTGCTTGTCCATGCCGCCCTTCGACGCGACGACGATCATGCGGTCGCCGTCCGCAAGATGAATGAGCGGAACGGTCAGCTTCCGGCCGGTCTTCCGGCCCGTGACGGTGAGCAGGATGATCGGCTCGCCGTGCAGCCACGTGCCGAAGAGGCGGCCGCCGGTCAGGCGGTAGGCCCACGTGTTGAGGCGGCTCATCACCCGGATCACCGGGTTCGCGATGGCGACCTCGGTCGCGGTGTAGGGTCGGGGCTCTTTCATGCTGTGCGCTCGAAGACGTGCAGGCTCACCGCTTGCGGTCCAGCCGTGTGAAGGTGACGTGCAGGCTCACCGCTTGCGCTCCAGCCGTCTATAGATCGCGAAGTGACGGACCGCGTCCTGCTTCCGGCCTGCGCGCTCGTAGAGGAGCGCCAGGTTGTAATGGGCGTCGGCGAGATCGGGATCCGCGGCGATCGCTCGCTCGTACGCCGGCAGCGCTTCGCTCGCGCGCTGGCGATCTTCGAGCAGGACCCCGAGGTTGTACCAGGCGAGCGCGTGATCGTCGGCACACTTGAGCGCCTTCCGGTAATGGCGCTCGGCCGCCGAGAGGTTGCCGGCGGCGTGCAGCAGGCACCCGAGGTTGATGTGCGCCATCACCGACGTCGGGTCTTGCTCGATCGCGTGCCGGTACGCCGCCTGCGCCTCGATGGGCGATTCGCGTTCGAGCTCGATCGCGAGGTCGCACCACTCCTCCGCCGTCGCGTCGGGAACCTCGGGATACGGGATCGCGGCGTCGCGCGAGCGTTTCGGCTTCGACTTGGGTTTCGGGAGCGACGCCACCTTGCTGGCGCCCTGTTGCACCACGCGTCCCGCATCGAAATTGAAGAGGAACTGCCCCGAGTCCGGCTGCCAACGGCTTCGGCCGTCCCATGCCACCACGCGCCGCCCGTCGGCGTAGATGGTGAGCTCCGTGAGCGCGCGGGCGCCGATCTGGCGCCGGAGTGAGTGCAGCACGCGCGCGATCTGCGCCATCGGTACGCCCTTCGCCATGAGGCCGCGCATGGTCCGCAGGACGACGAGGTCGACGAACCCGAAGTGCATGCGCCCGCGCGGGTCGCGCGGCGGTGCCAGCAGGCCGGCGCCGACGCACTGCCGGAGGCGCCGCGGAGTGACGCCGACGATCCGCGCGGCCTGCGCGGTGTCGAACGGCATTCCCCGGGAGACGGCCGCCGTCACGCTACTTCTTGCGGGCCCGCTTCGGTGGCGCCTCGCGCTCGACCTCGGTGCGCGCCGCGGCGGTCGGCCGGCGCGTACTGCCCGTCTTGGCGGCCCGCTCGGTCGTGTTCGCGCCCGTCGCGCGGCCCTTCGCGGTTCGTCCGCGCGCGAGGCTTTCCTTCAACGCGTCCATGAGGTCGATGACCTGGGCGCGCGGCGCCGCGGTCTCGGTGGCCGCGACCTCCTCGCCGGCGATCTTCTGCTCGACGAGCGCCTGCACGCGGCCGCGATGCGCGTCGGCGTAGTTTTCGGGACGGAACTCGTCGTTCGAGAGCTGATCGATGAGCTTCCGCGCGAGCTCGACCTCGGCGGGGCGTGCCGGCGGGCCTTCCGCGACGGCGGTGATTTCCCCGAGGCTTCGTACCTCGTCGGCATAGTAGAGAGCGTGCATGACCAGCCCCTCGTCGCGCGCCCGGATGAGCACGAGGTGCTCCTTGCCGTGGCTCGTCCACTGCGCGAGGGCCACCTTGCCGGTGTCGTGCATCGACTGCACGAGGAGCCGGTAGGCCTTGTCGGCGCCCTTCTCGGGCCCGAGATAGTGCGCGTTCTCGAAGTAGATGGGGTCGACTTTGTCGAGCGGGACGAACTCCTGGATGTCGATGGAGCGGTTGGCGGCGGCTTCGAGCGCTTTCAGCTCGTCGTCCGCGAAGAGGACGTATTGGTCCTTCGCGAACTGGTAGCCCTTCACGATCTCGCTGCGCTCGACGACGCGCTCGCAGGTCGGACAGAAGAGCTGCTGCTTGATGCGGCTCCGACACGGCTCGTGGAGCATGTTGAAGGACAGCGACTCGGAGCTCGTCGCGACGTAGAGCCGTATGGGAATCGACACCAGGCCGAAGCTGATGGTTCCCGAACCGATGGCGCGTGCGGCCATGTCCACCCCCCTTCCCCGTCAGTCTGTAGCACAGCCCTCGCGGGAATAGGTAGTTCCGAAGCGCGGAAAAACGGGGGTCAGCGGCGCGCGGCGAAGAAGGTCCGGAGGAGCTCGCGGCTGCGCTCCGCCTCGACCCCGCGCACGACGGCGATGCGGTGATTCAGGCGCGCGTCCTGCGTGAGGTCGAAGAGCGACCCCGCGGCCCCCGCCTTCGGGTCGTCGCAGCCGAACACGAGGGTCGCGACGCGCGCGTGGAGCGCCGCCCCGATGCACATCGCGCACGGCTCGACGGTCGCGTAGAGGGTCGCGCCCGGCAGGCGGTAGTTGCCGGCGGCGCGCGCCGCGGCCCGGAGCGCGCGGATCTCGGCGTGCGCCGTCGGGTCGACGTCGGCGATCGGCGCGTTCCCCGCCGCCGCGAGGAGCCTTCCGTCGCGCACGACGACGGCGCCGATCGGCACCTCGCCCGCGTCGCCCGCGCGCGCGGCCTCGTCGAGCGCCACCGTCATCCATCGTTCGTGCTCCGAGGACACGGCGGTGACGTGCCCGAGTCGGCGTGGTATCGCAACCGCGCCATGCGCGCCGCGTACTTCGAAGGTCTCGGCGACCCCTCGATCCTGACGCTCGTCGAGCGCCCAGCGCGCGACCCGGGTCCGGGTGAGGTGCAGCTGCGCGTCACCTCCGCCGGCTTGAACCGTGCCGACGCCAACTATCGGCGCGGCCGCTACCTCGTGAAGTCGCCGGGTGCCAGCCGGAGCGGATTCGAAGGCGCCGGCATCGTTACCGCCGTCGGCGCGGGCGTGCAGCGGTGGCGTGTGGGCGATCGCGTCGCGGTGCTTCCGTCGTCCTTCGACGTCGTGCACGAGGGCACGTGCGCCGAGTCGATGACCGTACGCGCCGACGGGCTCGTCGCGACTCCCGCGAACGTCAGCGATCGCGACGCGGGGTCGATCTGGATGCAGTGTCTCACGGCGTGGGGTCCGCTGGTCGAGATCGCGGCCATTGGGCCGGACGACTGGGTGATCGTGCCGGCCGCATCGAGCTCGATCGGCATCGCGTCCATCCAGCTCTGCCGCGCGCGCGGCGCGCGGGTGATCGCGACGACGACCTCGGCCGAGAAGGTGGCGGCGCTCCGGCGCTTCGCCCCCGACGTCATCATCGACACCCGCACCGAGCGCTACGTCGAGCGCGTGAACGAGATCACCGACGGACGGGGCGCGCGCGTGATCTTCGACCCCATTTACGGCCCGATCGTGAACGACCACATCCGGGTCGCGTGCTCGGAGGCGATCGTTTTCGTCTACGGCGCGCTCGACCCGACGCCGCTCCAGCTCGGGCTCGGCGGCATGCTGCGGAAGAACATCCGGCTCCAGGGGTACACGCTCGGGCCGATGCTGTCCGATCCGGCGCGGCGCGATCGCGCGCTCCGCGAGATCACCGAGCTCCTCGAGCGCGGGGCGTTCACGCCGGTGGTCGACTCGTACTTCCCGCTCGACGAAATCCAGGCGGCGCACCGGCACCTGGAGTCGAATCGTCACATCGGGAAGATCGTCGTCACGCCCTGAGCCAGGTCGCCCACCGATTCGGCCACGATTGACTGAGCCGCGGGCCGGCTGCACGGTCGTCGGTCCCATGTCGTCGAGCGAACCGTCACGACGCGCTCTCGTTCTCGCCTTCGCGTCCGTGTACGTCGCGTGGGGTTCGACGTATCTCGCGATCCGGATCGGCGTACAGCACGTGCCGCCGACAGTGCTCGCGGGCGTGCGGTTCCTCCTTGCGGGCGCCGGCATGCTCGTGACGTTGAAGGCGACGGGGCGCCTGGCGCCCGTCGACGCGCGCGACCTTCGCGCCATCGCGATCATGGCGTTCCTCATGTTGATCGGCGGCAACGGGCTCGTGGTGTGGGCGGAGCAGTCGGTGGACTCCGGATTCGCCGCGCTCCTCGTCGCGACGGTGCCGATCTGGATGGCGGGGCTCGCGGCCTTGCCACCGGCGCGCGAGCGGCTGCCGCTGACGGCGGTCGCCGGAATCGGGCTCGGTTTCCTCGGCGTGGCCGTGCTCGTGAGCCCGTCGCTCGGCCGCGGCGGTGACCCCGCCGGAGCGCTGGCGCTCCTCCTCGCGTCGTTCTCGTGGTCGTGCGGGTCCATCTATTCCCGCCACGCCGGGATCCGCGCCGATCCGATCACGGTGACGGCCTGGGAGATGCTGCTCGCGGGCGCGATGTTCCTCGCGATCGGGACCGTGACGGGCGGCGTCTTCGCGGCGGAGCTCGACGCCGCGGGCGTCGGTGCGATCCTCTACCTCGTGATCGCGGGGTCGTGGATCGGATTCACCGCCTACGTCTGGCTGCTCGCCAACGTGCCGGCGGCGAAGGCGGCGACCTATGCGTACGTCAATCCGGTGATCGCGCTGCTGCTCGGGTGGTGGTTTCTCGACGAAGCGATCACGCCGCCGATCGTCGCCGGCTCCGCGATCATCGTCGTGGCGGTGGCGCTCGTCACGTCGGCGCGCGTCGCGCGACCGGCCGCCGCGCCCGCGGTCCCCGCAGTTGACCCGTCACGCGCCCGTGCGTAGAAGCGCCCCCTTCGGAAGGAGGAGGAAACGATGCGAACGGCACGGATCGGATTGCTCGCGATGTTTCTCATGCTCGCTACGGCGGGATCGGCGCAGGCCGAAGGCCTCTCGACGAGCGGCGACATGCAGGCCGCGCTCGCCGGCCTCGGCCAGGGGCGCGACGTCGAGATCGTCCTCGCGAACGGCAAATCCTACCGCGGGAAGCTCGGCACGGTCGGCAAGGACACCCTGCTTCTCACCCAGATCGCCGGCAAGGAGTTCTACGACGTGCTGATCGACCTCGACGCGGTCGCCGCCATCGAGCTGCGCGTCCGCGGCAACTGAGCCCGAACCGCCGAAAACAGCACCTCGCCGGTCCGCCGGTCGCCCGCTAGAATCGCGCGGCGCTCGTCGCCGGCGCCTTCGGACACCCACCATGGAGATGGAGCGCTCTCTCGTATTCGTGATCGGCCCGCCGCGCTCGGGCTCGACGCTGCTCATGCGGATGCTGAGCTCGCACTCGATGATCTACAGCCGTGCCGAGCCGCATCTCCTGACTCCACTCGCGCATCTCGGCTACTACGACACCGTCGACGCGGCGCCATTCGACCATCTCCAGGCCCAGCAGTCGGTGCGGGAGCTGGTCGAGGATCTGCCACGCGGCGAACAGGACTACCTCGACGCCTGTCGCGCCTATACCGACGTCCTGTACGGCCGGGTGCTCGCGGCGCGGGGCAAGGGCAAGCCGCTCTTCCTCGACAAGACGCCGGCGAACGCGCTCGTGCTGCCGTTCATCGCCAAGCTCTACCCGCACGCGCGCTACGTCGTGCTGACGCGGCATCCCGCCGCGATCTGGAGCTCGTACGCCAACTCGTTCTTCGACGGCGACTACGTCGCGGCGCGCAAGTTCAATCCGATCTTGAACCGCTACGTCCCCGCGATGGCGCGCTTCATCCGCGAGGAGCCGGTACCGTTCGTGCGCGTCGGGTACGAGGATCTCGTGCGCGATCCCGAGACCGAGATGCGGCGGGTCTTCGAAGGCATCGGCGTGCCGTTCGAGGCGGGTGCCATCAACTACGGCGAGCACGAGCACGAGTCGAAGGGTCTCGGCGATCCGCTCGGCGTGAAGCAGCACTCGCGGCCGGTGACGTCGTCCGTCGAGAAGTGGGCGCACGAGCTGGCATCGGAGCCCGAGAAGCTGGCGATCGTCCGCGAGATGGTGGGATCGATCCCCGACGCCGACCTCGAGACGTGGGGCTTCCCGCGCGCGACGTTCTTCGCGCCGGTCGAGGCCGCGGCCGCCGCCGGCGCCAAGCGCGCCCCGAAGCCGCCCTTCTTCGACAAGTATCGGTTGCAGCGGAAGGCGCTCGTGATGCTCCGCCGCAACATCCAGCAGAACGCCTTCGGACGCGTGGTGAAGCGCGTGCGTCTCGTCTGCGACGTCCTGTTGCGCGGCTGAGCCCGCGACCCGCGCATCCTTCCGGCATCCAACGCGAAC
>DAIQBH010000131.1:0-4171 GCA_036781285.1 Thermodesulfobacteriota bacterium | reverse complement strand
GCCGCGGAACGCGCTGGTCAAGCAGTACCGCAAGCTGTTCGAGATGGACGGCGTCGAGCTGGAAGGAGATTGCTCATGCGTGTCCGCTCGTTCGCGATCGCCGTCGGTCTCGGCGCGCTCGTGGCCTCGACTCCCATCCATGCCGCCTCGATCACGGTCGAGGCCGGCGCCTCGATCCAGGCCGCGCTCGACGCCGCCGCGCCCGGCGACACGGTCGCCGTCATGGCGGGCACCTTCGCCGAGGACCTCGATTTCCGCGGCAAGGCGGTCGCCGTCGTCGGACGCGGGCCCGCGTCGGTGCTGCTGGGAACGGGCCTCGGCCCCGTCGTCCGCTTCGCTTCGAACGAAGGTGCGGAGAGCGTGCTGGACTCGTTCACGATCACGGGAGGCGCAGCTCCCGCCGGCGGCGGCATCCTGATCGAGAACGCGAGCCCGACGATCCTCCGCAACGTCGTGACGGGGAATCGCGCGAGCGGCCAAGGGAGCGGCGTCGCCGTTCGCGGCACGGGCGCGACGCCGCCGAGCCCGCTCATCGCGAACAACCTGCTCAGCTACAACACGAACCTCGACGGCATCGGGGACCCCCACACGATCCAGGTCGTGAACGCGACCCCGGTCATCGTGAACAACACGATCGTCGAGGGCGACAGCAACGGCATCCTGCTTTCCGGCGGCGCGTCGGCGGCGACGGTGATCATGAACAACGTCATCGCGCTGAACGGGACGGCGCGCGAAGGACGCGGCCGCGGGATCTGCGACTTCAGCGGCGGCGCAGTGATCCAGTGGAACGTCTTCCACCGGAACACCGTCGCGGCGCTGCTCACGCGGACGGGCCGGAACTACCGGCGCGTGCGCGCCGCGGAGCGCGAGATCGGCGATCCGAATCTCGCCTTCAACTCGGACCGCTCACCGCGTTTCCAGGACGCGCGGCGCGGCGACTTCCGGCTGCGTGCGAAAAGCCCGGCTCGGAACGGTGGCAATCCCGACCCGGCGTTCGCGAATCGCGATGGGAGCCGCAACACCGTCGGGCACACCGGCGGGCCACTCGCCGACCCGCTCGCCGGGCGCTGTCGTTCGTAGTCGGGGCCGCCCCCGGCCGGCGAGCCTCCCGGTTGGTACGGATCTTGGTGTCCTGTGCGGACTCGCATGTGACCGAGAGGGGATCGTCCTGTGAAATCACGGCTTGCGTTTCTGAGTTTTGTAGTTTCTTCCTGCTTGATCGTGCACGTTGCCGGCTGTGGTCCGGCAGTCGAGCCGCCACAGGTGGCGGATCCGGCGGCCGCGAATCCGGCCCCGGAGCCCGGGGCCGCGGCCCGCGCGGGGGTGATCGCGGCCGATGCCGCCGCCAAAGCCAAGAAGACGGAGCGCGCCGAGGGCAAGCAGGACCTCGTGAAGGACGCGGTGAACGTGAGGACCGACGCGCAGGGGCGCTCGGTGGTCGAGCAGACCGGCGAGGCGTCGTGGTACGGCCGGTACCATCACGGTCGGAAGACGGCGAACGGGGACCGATTCGATCAGAACGACCTCACCGCTGCGCACCCGACGTTGCCGCTCGGAACCGAGGCGACGATCACGAACCTCGACAACGGCAAGTCGGTGCGCGTGATCATCAATGATCGGGGGCCGTACGCGAAGGGTCGCGACCTCGACCTCTCGCGCGCCGCCGCGCGCCAGATCGGTGTCACCGAGAACGGCGCGGCGCCCGTGCGGATCGACGCCGTCGTCACGCCGAAGCCGCAGCCCGAGCAAACGGTGCGGCGCTGAGGCCGATCAGAGCCCGAACGTCGCTGGCGTGACGTCCACGAGCGAGTCGATGACGAGGTCGGCGTCGGTGAAACGCTCGCGATCCATTTCGGGGTCGGGCACCGCGACAACCTGCATTCCCGCCGCATGCGCCGCCTCGACGCCGGCCGGCGCGTCCTCCACGACGAGACACGTCGCGGGATCGGCGCCGAGCTCCGCCGCCGCCAAGAGGAAGATGTCGGGTGCGGGCTTGCCGCGGGCAACGCGCGGATCGTCCCCGAGCACGACGGCGGTGAACACGTCGAACCAGTCGCGATGCCGCGTGGTCTTGAGCGCGAAGAGTCGGCGGCCGGAGCTCGTCGCGACGGCCTGCCGCACGCCGCGTGACGCGAGCGCCGCCGTGAGCTCGCGCGCGCCCGGCTTCGCTTCGGTCGACGGGAAGAGTTTCTCGAGCATCGCCTCGCGTTCTTCGAGGTACGCGTCGGCGGTGATCGGCAGCGCCAGCGCTTGCACCAGATAGCGCGCGGAGTCGCGCGCGGGGCGTCCGATCATGTTGCCCTTCACCGACCAGTCGAAGACTTTGCCGTAGCGTCCGACGATGGTCTGCGTGACCTCCGTGTAGAAGTGCTCCGTGTCGAGGAGCACCCCGTCCATGTCGAAGATCACGTGTGAAACCGGCCGCGCGAGACGCCCGGCGCGGGCGTCCGCGTCGCTCATGGCGCGCGACCGTATCAACTCGCCCGCACACCGAGAAGCGTCGTCGCCGCACGGCGGTTCGCGCTACTGGTCGCCCGCGGGTCCAGGCGCCATACTGCGCCCATGACGGCCCGCTCCAAGCTCGGCATCCTCGTCGGCGGCGGCCCCGCGCCCGGCATCAACAGTGTCATCGGCGCCGCGACGATCCGCGGCGCGCTCGGGGGCCTTCGCGTGCTGGGGATCCGCGACGGCTTTCGCTGGCTCATGCACGGCGAGATCGAGCACGTGACGCCGCTCGGGATCGAGCACGTGAGCCGCATCCACTTCCGCGGCGGCTCGCATCTGGGCATCTCGCGCGCCAACCCGACCACCGACCCGGCGCTGCTCGAGAACACCGTCCAGGCGCTCGAGCATCTCGGCGTCGATCGTCTGATCACGATCGGCGGCGACGATACGGCGTACTCCGCGATGAAGGTCGCCGACCACTCGCGGGGCCGCCTGCGCGTCGTGCACGTGCCGAAGACGATCGACAACGACCTCGATCTGCCGCCGCACGTCGATACGTTCGGGTTCCAGACCGCGCGCCACGTCGGCGTCGAGCTGGTGAAGAACCTGATGGTCGACGCGAAGACGACGTCGCATTGGTTCTTCGTGAGCTCGATGGGACGGAAGGCCGGACACCTCGCGCTCGGGATCGGCAAGGCGGCGGGCGCCACGCTCACGCTGATTCCCGAGGAGTTCGGGGAGCGCATCTCCTTCCGCGCGATCGTCGACACGCTCGCGGGCGCGATCATCAAACGCCTGCGCGACGGCCGCCGCGACGGCGTCGCCGTGATCGCGGAGGGCGTCGTCCTCGGGATCGACGCGTCCGAGCTCGCCGAGGTCGGCGAGCTCGCGCTCGACGAGCACGGCAACCCGCGCCTTGCGGAGATCGACATCGGGCAGATCCTCCGGCGGGCCGTGAGCGAGCGGCTCGCCGCGCTCGGGCTCGCGCCGACGATCGTCTCGAAGAACATCGGCTACGAGCTGCGCTGCGCCGATCCGACCCCCCAGGACATGGAGTACACCCGCGACCTCGGGTACTGCGCCGCGCAGTATCTCCTCGAGGGTGGAACGGCGGCGATGGTGTCGATGCAGGGCGGACAGTTCGTGCCGATCCCGTTCACCGACCTCATCGACCCAGTGACCGGACGCGCGCGCATCCGGCTCGTCGACGTGCACTCGTCGCGCTACCTCATCGCGCGCCGCTACATGATCCGACTCGCGCGCGAGGACTTCGCGAGCCGCGAGGATTGCGAGTCGTTGGCCCGCGTCGCCGGGCTCGACGCGGACGCGTTCCGCGAGCAGTTCGCGTACGTCGTGGCGAGCGAGCCCGAGCCGTTGCGTTTGCGCTAGTCTAGTTGCTGCCGCACGACGCGAGGTCGAAGCTGCGCCCGGCGAGGGTGAGGAGCTCGGCCACGCGCGGCGCCTGGAGCTCGAGGAGCGTGGCGACGCGACAGGCCTCGCTGCGCGAGACGCACTGCTGGTAGTCGGCGAGAGCTTCGAGCGCCGAGACTCCCACCGCCGCGCACGATGCCGCGAGGGCGTCGAGATTGGCGGCGCCTGCCGCGCGCAGCGTCGCGTAGGCGATCGTGGTCTCGTTGCAGCGCTTCGCGATGCCGGCGGCGAGGGCGCGCTCGTCGGCGGCGCTCGCGGCCGCGGCTTGATCGCAGCGGGTGCGCGCCTTGCCGAG
>DAIQBH010000130.1:0-17102 GCA_036781285.1 Thermodesulfobacteriota bacterium | reverse complement strand
GGATGGTCAACGCCGAAGGCGCGTCGGTGTTCGTCAAGTTCCACTGGACGCCGTTGGCCGGCACGCATTCGCTCGTCTGGGACGAGGCGGTGAAGATCTCGGGCGCCGATCCCGACTTCCATCGCCGCGACCTCTGGGAGGCGATCGAGGCCGGCGTGTATCCCGAATGGGAGCTCGGGCTCCAGATCTTCACCGAGCGGCAAGCGGAGAAGTTCACGTTCGACGTGCTCGATCCGACCAAGATCGTGCCCGAGGAGCTCGTACCGCTGACACCCGTCGGACGGCTCGTGTTGAACCGGAATCCCGACAACTTCTTCGCCGAGACCGAGCAGGTGGCGTTTTGCACCGCGCATCTCGTCCCGGGTCTCGACTTCACGAACGATCCCCTCATGCAGGGCCGCATCCACTCCTACGTCGACACCCAGCTCACGCGGCTCGGCGGCCCCAACTTCCACGAGATCCCGATCAACGCCCCCGTCGCTCAGGTGCACAACAACCAGCGTGACGGCTTTCACCGCCAGACGATCAACCGCGGCCGCGTCGCGTACGAGCCGAACTCGCTCGCCGGCGGTTGCCCGTTCCAGGCCGGTACCGCCGGTTTCGTGTCGTTCCCGCAGGCCAACGAGGGCGACAAGGTGCGCGGCAAGCCGGAGAAGTTCGCCGATCACTACACGCAAGCGACGCTCTTCTATCGGAGCCAGTCCCCGGTCGAGCGCGCGCACATCGCCAATGCGTTTCGCTTCGAGCTGACGCGCGTGCAAAGCAACGCGGTGCGCGAGCGCATGATCGCGGGGCTGCTCAACGTGGACCGTGATCTGGCCGCGTTCGTCGCGGATGGGCTCGGCATGACGCTGCCCCAGCCGTTGCCGCGCGTGCTGGCCAAGCCGCCGCGTCCCGAGGTCGAGGCCTCGCCGGCGCTCTCGTTGTTCGCGCGTCCCGGCGTCGTCGGCGTCGCGGCGAGACGCGTCGCGATCCTGGTCGCCAACGGCGTCGTCGGTGCGGCCGAGCTGCACCGTGCGCTCGCCGAAGCCGGCGCCGTACCGCGCTACGTCGGAGCCAGGCTCGGCACCGTCCGCGCCGCTGGCGGCGCGGAGATCGCCGTCGACGTTCGGATCGACGCGACTCCCGCCGTGCTCTACGACGCGCTCGTGCTTCCAGACAACGCGGCGGCGATCGACGAGCTCGCGAACAACGGATTCGTGCTCGAGTTCATCAAAGACCAGTTCCGCCACTGCAAGCCGATTCTGGCGGTCGGGGGGTCCGTCCGGCTACTCGATGCCGCGGGCCTGCCCCCGTCCCTGCCGACCGGCGAGGTCGACCCGGGCGTGATTCGCGCCGAGGCCGGCGGGGACCGTCGCGCCCCGGGAGTCGACGCGTTCATCGAGGCGCTCGCGCGCCATCGCCATTGGGCGCGCGAGACGGACCCGCCGCTCGTCTGAGGCCGGTCAGTCGACGGTCGTGACCGTCACGACGTCGGATTCCGCGGGCAAGGTCACGAGCGTGCCGTCGTCCCCGAGCACCCAGCCCGTCGGCCGCACGTCGTCGACGCCGCGCACGAAGACGTTCTCGATGAGCCCGTTCGGCGGCGGGGGATTGAGGTGCGCCAGGACGAGCAGGCGTACGCCCGCCTCGTTGGCGACCTCCGCGGCTTCCACCGGCGTCGTGTGGTAGCTCGGGATGTCGTGCATGATCTTCGCGGGCCGGCTCCGGCCGAGCGCCGTCGCGGCCTCGCCGATCATCGCGACCAGATGGTTCGACTGGGCCTCGTGGACGAGCACGTCGGCGCCGCGGGCGGCCGCGGCGAGGGCCGGGCTCTTCGCGGTGTCGCCGCTCACGACGACCGAGCGGCCGCGGTAGTCGAAGCGATAGCCGTACGCCGGCACGACCGGCTCGTGATTGACGGAGAAGGCGGTGATCCGCAGCCCGGCGTCTTCGAGCACGGGCACGGACCCGGCGCCCGGCGGCGCCGCGATCGGCACCGCCTCCATGCGGGCCCGATCCGGGGGCAGGAAGTCCGCGCCGTGGTGGGCGACGCGATAGCCGGTGTCGAGCGCGTAGGCTTCCGCGAATCCTGCGACGACGCGCTCCACGCCGGGCGGTCCGAACACGCGCATCGGGGCCGGCCGTCCCGCGGCCCATGTCTGGAGGTTGAACTCGCCGAGCTCCGCGATGTGGTCGGAATGGAAGTGCGTGTAGAAGACGCCGCCGATGCGCGCGCCGTCGACACGCCAGAGCGCGAGCCGGTTCCACGAATTCGGGCCGGTGTCGACGATCCACATGCGTCCGGCCGCGAAGACCGCGATGCAGCTCTTCGCGCGCGTCTCGTGCGGCAACGGCGCCGCGGAGCCGCAAAGCCCGACGCGGAGCGCGTCCTCCGCGAAGAGGTGATCGGCGGTCTTGCCGACCATGCGCGGAATCACCTGACCGAGGATTGCATCCTGAACGGCCGGGCGTCCGAGGAGCCACGCGCCGACCGCCGCCACCACCACTCCGACCCCCACGAGCCACGTCACGAATCGCCGCATGCTGCCTCCCTTCGCGCCGTCGCCTCTACCAGAGTGGCAGGGCGCGTTCGATCATCCAGCACGCCGCGAGCGAGCCCATGACGTAGACCGGCACGGCGCGCGTCCATCGCGGCCAGGCGCCGACGACCGGCCGGAGCGCGGTGCCGAGCGCGACGATCACGACGACGAACGCGAGCTGCCCGAGCTCGATGCCGACGTTGAAGCCGAGGAGCGCGGTCGGGATCGCCTCGGCCGGGAGGCCGACCTCGCGCAGCACGCCCGCGAACCCGAGACCGTGGAGGAGCCCGAAGCCGAGCGCCATGAGCCAGGGACGGCGTCGCATGAGCGTCGCGTCGCCGGCGGACGCGGGGCGCGCCAGCTCGACGGCGAGGACGAAGATGCTGAACGCGATCAGCACCTCGACCGGTGTCGACGGCACCCGCGCGACGTCCAGCACCGCGAGCGTGAGCGTGATGCTGTGACCGAGCGTGAAGGCGGTGACGGTCGCGATCAGCCGGCGCCAGCCGGCCGCCAGCAGCAGGAGTCCGAACACGAAGAGCAGGTGGTCGTACCCGGTCATGATGTGCTCGACGCCGAGGCCGACGTACTCGCCGACGACGTCCAGGCGCGAGGCGCGTTCTGGCACCACGATTTCCGGCTCGTTCGCTCGGAGCACGGTGTCGACGCTCCGGCCGTCGGCGAGCTCGAGGCGGAGGAGCGCGTCGGTCTTCGACGCCGCGAGCCCTTCGACGCCGACGCGCGCGCCGACGAGCCCGGCGTCGCCGCAGTCGACGTGCCAGCGGGTCGTCAGGCTTTCGTTGTCCTCCTCCATGTGCGGTGGGCCCTCCGTGACCTCGCAATGCGCGGGCAGCACGGGGCGGATCTCCGAGCCGACGATCCGGAGGAGCGGAACCTTCCAGGTGACCGCGACGGTTCCGCCGCCCGTCTCACGCAGGACGAGCAGTGCCGGCGAGAGCGCGTGTGCGCCGGCGATGGTCACCGTCGCGAGCAGCAGCAAGCCGGCGAGCGCGGCTCTACCCGGCATGGGCATCCTCGACGCGCACCACGTAGGCGGCGCGGAGCTCGTCCATCATCCGAGCGAGGTAGTGGGCGCGCCGCTCCGCGCGATAGGCGCGGAGCACGCGGGGGCGAACGTCGGCGAGTGGCGGGAGTGCGGCTCCGTCACGCGCGCGGACCCAAACGAGGTGGATGCCGTAGGCCGAGCGGATCGGGTCGGACCAGGTCGCAAGTGGCTGCGTCGCGACGGCCTCCGCGAGGCGCTCGCCGAAGATCTTGCCGAGGCCGGCGGGCGAGACGGCGCGGAACGTGACGCCGCTCGGAAAGGGGTCGCCGAGCCGGGCCGCAATCGCGGCGTCCGGCGTCGTCCCCTCCGCGCGCAGGCGCGCGGCGAGCGCGCGGGCATCGCCGTCGAGCGCGTCCCCGCGTCGGTCGGCGCTCAGGAATACGTGCGTCAGCGTGAGCCGGTCGGTGCGCCGGAAGTCGTCGGCGTGCGCTTCCATGTACGTCTGGAGCTCGCGATCGAGCATGGCCCCTTCGGGCTCCTCGTGGCGGCTCGCGGCCTTCGCGAGGAGCCGCATCTTGGTGACGAGCGTGTTGCGGACGACCGTGTCGTCGCGCGCGAGCCCGAGCGCCATGCCGCGCCGGTAGGCCTCGTCTGGATCGCTCAGTGCTTCGCCGTAGAGGAAGTGCATCTTCTCGACGATGCGCCATTTCACGGCGCCGTCGCCGCGGTCGAGGCCGAGCAGCAGCGCCTCGCGGTAGAGCATCTCCTCGTCGGCCTCGCGGGCGACGAGCGCGGCGAGCTCGGCCTCGGTCGG
Source organism: Thermodesulfobacteriota bacterium (assembly GCA_036781285.1). Lineage (GTDB taxonomy): Bacteria > Desulfobacterota > Binatia > UTPRO1 > UTPRO1 > UTPRO1. The sequence goes on along the minus strand of DAIQBH010000130.1, from coordinate 12,760 downwards.
GGGCGCGACGGTCTTCGCGTAGTCGTCGCGGATCGCCGCGACGCGCGCGGCCGAGATGACGATCGGCGCGCGCCCCGCCGGCGGCTCCGATACCGCCGTGGCGGCGTTCCACGCGGCGAGCAGCGCGCCGAGCGCCAGGAAATGCAGTGCCGGCGCGCGTGCGAGCGTCGCGAGGACGCGCGGCACTACTTCCCGGCCTTCAGCTTGCTTCCGCTGGCCTCCCAGATGCGGCTGTCGGTCTGGTCGTAGGTGCCGCTCGTCACTTGCACGCCGACGCGCCGGTCGCTCGCCGCGGCGTTCGAGAGGTCCATGCGGATCGTGTCGAGGGAGAGGAGCCCCGTGCCGGTGCGCGAGACACGGAGACGGGCCTTCTTGATGCCGCCGATCGTGCCCGCGGGATCGTCATACACGTAGTTGGAGCCGGGCGTCCGCTCGATCATCGCCCCGGGCGGGAGCGTCGCGGTGTAGACGACGTCGTCGTCGCGCACCGTCACGGTGAGGCCGTTGGCGGCGACGTCGAGCTCGGACGGTACGCGGCCGATCGTCAGCTGCAAGCGGAGCCGGTCGCGGCCGGGCGCGTTGCCGAACGTGATCTGGCCCTTCGTGCCGATGCCCTCGGGCTGGTAGTAGATCGGCGACGTCCAGGCACGTTCCTGGACGGTCTTCGAGACGAGCGACCCGCAGCACTCGCGATAGATCAAGGGCACCGACGGCAGGTTGCTACAGTTCAGGTTGAGCGTGTTGCAGACGCGGGTGCTCCAGCGGCAGACCGGGTTCTCGACGACGCGGGCGTAGTAGAAGGCGCGCTGCTCGGCACGGAAGTGCGGGTCGCGCCACACCGTGCAGAGCGAGTCCGCGCCCGGGCCGCTCGGCGTACAGGTGGTCGTGTCGACGGTCGCGCCGTTGTTCGGGTCGCCGGCGACCTCGTAGACGCGCTCTTGCGCGAGCCCGTCGCGATCGACCCAGCCCTTCACGATCTGGATGCGCTGGAGGGGCGTGCTCGGCTCGCCCCCGCCGCCGGGGTCCTTCATCGCCATGACGGCGAAGCGCGGGCTCTGCCGTCCGAGGACGGGGCCTATCTCGCCGCCCATCGGCACGCCGGTGGTGTACCCTTGCTCGACGAAGCTCGGATCGTCGCACATGCCCTTCGGCGGCCGGCCTCCGAAGAAGCGGACGATCGGCCGCGTGCCGCTCGTCGCGTACGCTTCCCGGCGGCGCATCGCCGCGAAGAGCGCATCGCGTGAGTTCTCCTCGGCCCAGAGCACCGCGAGACCGCCGCCGTTCGTGACGACGCCGCCCGGCGCGATCCGCGAGAGCATGTTCTCGGCGCTGACGCCGTCACGGATGCCGAGGTGGCCTTGCGTACCGAAGTCCTCTTCCACGACGCCGCCCGGCAGGCTGCCGTGGGTATCGGTGCTGCCGATGAACCCGAGCGCGAAGGGATTGGCGCCGAGCGCGTCGTGCAGGCGCAGGCCCTCGCCGATCGCCGACCGCACGTAGTTCATGTCGGGCAGCACCAGGTTCGCGTTCGTCGGTGAGAAGAGCTGGGCGCGGCTCAACTGCTCGAACCCGCAGAGCTCGTCGTTCGGCGAGCTCGTCGGACTGCACTCCGAGCTGCCCTTGTGCTGGAAGATCTCGACCAGGGGCTCGTGGCGGGAGCGACGCTCGGCGTCGGCGCGCGTCAGCGGGCTGCCGTCGCCGTTCGCGGACTCGAACATCAGTCCGCCGCTCACGTTCGAGTTGTGCGGGATCGAGACGAAATCGCAGTTGCCGGCGACGTCCAGGCAGTCCGCTTCGAGGGTGCCGAAGAGACCTTCGACCAGCGGTTGCTCGTAGTAGCTGGTCGGCAGGGACGGAACCTCGTCGTTCCGGAAGATGATGTTGCGGTGCAGGTTGAAGCCGTCGAGGTTGTTCGTCCACTCGTAGCCGTTGAACGTGGTGAACGAGCACGCATCGGTGCGGTCGTAGAACTCCTCCGCGGCGTCGAGGGTGTCCTGCCAGACCAGCGCCGCCTGCGTCGTGCAATTCACGTTGCCGGGGCCGCAGAGTCCGAGGCGCATCGGCGTCGCCGACTGGATCGTGAGCTGGAAGGCGAGCACGACCGCCGGAATGGGCGCGCTGATGCCAGCCGGCGGGCTCGCGATCTCCGTCCGCATGTCCTGACAGATCGCGTCGTCGTAGCCGGGCGCGCCGGGGGTCGTGCAGGTGCGGACCTCGCCGAGGAACTCCGCGTGATCCGTCACCGCGGTGAAATCGAGCGCGCGACGGAGTTGCGCGAAGCGCGTCGGCTGGTCCATCGCGTCGTACGGCGGAAGGCCGATCTGCTGGCCGATCGCGTAGCGGTACGCGTCGCGGGGGTCGGTGCGCACGCGGACGAACGCGGCGTCGCCCGAGAAGGCGGTATGGACGTGGGTCTCGCCGAAGAACGGGCTCCGGAGCGGGTCGTAGCTCGCGCAGTCCGCGCGCGTTTCGGTGCGCGTCCAGTCCTGAATCGGAAGGTCGGCGCGCGCGGGCGCGACGGACAGCACGAGCGCGCCGGCAGTGAGAGCCAAGAACGAGAGGCCCAAGGCCAATGGCCGAGCGAGGGATCGGGGGGAGCGCATCTTTTTAATAGTCCTCCTCGGAAGGGCGACCGGTGGGTTCGGCGCGGGTCGCGGTATGCTCATACAACTTCTCAGCCAAGCGCCCGGGCGTCAAGCAAAAAAGTGCCCCTGCGCACCTCTTCCTCCTGCCAATCCCCATCGCGACGGGCCTGTGGTACGGAGCCGACCCCGTGACAGCACCTCGCCTTGCCCTGTGGGGGTCCGAGCTTTCGCCCTACGCCCTGAAGCTGCGGGCGTGCCTCGACGCCGCCCACCTGCCGTACGCGTGGCTACCGGCCGACGGCGGGCGGCTCGTGAACCTCCGGGCCAACTGGCGCGTCGAGTGGGCCAAGCGCACCGGCGCGGTCGAGCGCCATCCCGCGCTCGACCCTCTCGACGAGTATCCGCTCGTGCCGTTCCTCATCGAGGACGACCGGCGCGTGCACTACGACTCGTCGGCACTCGCGCGCTGGATCGACGCCCGTCATCCCGGCTCGGACGGGCCCCTGGTTCCCGCCGATCCCGCGCTCGCGTTCGCCGCCCAGCTCGTCGACGAGGCCTTCGACGAGTTCGGGCTCTATATGGTTCATCACAATCGCTGGGTCGTGTCGGCGCGGACGAACGACGCCGGCGCGCGGCTCGCCCGCGAGCTCCGCCGGGTGGTGCCTCCCGGTGCCGGCTGGATCGTGGAGCGGACGTTCTCGCAGCGCCAGGTGCGCCGCCTGCCGTATCTCTTCAGCGTCGCGCCGCACGGCTTCTCGGTCGGTCTCCGCCCCGCGCTGACGCCGCCGTCACCGCCCGGGTTCCCACCGACGCACGACCTCCTCGCGGACGCCTGGACGCGCTGCCTTGCGGCCGTCGAAGCCGTGCTCACGCGCCGACCGTTCCTCCTCGGCGAACGCTTCACGCTCGCCGACGCTGGCGTCTACGGCCAGCTCGGCATGAACCTCACCGACCCGACCGCCGCCGACGACATCCGCACGCGCGCGTCCGCGACGTTCGCATGGCTCGAGCGGATTCGGGACCGCGGTCACGTCGGGTGCCGTGGCGATGTCGGGCTACACGGGGATCTCGCGGGACTGTTCGCGTTCATCGGCGAGACCTTCGTCCCGCTCATGCGCCAGAACGCGCGCGCGTACGCCGACGCCGTCGCGCGCGGCGAGCGGCTCTTCAACGAGCGCGCCTTCGACGCACGGCGCGCGCTCTACGACGGCGAGCTCCTCGGGCGGCCGTTCCGGTCGGTCGCGAAGACGTTCCAGGTGCGGGTGTGGCGGGAGGTCGAGGCCGCGTGGGCGGCGCTGGGGGCGGACGAGCGGGGGAGGGTGGGCGCGGTCGTGGGTGAGGCGATGTCGCGGGGTGTGTGAGCGCGTCACTCGATGCCGGCTCCGGGCGCTTCTAGAAGAGGGTTGGTTGGAAAGGGGCTCGCCGTCGTGCCCGAAGTTGGTTCGGGACAGCGCGTGGTTCGGCCCGACCATGCCTGCGGTTGAGACGTCGTCGCCGTAACGACGTCCCGAGGCAGATCGAAGATTTGCTCCGCGGTGGGGTGGCGCGCGCGCGGGGGGCAGGGCGGAAGCCCGGGCCCAATCCCTGATACGGCATTTTCCGCGGGAAAAGTTCCGTCGGCCGTTGCCGACGCACGTCACGCTGCGCGCGCGCGAAGGGGTGCCGTCGCTCCGGACGGTGGCGATCGTGCACGAGGTCCGTCGCTCGTTTGCCGTCGGGTGCGAGCGGCCCGGGTTTCGCCTGGTGCAGTACTCGCTTCAGGGAAACCATGCGCACCTCGTCGTCGAAGCGGCTGACCAGGCGGCGCTGGGGCGCGGGATGAAGAGCGTCGGGGCGCGACTCGCGCGTGCGGTCAACCGGATGACCGAGCATCGTGGACCCGTACTGGCGGAGCGCTATCACCACCGGCTGTTGCGGACGCCGCGCGAGGTGCACCACGCGCTGCGCTACGTGCTCCTGAATGCGCGCCACCACATCGGGAAGGCGCGGGCCGCGGTAGAGCGAACCGTCCGCTTCGATCCCGCCTCCTCGGGGAAATGGTTCGACGGCTGGAGGATGGGGAAGCGGACGGTCCCGAGCGCACTCGAGTCAGCGGCCCGCCGTGTTCGTGCCCCGGTCGCGCGCGCGCGGACCTGGCTCCTCACGACCGGCTGGCGCCGGCACGGGCTTCTCGATCCGGCCGACGTCCCCGGCTGATCGGGCGACGCGGTTCGCCAGTCGGGACCGGGCGCGCGGTCGTCGTCGCGGGGGCGTGGCGGCTTTTCTCCTCGCCATGGCCTGCCGGTGGGTCGGCCTTCATCGCCACCACGGCGGCGGGCCGCCGTACAGGTACTGCGAGTAGAGAGAGGACCCCCGGGATGCACGAGGCAAGCGCGATGACACCCAGCACACGGTAGTACGTGAGCGGAGGTCGGCGCGTCGCCACGTCGCTTACTACGCTCCGTAAAGTAACGAGGCGAGCAAGCAGCGCCAGCGCGTTCCCCCGCGCGGGCGGCGCGGCCGCGGACGAATGATCCATTCGCCCAACCGGGGTTGGCACCCGCCACCCGACGCGGCATGATCCCGCGCCTTACGCGGACGCCGTGCGGCGTCCCCGAGTGGGGAGGACGATGCGCGCCAACGTTGTCGGAATCGCGGTCGCTGTACTGATGGGGCTCTGCGTGCAGACCGGGCTCGCCCGCGCGGCGGTCGACGTCCCGGTCGAGAAGACGACCCTGAAGAACGGGCTCACCGTGCTCGTGCACGAGGACCGCGATCTGCCGGTCGTGAGCCTCTACTTGTTCTTCCGGACCGGATCGCGGAACGAGCGGCCGGGGATCACCGGGATCTCGCACCTCTTCGAGCACATGATGTTCAACGGCGGCGTGAACACGCAGGGGAAGTTCGACGAGATCATCGAGGGCAACGGCGGCTCGACGAACGGCTACACGACCCGCGACTTCACCGTTTACCTCGAGAGCTTCCCGCCGCCCGCGCTCGCGCGCGTGCTCTGGCTCGAGGCCGACCGCATGCGCGCCCTCGCGATCACGCCGGAGAACCTCGAGCAGGAGCGCGGCATCGTGAAGGAGGAGCGCCGCCTTCGCACCGACGACGATCCCGGCGGCAAGATGTACGAAGAGATCTACCTCGCGGCTTACGACGCGAGCACCTACCGCTGGGGGCCGATCGGCTTCATGGCCGACATCGAGGCGATCACGCTCGACGACGCGAAGAGTTACTTCCGCACGTACTACGCGCCGAACAACGCGGTGCTCGTGCTCGCGGGCGCGGTGTCGCCGTCCGAAGGGCTCGCGCTCGCCGACCGCTACTTCGGCGACATCCCGGCGCAGGCGCCGCCGCGGAAGGTCGTCAACGTCGAGCCGCCGCAAAACGGCCCGAAGATGGTCGAGTTCCACAAGGTCGCCGAGCTGCCGGCGGTTGCCATCGCCTACAAGGCCGTCGACGCGCGCCACGCGGACCGGCCCGCGCTCGACGTCCTGCAAGCGATCCTCGGCAGCGGCCAGAGCTCGCGTCTCTACCGCGCGGTCGTGCGCGGCGCCGAGCTCGCAACCGACGTCGACGTCAGCTTCAACTGGGGCATCGATCCCGAGCTGTTCTGGTTCTACGGGCAATTGCGCCCGGGCAAATCCGCGAAGGCGCTCGCGCGGGCGATCGAAGCCGAGATCGCGAAGCTCCGCGACCGCGCGCCCGGCGAGCACGAGCTCCGGAAGGCGAAGAACGTGCTCCAGGCCGACTACGTCCGCGGCCTCAGCTCCGTGTCCGGCAAGGCGAACCAGCTCGGGTTCTACGAGGTCGTCTTCGGCGACTACCGCGAGATGTTCGCGGAAGTGGATCGCGTGGAGGCGGTGACCGCGGCCGACGTGCAGCGCGTCGCGCAGAAGTACCTCGTCGACCGCGAGCGGACGACCGTCGAGCTCGTGCCGGAGAAGCCGACACCGGGCGCGCGGCCGCCGCAGCCCGCGACACCGCCGGCGACCGCGGGGGTGGCGCGATGAAGCGCATGAACCGCCGTGCGATCACGGCGCTCGCGCTCACCGTCACGCTCGGCGCCGCGACGGGCTGCGCGGGTCGTGCTGGGCTCTTCGGCGCGAGCAAGTCGACGCCGCCGCCGATCGGACCGCCGTCGGCCGCCGTCAGCATGCCGAAGGTCACCGAGCGCGTGCTGCCGAACGGGCTCACCGTGCTCGTCTCCGAGTACCACGAGCTCCCGATCATGCGGTTCCACCTGCTCGTGCCGGGCGGCGGCGCGTACGATCCGGCCGGCAAGGAAGGCGTCGCGGAGCTCACGGCGGCGCTCCTCGATCAGGGCACGACCCGCCGGACGGCGGAGGAGCTGGCGCGCGAGGTCGAGTTCCTCGGCGGCGCGCTCGGTGGCAACGCGGGGACCGATTTCTCGACGGTCACCGGCGAGTTTCTCAGCAAGGACGTCGATGCGGGGCTCGACCTCTTCAGCGACGTAGTCTTGCACCCTGCGTTCCCCCCCGACGAGCTCCGGCGCGCGCAGGGTCTGGCGCTGGCCGGCATCGTCGCGAACCGCGAGAGCCCGGCCGCGATCGCCGAGGTCTGCTACGCGCGCTACGCCTACGGCACGCATCCGTACGGCCACCTGTCCCAGGGTACGGAAGCGAGCCTGAAGCGGCTCCAGCGCGCGGACGTGCAGGAGTTCTACGCGCAGCACTACGTGCCCGAGCGCGCGGTCCTCGTCGTCATCGGCGACGCGGGCACGGAGGAGCTCTTCGCCAAGATCGAACGCGCGTTCGGCGGCTGGCGGCGGGGCAGCGGGACGCTCGGCCGTCCGCCGGCGCCGGCGCGCATCACCGGCCGGCACATCCTGCTCGTCGACAAGCCGGACGCCACGCAGACGCACATCCGCATCGGCGCGTCCGCGATCGCCCGCACCGATCCCGTCTACGTCTCGGCCAACGTCCTGAGCACGATTCTCGGCGGCGGATTCGGGTCGCGGCTGATCGACGAGCTGCGCGTGAAGCGCAGCCTCACGTACGGCGCGTCGAGCGGCTTTGCGGCCCGCCAGGTGCCGGGCGACTTCCGTGTCGGCACGTTCACGAAGGTCGAGACGACGGGCGAGGCGCTCCAGGTCGCGCTCGACGTGCTCCAGAAATTCGCGATCGGCGGCGCGACCGCCGAAGAGCTGGCGCGCGCGCAGAGTCTCCTCACGGGCCAATTCCCGAAACAGCTCGAGACGCCGGGCGCGGTCGCGGGCAAGCTCGCCGAGCTCCACGGCTTCGGCTTGCCACGGAGCGACCTCGAAGCGTATCCGGCGCGCGTCACCGCGACGACGCTCGACGACGTGCGCGGGCTCGCCGGCAAATACGTGCCCACGACCGACGCGGTGATCGTGATCGTCGGCCCGGCCGATCGCATCGCGCCGCAGATCGCAAAGTTCGGCACGATCGAGCGGACGACGCCGACGGGCTGCGAGGCGCCGAACGCGCCGACGGCGGTGCGCTGAGGCGAGGGGCGCGTCGCCGACGATGACGGGCCGGCGCTACAAGGATCTGCCCTCGCTCGCGGCGCTCCGCGTCTTCGAGGCCGCCGGCCGACATCTCAGCTTCACCAACGCCGCCGCCGAGCTCTACGTCACGACCTCGGCCGTGAGCCGGCAGATCCGGGCGCTCGAGGAGGAGCTCGGCCGTCCGCTCTTCGAGCGCCGCGCCCGCGGCCTGGCGCTGACGAAAGAGGGCGCCGGGTATCTGGCCGAGGTCGGCGACGCGCTTCGCCGTCTCGATCGCGCGAGCGGCGCGTTTCGCGGCGACGGCTCGCGCCGCACGCTGCGCGTGAGCGTGCTCGCGAGCTTCGCCGGCAACTGGCTCGTACCGCGCCTGCCGGTGTTCGAGCGCACGCACCCCGGCATCGACGTCGCGATGGAGGCGACCACGCGCTACGCCGACTTCGCGAGCGATCCCGTCGACGTGGCCATCCGCTTCGGCACGGGGCCCTGGGAGGGCCTGCACTCGGAGCCGCTCTTTCCGATCGAGTTCTACGTCGTCTGCCGTCCCGATCCCGCGCGCGGCACGCCGCCGCTCCGGAGGCCGGCCGATCTCGCGCAGCACACTTGGCTGGAAGAGGTGCACATCCCCGACGCGTGGCCGCTCTGGCTCGCGGCCGCCGGCGTGCCCGACCTCGCGCCCGCGCGGCGACTCACGTACGACCACGCGCAGCTCATGCTCGACGCCGCGATGGCCGGGCAGGGCGTGGCGCTCACGAGCGACGTCATCGCCGAGCGCGCGCTCCGCGAGCGCAGGCTCGTGCGCCCGTTCGCGATCACGGCGCCGGCGCCGTGGACGTATCACCTCGTGATGCGCCCCGACGAGCGCCGCGACCCCGCCGTGGCGGCGTTCCGCGAGTGGATCGTCGCGGAGGTCGCCGCGTGGCGCGCCGGCTCTCGCAGGCCGAAGAAACCTCTGCGAGCGAGCACCGCGGATTGACTCCGCGGTGCGAGGCCGTCGGAGCATGTTCGGGGCGCACTTCCACGCCCCGAAAAGCGTACGGCGCCGTCATCAATCACTCAGCCGGAGCAGCTGCGCGATGTCGAGCGTCCCCACGACCGGCAGCGTCACGTCCATGTTGACGTTGGGAGCCGCGAGGCTCGCCGGGCCGTTCTCGGTCCAGGCGTCGCAGTCGAACGGCTTGCCCGCGAGGGTCACGACGGTCTGAATCCCGCCCTGGCGCGGATTGAGGATCGTGCTCTTGGCGGTCGCGGTCGTGAAGGCCGTCGCGATGGGAGAGGCCGGCGAGTAGTCGGCGTCCTCGCAGGGCGTGGCGCCGTCCGTCGTGAGGGCCGGCGTCGCGCGGACGCGCAGCACCGCCGCGCCGGCACCCGAGTCGCCGAGCCCCGCCCCGACGGTGAGGGCCGGCGTGCCGTTTGCGCCGAGCCCGGCGCTGTCGACCACGAGATCGACGTCGTAGTTCGTCCCGCCGTCGCAGTCGATCTCGCCGGCATGCGCGGGATCCTGCTCGATCCGGAGGCACACGCGACCGCTCCCCGCGATCGAGGGCACGCTCGCGCCGATGTAGGCGGTCGCGGTGAGGTAGAGCGGCGTCCGGCCGTCGGGGCCGGGGAAGCCGGCCTCGAGGCGGAGCGGACCCGGATTGAAGTTGCCTTGCGTGCCATTGTTGATGCCGAGCGTCGGCGTCACGCGGAGCCAGCTCGACCCGCCATCGTCGGTGACGGTCGGGCCCGAGGGCCCGGGCGCGACGCTGAAGTCGAGCGGGCCGAGGAGCGAGCCAGTGAGGCACTGGCAGCCGAAGCAGCTCTCGCCGGACGCGCACTGCGCGTCGTCCTCGCAGACCTCGCCGGCGCCGGGATCGACGATGTCGTCGCCGCAGCGGCGGAGCGTGCAGTCGAGCCGGCACGCCGCGTCGGGCGCGTCGGAGTTGGCGGCGCCCTCGTCGCACTGCTCGCCCGCGGTCGCGGTGCCGTCGCCGCAGTAGAGCTCGGGGCAGTGCAGATCCTGGCCGGGATTCCTCCGACCAGGCGAGTCCGAGAATTCCGTGCAGGTGAGGTCGAAGAGGCCGGCGTCGGTGCAGCTGCCCGACAAGTCCCACTCGCCGGCGCTCACGGCGCGGCCGATCGAGCTCCGCTTCTCGAACGAGACGCCGGTCTTGAAGCCGGCGTCGACCCCGGCGCTGTACGGCATCACGTGGAAGAAGGGGCCGAAGCTCCCGACGTTCTGGACCGTGCCTTCGTAGCTGACGGCGTCGGCAAGCCCGCCCTGCGGGTCGAGGAGCAGGATGCCGTCGGGACAACCCCAGGTCGATTGGTTCAAGAAGTCGCCGTTCTGGAGGTTCGATTCCGTGCTCGGCGCCGGCAGCACGAGGTCGCAGTCGCCGGCGGTCACGTGGCGCCCGGAGGTGTAGCTGAAGCAGACGACCACGAAGCCGATCCCGAGCCCGTCGTCGGGCACGATCGTGCCGGAGGGAATGACGGCGCTGAAGTTCGCGTTGCCCGTCGTGACGCCGGGGAAGACAGTGAAGTTGCAGCCGGCGAAACCCTCGACGGCGTGCACGCTGTAGCCGCCGAGATCCGTGCCGGCCGGCGCCGCGATCTCGACGAACTCATCACGGTCGATGTTCCCGCCCTGCGCGACGTCGTCGTAGTCGAACTCGTTGATCCACGGCTTCACGGCGGCGCCGACGCACGTCGCGCCGACGCAGACGTCGCCGGTCGTGCAGAGGTCGGAGTCCGTGCAGGGGCCGCCGTCCTCCGCGGCGCAGCTGCCCGAGCAGCAATCGCCGTCGACCGTATTGCCGTCGTCGCACGCCTCGCCGGGATCGGTGATGCCGTCGCCGCACGCCTCGAGGGTGCAATCCGCGCGGCAGCCGTCACCGGCGGCGCCGTTGCCGTCGTCGCACGTCTCGCCGATCGTCACGACGCCGTTGCCGCAGGCGGTTGGCGTGCAGTTCGCGTCGCAGCCGTCACCGCTCTGGAGGTCGCCGTCGTCGCAGGCCTCCGTCGGGTCGACGATGCCGTCGCCGCAGATCGGCTGGCAGGCGACGGTCGGCCCGCGACCGCCGATCCGGGCCGCCTCGTTCTGCTTGAACGTGGCGAAGCGTCCGCAGAAGCTCGTCGTCCCGAGACGGAGGCGGACCTCGGTGAAGGTCACGGGTCCGACGAGCGGCGCGAAGGCGGGCCCTTTCAACTTGATCGTCAGCTTGCCGCCCTTGTACGTGATGCGCTGCACGCCCCCCGCGGCCGCGTTCTTGTCTTTGTACGCGAAGCCGCCGCCGGCGATCGACCAGTTCGCGCACGGGAGCGTGATCTCGGCTTTCACCTCGGACGAGGACGACAGGCGAAGCGCCGACGTCGTCGGGCAGAGCGGGCTCACGAGCGCGTAGAGCTCCGGGTCCTTGACGAAGCCGATCGCGCCGCTCGATTTCCCGGCGGCCTTCACCTTGACGGTGAGGGTGCGGCCGCCGACGAGGGTCGTTTGCGCGGCGGCGGGCGAGGCGCCGAGCGCGAGCAGTGCGAGCATGCAGACGAAGGCGAAGCGCAAACGCATCGAAGGGGTCCTCCGTGTGGAGCGTGTGCGTGCGGGCTAGTGGGTCGGAGGGGGCAGCGTCAAGGCGCGGTGCTCTCCGTGCGCGGTGCTCTCCGTCGTTGCATCACGCGCCCGGCGACGGCACCCGGAACGAGGCGCGGCTCACTTGACGGTGAGGGTGAACGTCCCGTCGAACCTCGAGGGAGGATCGGCACGGTACGCGCGGCAGCGGTCTGCGAGGGCGCGGCTCGGCGGGTCACCGGCGCACGCCTCGAATCGCGCGAGCGCGGCCGTGAAGTCGCCGCTCGCGTACGCGGCGAGCGCTGCCTCGTACGCCGCGACGATCGGTGGCGGCGCGTCGCCCGGATGCCGCCGCCCGACGAGCTCGTGGATCGTGACGCTCGTCTCCTTGCCCTTGACGGCGACGCGATCGAGACGGCGGAACCAGAATCGCTCTCCCGCCGCGCGCACGACCTCGTCGCTCACGACGAGCGCCACGCCGTACTGCTTGCCGAGACTCTCGAGACGCGCCGCCAGGTTCACGCCGTCCCCCATGGCGGTGAAGCTCATGCGGTCCGGCGCGCCGAAGTGGCCGACCGTCACCTCGGCGCGATGGATGCCGAAGCGCGTCGTCCAGGGTGCGCGGCCCCGCCAAGCGGGACTCGCGAAGAGCGCCGTGGCGGCGTCACGGCACGCGAGCGCCGCTTCGCACGCGCGCGCGGCGTGCTCGTCGAGCGGGCGCGGCGTGTTCCAGAGGGCCATCAACCCGTCGCCGGTGTACTTGTCGATGATGCCGCCCGTGGCGTGCACCGCCCGCGTCATCGCGTCGAGATACGCGCCGAGCGCGGTCGCGAGCTCGTCCGGCGGAAGGCGCTCGGCGATCCCGGTGAAGCCGGCGACGTCCGCGAAGAGGATCGTCACGTCGCGGAGCTCGGCGCCGAGCACCGGCTCGCGGTGCGCGTCCCAGAGGTCCCGCACGAGGTCGAGCGGCGCGTACTTCCCGAGCGCGCGGAGCGCGGTCTTCGCCTGATCGAGGCCCTGCGCGGCGGCGCGCACGTCGTGAAAGGTCGCGGGCGCCGCGCGCGCGGGGGTGAAGTCGAAGCTCCGGAGCCGCGTCGTCTCGTCGAGCAGGCGGCCGAGGTCGCGCCGGAGGGCGCGGAGACCGAGTCCGGCGCC
>DAIQBH010000129.1:1160-17353 GCA_036781285.1 Thermodesulfobacteriota bacterium | reverse complement strand
CCCGCTAGCCGCGCGCGGTGGACGCGCGCCATCGCAGCGCGAGGACGAGCCCCCGCTGGCCGCGCGCGGTGGACGCGCGGCGTGGCAGCGCGGGGACGAGTCCCCGCTCGGCTGAGGCGTATGCGATGAACGCCTCCGTTCACCTCCTCGAACGCACGCTGCCCGCGACCGTGCATCTACAGGTGACGGTGCCCGAGTCGCATCCGTCCGCGGCGGTGCTCGGCAACGAGCGGTCGGGAAGCGGAGCGTTCGTCGACGAGCACGGCCTGATCGTCACCGTCAACTACATCGTGCTCGGCGGCCGTGACGTGCGTGTGACGCTCTTCGACGGCCGCGAGCTCAGGGGCGAGGTCGTGGCGCAGGATTTCGCGGCGGGCATCGCGCTCGTGCAGGTCCCCGGCGGCGACGATTTCCCCGCGGTGCCGGTCGCGAGCGACGACTCGGTCGCCGTCGGCGACGAGGTGTTCATCGTCGCCAGCGTCGGCGACGCCGCGCGCCGCGCGAGCTCCGGGGGCGTGACCTCGCTGGAAGCCTTCGACGCCAACTGGGAATACACGCTCGACCGCGCGATCTTCTCATCGGCGATGAACCCGGGCCTCGGCGGCGGCCCTCTCCTCGACCGGCACGGGCAGGTGGCCGGGGTCGTGTCGCTCAACCTGAACGAGATCGGCCGGTTTGCGCTCGCGGTCCCGATCGCGCACTACCGCGACCATCGCGACGAGCTGCTGCGCTTCGGCCGCCGGACGACGCGCCCGTCACGCGCCTGGCTCGGTCTCTTTTGCTACATGCTGCGCGGCCACGTGGTGATCGCGGGAATCCTTCCCGGCGGACCGGCCGCGGCGGCCGGGCTCTCGCAGGGCGACATCGTGCTCGCCGTCGACGACGCGCGCGTGCAAACGCGCCGCGAGTTCTACGAGCGTCTCTGGGAGCATCGCGCCGGCGCCGACGTGCGGCTCGAGGTCTTCCGCGACGAGTCCATCCAGACCATGCAGGTCGCGACGGGAAACGCGGAGGAGTTCTTCGCATGATGAAAGCGCGGATGCGGGTCGGCGATTTCCTGGTCGCGTATCTTCAGAAGATCGGCGTCACGCACCTCTTCGGCATCCCCGGCGACCTCGTCATCAACCTCTTCTTCAAGTTCGGCCGTCCGCGCGGAATGGAGATCGTGACCCTTTCCCACGAGCCCGGCATCGGCTTCGCAGCCGACGGCTACGCGCGGGCGACCGGGCGGATCGGCGTCGTCTGCGTCACGTACGGCGCCGGCGGGTTCAACATGGTGAACCCGGTCGCCGGCTCGTTCTCGGAGCGCGTGCCGATCCTCGTGATCAGCGGCGGGCCCGGCGAGGAAGAGCGGAAGCTCGGCCAGCTGATCCATCACCAGGCGAAGGAGATCGAGTCGCAGTTCAAGGTCTACGACGAGATCACGTGCGCGTCGGCGATCCTCGACGATCCGCGGCGCATCGCGGGCGAGGTCGACCGCGTGGTGCGCGCGATCTGGCGCGAGCAGCGACCGGGCTATCTCGAGATCCACCGCGACATGGTCGATCGCGTGATCGAGGTGCCGCCGGAGATCCGCGGTTGGGACGGCGGCCTCGAGTTCGCGCGCTCCGACGAGCGGAAGACCGCCGAGGCGGCACGCGAGACGGCCGCGCGGTTCAACGCGGCGAAGAAGCCCGCGGTCATCGTCGGCATCGAGACGTTTCGGTACAAGCTCCAGCGGGAGATCGTGCAGCTCGTCGAACGCATGGGCGCGCCGTGCATGACGACGGTGCTGGGCAAGGGCGCGTTTCCGATGGATCACCCGCAGGCGATGGGCGTCCACATCGGGCCGCTCAGCCCGCCGTCGATCCGCCGCCGCATCGACGTTGCGGATCTCGTCATCAATCTCGGGACCCTCCTCACCGACATGAACCTCGGGAGCCGCGCCCCACAGATCACGCGCGACCAGTCGATCTGGGCGGTCGGGAATCGCGTGAACGTCAGCTGTCATACGTACACCGACGTCGGCATCCGCGATTTCGTGCGCGCGCTGCAACGCGAACGCCTGCGCCGGCATCGCGAGACCGTCGTCTACGCCGACAACCTGAAGCCTGTGCGCGGGTCGCTCCAGCGCGCGATCACCGTCGCCGACATGCTGCGCGAGGTGAACCGCTTCCTCGACGGCAAGCGCGGCTGGGCCGTCATCGCCGAGTCGGGCGACATGCTGTTCGCCGGGCTCGACGTGAAGATCGGGCGCGGTGGGGCGTATCTCGCGCAGGGCTACTACGCGTCGATGGGCTTCGGCGTCCCGGGCGCCCTCGGGCTCGAGATCGGCACGGGCAAGCGGCCGATCGTGCTCTGCGGCGACGGCGCCTTTCAGATGACGGGCGTCGAGATCGCGCAGGCCCCACGGCACGGCCTCCGCCCCATCGTCGTGCTCATGAACAACGGCGGCTGGGGCATCTTCCGGCCGATCGCCGAGCGCGAGGATCTCCTGACGATCCCGAACTGGCCGTACGCGGAGATGGCGCGCGCATGGGGCGGCAGCGGCTACGTCGCGTCGACCGTCGCCGAGTTCCGCGACGCGCTCGCCGACGCCGAACGCGCCCCGAGCTTCGCGCTCATCGAGACGCGCGTCGACCCGCACGACCTCTCGCCCGTCAGCAAGAAGTACATCGAAGCGTCGGCGCGGAAGGCTGGCGTCCGCAAGAAGTCGGCGGGCGCGCGAAAGCGCGTCACCATCGGCTGACGCGACGCATGCGACGCGAGGGCGACGCCAAATATCTGGTCGGGCTGCGGCTCGTCCCTGCGGCCGTGACGGGTGAGGCCTATCCGTTCGATCTCCCCGCCGTCCGAACCCTCGATCTCTACTTTCGTCGGCCGAGCTCAAAGCGCATTTCGCCGCGCTGTTGGATCAGCGAAAGCGCGACCCGGGTTTCGGGGGTGATCCGTACGCACGATACGGCGGCAGTTCGCTGTCCGTGCAGTCGCACGGCGAAGCGTTCCTGGCCGTCTTGCATCGCTCTCGAGGACACGGCGCACTTTCAGATCACGAAGGGCATACTGAGCGCGCCGGACCGATACTGGAAGCATCTGCGCGGCGATTCGCAGGACGAGGGCTGACGATCAGCGACGTCGACCGGCGATTCGCGCAACCGCGGCGGCGGTGGTAGGACCGGGCCTCGTGCCGAAGATCCGCATCATCTACGAGTCGGGCGAGCCCGAGCGCGTGATCGAGTTCGAGGGGTCGGGGCCGTTCCATCACGACGGCGAGCCGGGCTCGATTCTCGACGTCCTGCTCGGGCACGGGGTGCACCTCGAGCACGCGTGCGGCGGGAAGTGCGCGTGCACGACCTGTCACGTGATCGTGAAGGAAGGGGAGCAGAACCTCTCGCCGAGCACGGAGAAGGAGGAGGACGAGCTCGACACGGCGCCCGGGCTCACGATGCACTCGCGCCTCGGCTGCCAGGCGATCGTGAAGGGCGACATCACGATCGTGATCCCGAAGTACACGATCAACCAGGTCTCCGGGAGTCACTAGCCCGTGCGCGTGGAGCTTCCGCCGTCGTGGCGGGAGGCGCTCGCGCCGGAGCTCGCCGCCGATTGGTTCGCGGACCTCGGACGCTTCGTGGACGAGGCGCGCGCCGCGGGCCCGGTCTTCCCGCCGGAAGGCGACGTCTTCAACGCGTTCGCGCTCACGCCGCTCGACCGGGTGAAGGTCGTGCTGCTCGGCCAGGATCCGTACCACGACGACGGCCAGGCGCACGGGCTCTGTTTCTCCGTGCGGCCGGGCGTGGCGCCGCCGCCGTCGCTCGTGAACGTCTACAAGGAGCTCGCGTCCGACGTCCCCGGTTTCGAACGGCCGCCGCACGGGCACCTCGCGGCGTGGGCGGAGCAAGGCATCCTGCTCCTGAACGCGGTCCTCACGGTGAATGCCCACGCGGCCAACTCGCACCGCCGGCGCGGCTGGGAGCGGTTCACCGATGCCGCGATTGCGGCCGTGAGCGCGGCGCGGTCGCACGCGGTCTTTCTCCTCTGGGGCAACGCGGCTCGCACGAAAGCGGCGCTCGTCGATCGCGCGCGGCACACGGTGATCGAGGGTGCGCACCCGTCGCCGCTCTCCTATCGGCTCTTCGCGGGTTCGCGTCCGTTCTCGCGGGCGAACGCGGCGCTCGTGGCGCACGGCCAGTCGCCGATCGATTGGCGGCTGCCGACGAGCGCGTGATAGGCGTCCGCGCATGGGAGCGGACCGCGCCGAGCGTCGCGGCCATCGTGCCGAGCTGACCCGCATCCAGGAGCATCATCCGGCGACGCGCTCGCTCTTCCTGCGCTTGCCGGCGGGGGAGCGCCTGGCGTTCACGCCGGGGCAGTTCATTTCCTGCGCGCTGCCGGTCGGCCCGGGCGGTGCGGCAGAGCCGCTCGTGCGCGCGTACTCGCTGGCGTCGAGTCCCGAGGACGCCGAGCTCGAGATCTGCGTCGACCGCGTCGCGGGCGGTCCGGGGTCGTCCTACCTCTTCGCGCTCGAGCCGGGTGCCACGATCGACTTCACGGGACCGTTCGGCAGCTTCGCGCTCGACGAGCCGCCGCCGGTGCCACTCGTCTTCATCGGCGAGGGGACCGGCATCGCACCGCTCCGTCCGATGGTGCGCCGCGCGCTCGAACGCGGCGGCACGCAGCCGATCGTCGTGCTGCACGGCGCGCGCTGGGATCACGAACTGATCTTCCGGGACGAGCTCGAGGGATGGGCGGCGAACGATCCCCGGCTCGAGATCGACTTCGTGCTGCTCGCGACCGAGGCCGAGGTCGGTCCGGTCGATGCGCTCGAGGGGCTCGCGCTCGAGCGCTTCGTCCGCGGCGACGCGGATCGCACCCGGCGCTTCTGGATCTGCGGCGTCGGTCCGATGCCGGGGCGGTTGCGGGACGCGCTCCGCGCCGCCGGGTACGAGCGGAAGGCCGTCCGCGCCGAAGAATGGTGAGACGGCGGGCCGCTCAGGGCTGGCCGACGACCGGTTTCACGCGCTCCGCGTACACTTCGAGATCGCGGATGCGGTTTTCCGAGGACGGGTGCGTCGAGAGGAACTGCGGCGGGCTCCCGGTGTCGGCGCGCGCCATCTTCTGCCACACCGTGATGGCGCCCCGCGGGTCGTAGCCGGCTCGGGCCGAGAGCTCGACGCCGATGCGGTCGGCCTCGATCTCGTGGGTGCGGGAGTTCGGGAGCGTGAACGTCACGTCGGCGACGAGCGCGCCGAGGCTCGCAGCGGACTGCCCGACGCCGAGCACGGCGGCGCCGATCGCGAGCGCCGTGTTGGTCGCGAGCTGCTGGGAGACGCGCTCCCGCCCGTGCTCGCGGAGCGCGTGCGCGATCTCGTGGCCGAGGATCGCGGCGAGCTCGTCGTCCGTCAGCTGGAGCCGTTGAATCAGGCCGCTGTACACGCCGATCTTGCCGCCGGGCATGCAGAACGCGTTCAGCTGGTTCGAGGTGAAGACGTTCACTTCCCAGGGCCATCCCGGAGCGTCGGCGCGGAAGCGACGGGTCACGGGGATCAAGCGGCCGGTGATCGTCCGCACCCGTCCGACGAGCGCCGGGTCGCGGTTGAGGACGGCTTGCTCACGCGCGCGCCCGACGAGCGCCAGGTACTGCTGGTTCGACGCCTGGTCGATCTGTGCCGACGAGACGAGCAGCATCTGACGCCGCTCGACCCCGACCGCGCCCGGATGCGTCGTCTGCTGGGTGCACGACGCGAGGAGTAGCGCCGCTACGGCTCCGCTGATCCAGGTCGCGGCTCGTGTCCTCCGTGGCGTCGTGCCGAGCCGAGCGTCACGCGGCGTCATGCCGAGCCGAGGGTCGCGCGGCGTCATGCCGAGCCGAGGCTCACTCGGCGTCATGAAAGATGATCCCGAGCGTCAACCGCTCCCCTCGCGTCACCGTGCTCACCCCGTGCCGCATCGCCACCCGGTAATCGCCGCGTGCTCCGCGTACCGGCCGCTCGCGGTTGGTGAACACCACGCCATCACCCTGATCCACGGTGATCGTCGTCGCGCGCGACTGTGCGCGCGGGCGCTGCTCGACGAGCACGACCTCGCCGCCGTCGTAGTCGCGGCCGCGCTCGGACAACACGACGAGCACCTGGAGCGGGAACGCGACCGCCCCGTAGCGGTCTTGATGGAGGGCGTTCCAGTCGCCGGCTCCGTAGCGGAGCACGAGCGGGGTCGGCCGCTTCTGACCCGCGGCGTGGCAGCGGGCGAGGAAACGGTCGAGCGTCGGCGGGAACTGCTCGGGATCCGTGCCGAGCCGGGTGGCCCACGCGCGCGCGACCGCGGCGAGCGGCACGTAGAACGTCCGCCGAAGACGCTCGACGAGCGGCGGCAGCGGGTTTCCGAAGTAACGATACCGGCCGCTGCCGTAGCCGTGGCGCTGCATGTCGATCGTCGAGCGGAAGAGCGCGTCGCGGTCGAACGTCGTCCGCACCGACGCGCACTGCTTCACGGTCAACACCTTCGGCACTCGCGCCCAGCCGCGCTCGTCGAGCGCGGCTGCGACCGCGTTCCAATCCCGCTTCACCGCCACGCGTCGGTTCAGCCGAGCTGGCTCGTGAACTGCTGCATGTCGAAGTAGTCGCGCCAGGCGCGGATCTTGCCGTCGGCGGTCACCTCGAAGGCGCCCATCACCGGCAGCTCGACGCGCTTCCCGGCGATCTCGAAGCGGTCGACGCGCTCGGTGTACACGGTCGACCCTTGCGTCGCGAGCCCGACCAATTCGAATTCGACGAAAGTCGCCGGGCCGATGAACTGCTCGAGGGTGCTCGCGATCGCCTCCTTGCCGGTCAGCGGTGCGAGCGGGATGTTGTGGTAGACGGCGTCGTCGGTGAAGAACGCGACGAGCGCGGCGATGTCGCGTCGCTCGACGGCGCGGCAGAAGTCGCGGACGACCGACTCGGGCGTCACGCCGCACCTTCCTTCGACGGGTTCGCGAGCGAGAGCACGTAGCCGACGGCGGGATCCGCTTCGCCGGCGAGCGTCGCGCGGTAGACGCGCTCGACGGCGTCGGGTCCGGCCGCGTGTTGGATGCCGAGCCAGCGTTCCGCGTCGCGGACGAAGCGTTTCAGCGCGCCGCCGACGCGCTCCTGGAACCCGGCGGGCCCCCAGTCCCGCGTGCGTTGCACCATGCGATCGGGTGCGAAGAAGAACTCGGGCGACGGTCCCGGGAGATCGCCGGCCGGCATCGCCATCCGGTCGTGATGGGTCAGGCCGACCGAGCAGCTGTACTTCAAGTGGTCGCCGAGGCGGCGATGCACGGCATCGCGAACGGCGCCGTTGCCCGCCATGTCGACGAAGACGAGCGGGTCGTCCGGCGACAGGCCCGCATCGAGCGCGTCGTACGTGACGATGCGATCGTAGTAGCCGAGGCCTTCGACGAACCCCGCGTTGGCGCGCGAGGTCAGCGCGACGACCGTGTAGGATCGCGGTGCGCGTCCCGACAACAGCGCCGCGAGGCCGATCGCGGTCTTGCTCGAGGCGCTCGAGAGCGCGATCGCGCGTGCCCCGAAGAATTCGCGCTCGGCGAGGAGGTCGTCGATCAGGAAGGCCGTCGCGAAGAGGGGCCGGAGCAGCATGTAGTGATGCTCGCGCTCGCGCTCGTACGCGGGGTCGGCGCCGGCGCGGCCGTATCGGTTGTAGACGGGCGGCAACGCCGTGCGGTGCGCCGTCACGTCGGTGAAGCCGTCCGGACGTACGTCGTCCGCCTGCACGTCGAGGTGCGTGGACATCGGAAAGTATCCGTAGATGCGCTCCCCGACCTGCACGCCGGGGTGCCGGGACGCGGCGACGTCGGCGAACCCCCAGACCGGCACGCGACCCCAGCCATCCGGCGCCGGGAAGAAGTCCCAGTAGCGCATCATCTCGCCGATCGCGGCGTAGGTGACGTTGTTGGCGGTGAAGCCGAACGCGTCGAGTCGCAAACGGACCTGGCCCTCCCCGAGCGGGGGAAGCGCCACGTCGGCAACGCGGGTCGTCTGGAGATCGTCGCGGCGGACGAGAAAATCCTGACCTCGGGTGTCGTCGTTCATGCCTACGCGTCTACAGGAGGCGCAGTTGGTCGCCAACGGCGGTCGGCCGACGGAACGCCGTGACCGAAAGCGGCGGCAGCGGCCGATCGAGTCCGTGCTTGCGGGCGCCGACGGCGAAGAGCGCGGCGAGCTGTTCGGCGTAGGGGCCCGTTCCGCGCATGCGACGGCCGAACCGCGAGTCGGAGATGCGGCCGCCCCGGGTCTCGCGGATGCGATTGAGCACGCGGGCGCGGCGGTCGGGGTAGTGCGTCGCGAGCCAATCGTCGAAGATCCGGTCGAGCGGGGCCGCGAGCCGTAGCAGCACCCATCCGGCGCCGATCGCGCCGGCTTCAGCGGCCGCCGCGAGGATGCGCGGGATCTCGCTGTCGTTGAGGCCGGGTATGACGGGCGCCACCATGACGCCGACCGGGACGCCGGCGCGGGTGAGCGTGCGGATCGCGTCGAGCCGGCGTTCCGGGGTCGCGGCGCGCGGCTCGAGGCGGCGCGCGAGCTCGCCGTCGAGCGTCGTGACCGAGCACAGCACGTGCGCCGCGCCGTCCGCCGCGAGCTCGGCGAAGAGATCGGCGTCGCGCGCGACGAGCGCCGATTTCGTGATGACGGAAACCGGGTTCCGGAACTCGGCGAACACCTCGACGCAGCGGCGCGTGATGCCGAGGCGGCGCTCGACGGGCTGATAGCAGTCCGTGTTGCCGGACAGCGCCACGACCTCCGGCTTCCAGCGCGGGGAGCGGAACGTCGCGCGCAGGAGCTCGGGGGCATCCTCTTTCACCATGATGCGGCGCTCGAAATCGAGGCCGGCACTGAAACCGAGGTATTCGTGCGACGGCCGCGCGTAACAATTGTGGGTCGCCAGCCCCGACGCGAGGAACGTTCCGGTCGACGTCTGGATGTCCACCACGTCGGCGACCGCGCCCGGTTCGATCGCGCGAACGGCTTCGCAGTCCAGGTTCATCTCTCGCCCGAACGGTGCTCTGTCGCCGAGACGTGCTTCGGTCGCTACGCGTCCGAGGAAGTCGCCGGTGTGGAGCGCGCGTGTGGGTGACCAGCGATCGGGAGTCGGCTGCAGCCAGCGATGTTCCTCGGTCGTGAGGATCTCGGCACGATCGGTGACCAAGCGGATCGTCGGCCGCCGCGACCACCACGCGGCTTCGACGACGGCCTCCCGAAACTTCCGGGTCTTCCCTGCCGCGGGGCGCTCGTCGAACCCGACGAGTCTGTCGCCGACCCTTACATCTCCGATCGGCCGCCACGCCATGTCCGCGTGTAGGACGACCGTAGTGGGAACCAGACAATACGTACATCCGTGCTCGCAGCCGCGGTAGGGATTCAGGCTGAACCGGAATCCGACGTCGGGGCTCGCGTTCTCGGCGAGCGCCGAGCGGCTCGTATCGCGGTAGAACTGCGTCGGCTCGTCGGTCGGCCCGGCTTCGGCGGGTTCGTCCTCGCCGGCATCGACGTGCAGCTTTTCGTAGCGGTTGGCGGGGTTGAGGGTGGTGCCTCGGGTCGGCGGCTGGCGCGACATTCGCCATATATTCGCCTTCCGTGATCGGGGAGGCAACCGCTATCTTCCCGGCCCCGTGCCGGCCCCCGAGACGACGCGCCGCATTTTCCTGGTTCGCCACGGCGAAACCCTGTACGGCGCCGACACCGGCGGGAAGGACGATCTGACCCCGGCCGGCTACCGACAGATCGAGGCGCTCGAAGCGATGCTGCGTCCGACGACGCTCGACGCGATCTACGCGAGCCCGCTCGAGCGGGCACAGGCGACGGCGCGCACGCTCGCCGGAACCTCCGGGGTGCCGGTGACGACGGTTCCGGACCTCCGGGAGATCACACCGGGTGACCTTTCGGTTCTCTCGGCAGCGACGAGCGAGGGCGTCGCCGGGTTCCTCCGACAGGCGATCGGATATTTCGTCGATCCGGAAACCCGCTGGGACACCAAGTACTTGGGTGGGGAGACCTATCGCGATCTGCGGGACCGGGTGTGGCCGTTCTTCGCCGATCTCATCGCGCGACCCGACTGGCGGCGCGTCCTGGTCGTCGCGCACGGCGGGGTCAACAACGCGGTCCTCGGTCGCATCCTCGGGACGGCCGAACCGGGGCTCGCCAACGTCGAGCAGGACTTCGGGGGCCTCAACATCATCGACGTGGCGGGCGGCCGGCCGGTCCTCAGACTCGTGAACTTCACGGCGTACGACCCCCTGAAGTCCGACCTCGAAGCGAGCAGCATGGACGTCCTCCGGGCCATCCTGGAAACCAGCCTCGGGTAGGACGAGCGTCCGACCGTGACCTTTTTCCTTCGCTAGATCACAAGTTTGTATTGACTTCGCGAACGGCGACGTTTAAGCTCGCCCCTCGAACCGTGTCTTTTCCCCCCGCCAGCAGCAGCGCCAGCTGCACTGTGCCGACCCAAGACAGGTGCGCGCCTCTGCGGCGCCGCCATCGTGCCAACGTCAGCGGAGAACGTTCCCGGCGATGAAGAGCATATCCCGACCCAAGAAAGACAAGCCCGCGAGCGACGCCACCACGCCGACGAAGTTCAACCGCGTGGTCGAGATCGGTCGCGAGCGCAAGTACGTGCCGGCGGGTGACCGCGAGCAGTTCGGCGGCGACCCCACCTCCTCCGAAGAGATCAACAGCGTGATCTCGATGCTCGGGGACGGCGACGGCGATGGCGACGGCGAGATCGCGGTCGAGGCGGCCGAAGACAGTCCCTTCTCCGAAGCCGAAGAAGAGAAGGACGAGGAGTGGGCTCCCGAAGTTCGCGAGGAGAAGGAAGAGCGCGAGGACCGTTCGTCGTCGCTGCTCCGCGACTCCTCCGATCCGGTCCGCATGTACCTCCAGGAGATGGGCGGCGTTGCGCTGCTCTCGCGCGAGGACGAGGTCGTCATCGCGAAGAGCATCGAAGCGGGCGAGCTCGAAGTGCGGAAGGCGGTCTTCTCCCTGCCGCTCGCCCTCCAATACGTCTTGAACCTCGCCGATCGCCTGCGGGACGGCGAGATCGACGGCCGTCACCTGTTCGGCGACGACGAGGAAGAGGCGGCCAACGGTGAAGGCGCCACCGAGCAGCGCGAGGACGCGCGCGTCGGCGCCTTCCTGAAGCACATCTCTCGGCTCCGCCGTCTCGTGAACGAGCGCGAGAAGCTCGTCGAAGAGAAGGGCAAGAAGAAGACGTCGCAGAAGGCCGCGGTGAAGATCGATCAGCGGCTCGAAGCCATCAAGCCGAGCATCCACGCCGTGCTCTCCGAGGTGCCGCTCGGCGCGCGTCAGGTCACGGTCATCGTCGACAAGCTGAAGGAAGCGATCGCGACACTCGACGTTCAGCGCACCACCATTCGCCGGAACGAGCCCGAGCCGCCGAAAAAGGAAGTGCCGGTGAAGGGCAAGGCGGCGAAGCCGGCGCGGCCGGCCGCACCGCGCAAGACCCCCGAGCAGCTCGCGCAGATGGCGGCCGAGGTGCGCGAAGCCAAGAAGCGCATCAAGACGGTCGAGCGCGAAACCCAGATGACCGAGCAGGAGCTCCGCGAGTCGTTCGCGGCGATCCGGCGCGGCGAGTACAAGGCGCAGGAAGGCAAGCGCCAGCTCATCGAAGCGAATCTTCGCCTCGTGGTGTCGATCGCCAAGCGCTACACCAACCGCGGCCTCGGCTTCCTCGACCTGATCCAGGAAGGCAACATCGGCCTGATGCGCGCGGTCGAGAAGTTCGAGTACCAGCGCGGTTACAAGTTCTCGACGTACGCGACGTGGTGGATCCGCCAGTCGGTCTCGCGCGCGATCGCCGACCAGGCCCGCACCATTCGTATTCCGGTGCACATGATCGAGACGATCAACAAGGTGCTCCGGACCTCGCGCTACCTCGTCCAGCAGCTCGGACGGGAGCCTTCCCCCGACGAGATCGCGGCGCAGATGGAGATGCCGCCGGACAAGATCCGGAAGGTCCTCAAGATCGTGAAGGAGCCGGTCTCCCTCGAGACGCCGATCGGCGACGACGAGGAGAGCTCGCTCGGCGATTTCGTCGAGGACCGGCAGAGCATCTCGCCTGCGGATGCCGCGATGGCGCTCTCGCTCGAGGAGCAGACCCGCAAGGTCCTCGCCACGCTCACGCCGCGCGAGGAGCAGATTCTGCGGCTCCGCTTCGGCATCGGCGAGAAGTCGGACTACACGCTCGAAGAGGTAGGACAGCGGTTCCAGGTCACCCGCGAGCGCATCCGGCAGATCGAGGCGAAGGCGCTCCGCAAGCTCCGCAATCCGTCGCGCGCGAAGAACCTCGAAAACTTCGCGCATAGTTGATCCCGGCCCCAGGTCGTCGGTAGACGGGGAGCGCCGATTCAGCGGATGCAGTCGTTGCGGGTTCGGCCTCGGACCTAGTTCTTCCGCCCGCCGGGCGGAGTAGGATCGGGGCATGACGTCGACCTCGATGTTGCTCGCCCCCGCGGAGCTCGCCGAGCGGCTCGGGCGCCCCGGTGGGCCGCGCGTGCTCGATGCGCGGCCGGCGTCGCAATTCGCCGCCGGGCATGTCACCGGTGCGCTGCACCTCGATCCGTTCGGCATCAGCCTGATCGATTCGCGTCCCGCGCCGCTCAAGGCCTGGGAGTGGATCATGCAGCACCTCTTCGAGCTCCGCGGCGTCACGCGTGAGGAGCCCGTCGTGGTGTACGAGGAAACCTCGGGCATGCGCGCCGCCCGACTCGTCTGGCTACTGACCCTTTTCGGCCATCCGGACGTGCGCATGCTCGACGGCGGCATCGCGCGCTGGCGCGCCGAGCGGCGTCCGATCGTGCGCGAGGCGGTGGCCGAGCCCGAAACGGCGTCCGTGCTCGCGATCGAGCGCCGCCCCGAGCATCTCGCGACCGTCGAGGACGTCCTCGCGGCGCTCGGCAATCGCCACGTCGCGATCGTCGACGCGCGCTCGCGGGCGGAGTTCACGGGCACGCTCGTGCGCGCGGCGCGCGGTGGTGCCATCCCGGGCGCCGTGCACCTCGAGTACACGGCTAACCTGATGCCCGACGGGCGGTATCGGGCGCCGTCGGAGCTCCGCAGCATGTACGAGGCGATCGGCGTCTCCCCCGACCACGAGGTGATCACCTACTGCCAGGGGGCCTATCGGGCGGCGCAGAGTTGGATCGCGCTCCGCGAAGCCGGGTATCCGCGCGTGCGCTGTTACGTCGGCTCCTGGAACGAGTGGGGCAACCGCACCGACGTTCCGGTCGAGCTCGGATCGTAAAAGCCGCCCGAAGTACGAGGTCGATTCCGCGGCAGTGGGGAGCTCGCTTCGTCGCTCGGGTCGCTGGAGCCCAGCTCTTAGAGCCCGTCAGAGTCACCATCTCTCGCGGTCGACCGGGAGCCGTCCAGCGACTCCCCACTGCCGCTGAGCGGCCGCCGGTGCGCGGCGCTCGAAATGCGCTCGATACGACTAGGCGCGACGGCTGGGTGTGGGGCCGAGGAGTGCGTCGGCGACTGCGTCGCGATGGTCGATGCCGCTGCCGAAGGTCGCGGCGATCGCGAGGGCGCGGCGGTGGTACAGGTGGATGTCGTGCTCCCACGTGAAGCCGATGCCGCCGTGCACCTGGATCGCTTCGCTCGTGACCGTCGTTGCGACGTCGCCCGCGTAGGATTTCGCCATCGCGACGGCCCGATCGGCGTCGGCAGCGTCCTCGGCGACCGCCCACGCGGCGTAGTACGCGAGCGAGCGCGCGGTTTCGATGCCGACCAACATGTCCACGCATTTGTGCTTCACCGCCTGAAAGCTGCCGATCGGGCGGCCGAACTGCTGGCGCTCGTTGGCGTAGGCGACCGAGAGGTCGAGCGCGCGCTGCGCGACGCCGACGGCTTCGATCGCGAGCGCGGCGCGCGCGTGGCGCAGCACCGCGGCGATCACCGGCGCGGCGGCGCCGCGTGATCCGAGGACGGTGCTCGCCGGAACGTGCGCGTCGAGGGCGACGCTCGCGAGCCGCCGGGTCATGTCGACGGTGCGGTGCTCGGTGACCGTGATGCCCGACGTTGCGCGCTCGAGCGCGAAGAGGGTGATGCCGCTGGCGTCGCGCGCGGGCACGACCAGCGTGTCGGCGACGTGCGCGTCGAGCACGAACGGGAGATCGCCGCGCAACCGGAACCCATCGGCCGACGGCTGCGCGATCGTGCCGACGGGATCCGTCCCGCCACGGTGGTCGGTGCCCACGGCGAGCGTGGCGACCTGCTCGCCGCGCGCGAGCGGTGACAGCAGCGCCGCGCATTGCTCGGCCGTGCCGGCACGCGTGATCGCGAGCGCGCCGAGCACGGTCGTCGCGAGGAAGGGGCCGGGCAGCAGCGACTTGCCGGCCTCCTCGAGGACCACGGTGAGATCGAGGAATCCGCCGCCCTGACCCCCATGCTCCTCGGGCACGAGAATGCCGAGCAGCCCGAGCTCGGCGAGCGAGCGCCAGAGCGCGGTCGGCCGCGCGGTCGCGTCGGCGATCATCGCGCGCGCGAGGCTCGCCGGGCACGCGGCGTCGAGGAGCTTCCGCACCGACTCGCGCAGCATTTCCTGCTCGGGACTGAAGCCGAAATCCATCCGCGTGCTCCGTCGCGCGCGACTACACCGCGGGCGGCGATGGTGCAATCCGCGGCCGGCGCGATATAGGTGCGCGATGCGCCAATCTCGTATGTTGATCCCGACGCTGCGCGACGTGCCGGCGGAGGCCGAGGTCGTGAGTCACAAGCTGATGCTGCGCGCCGGCATGATCCGTCAGGTCGCGCGCGGCATCTACGATTTTCTGCCGCTCGGCGTCCGCGTGCTCCGGAAGGTCGAGCGCATCATCCGCGAAGAGATGGACCGCGCCGGGGCGCAGGAGGTCTTGCTGCCCGCGGTGTGTCCGGCGGAGCTGTGGCAGGAGAGCGGGCGCTGGGAAAAGTACGGCAAGGAGCTCCTGCGCATCAAAGACCGCAACGACCGCGACTTCTGCTTCGGGCCGACGCACGAGGAGGTCATCACGGACCTCGTCCGCCGCGACGTGCGCTCGTATCGCGAGCTGCCGATCAACCTGTACCAGATCCAGAGCAAGTTCCGGGACGAGGTGCGGCCGCGTTTCGGGCTCATGCGCGGGCGCGAGTTCATCATGAAGGACGCGTACTCGTTCCACATCGAGCGCGCCGATTGTGATCGCGAGTACGAGAACATGTTCGCGACGTATCGCCGCATCTTCGACCGCTGCGGGCTCGCTTATCGGCCCGTCGAGGCGGATACGGGCGCCATCGGGGGCAGTCGGTCGCACGAGTTCCAGGTACTGGCCGAGTCGGGCGAGGACGCGATCGTGAGCTGCGAGAAGTGCGAGTACGCGGCGAACGTCGAGAAGGCTGGCATCGGCGCGGGTACCCCACCGGCGCCCGCCGACCCGACGCCGCTGGTCGAGGTCCCGACGCCGGGCCAGCGAACCATCGAAGAGGTGTCGAAGTACATGAAGATGAAGCCGCACCGCTTCGTGAAGACGCTGCTCTACGTCGTCCCCTCCGAGGGTACGGCGGGCGACACCGTCGTCGTCGCGCTGGTGCGCGGCGATCACGCGCTCTCGGAGCCGAAGCTGAAGGACGCGCTCGGCACGCCGAACGTCGAGCTCGCGCCCGAGAGCACCGTCGAAGCGGTCACCGGGGCGCCCGTCGGGTTCGCGGGTCCGATCGGCCTGAAAGGCAAGGTGAGGCTCCTGGCGGATCACGCGCTCGCCGGCATTACGGCCGCCGTCAGCGGTGCCAACAAGGTCGACATGCACATCAAAGGAGTCAGCGCGGCTCGTGATTTCGCGGGGGCGGAGCTCGTCGATCTGCGTGTCGCCGGCCAGGGCGACCGCTGCCCGCGTTGCGAGGGCACCTTCGCGCTGCAACGCGGCATCGAGGTCGGGCAGGTCTTCTACCTCGGAACGAAGTACAGCGAGGCGCTGAAGGCGACGGTGCTCGACGACGAGGGCAAGGAGCGCGTCCTCGAGATGGGATGTTACGGCATCGGCGTGACCCGGACGATGGCGGCGGCGATCGAGCAGAACCATGACGACGCGGGGATCACCTGGCCGATGCCCCCGCAGCTGGGGCAGGTCCGGCTGGAGACCACCTGGCCGAGGAACCCGCGCTGCACGCTCTGCACCTCGCCGCGCCCCTGGCAGGTGGTGCAGGTGGCCGGGT
>DAIQBH010000129.1:0-1150 GCA_036781285.1 Thermodesulfobacteriota bacterium | reverse complement strand
CGCGGGGATCACCTGGCCGATGCCGCTCGCGCCCTTCCAGGTCGTCGTCGTGCCGGTCAACGTGCTGGAAGAACGCCTTCGGACGACGGCCGAAAAGATCTACGAGGAGCTCCGCGCGCGCGGCGTCGACGTGCTGTTCGACGATCGCGAGGAGCGCCCCGGCGTGAAGTTCAAGGACGCCGACCTCATCGGCTGTCCGCTGCGCATCACCGTCGGGCCGCGCGCTCTCGAGCGCGACGCCGTGGAGCTCAAGCGACGGACCGAAAAGGACGCGACCGAGGTGCCCATCGCCGAGGTCGCGGACCGGGTCGCGAGGATCGTCGCTGCGGAAACGGCGAAGTGACGGTCGCGGAGCTCCAGCCGTGAGTCGGGCGGCGGCACGCCGTCGCCTCGTCCTGCCGCTCGACGTCGACTCCGTGCGCGACGCCGATCGCCTCGTGCGGCTCCTCGCCGGTGAGGTCGGGCTTTTCAAGGTCGGGAAGCAACTCTTCATGCACGCCGGGCCCGACGTCGTGCGCCGCATTCAGCGCCGCGGCGGCGAGGTCTTCCTCGATCTCAAGTTTCACGACATCCCGCAGACCGTCGCGCTCGCGGGCGTCGAGGCGGCGCGGCTCGGCGTGCGCATGTTCAACGTGCACGCCGCGGGCGGCGCCACGATGATGGCGGCGACCGCCGCGGCGGTGCGCGACGCCTGCCGGCGCGAGCGCCTGCGGCGACCGATCCTCTTGGCCGTCACGGTGCTCACGAGTCTCGGCGACGAGGATCTGCATGCGGTCGGCGTTCGCGAGACGGCGGCGAAGCAAGTCGTCCGGCTCGCGCGGCTCGCCAAAGCGAACGGGATGGACGGCGTCGTCGCGTCGCCGCGCGAGATCGGCGCGATCCGGCGCGCGTGCGGGAAAGACTTCGTGATCCTGACGCCCGGCATCCGCCAGGCGACCGACGATCGCGGCGACCAGAAGCGCGTCGAGACCCCGGAAGCGGCGGCACGCGCCGGCGCCGATTATCTCGTCGTCGGCCGGCCGATCCGCGGCGCGGCGGATCCCGTCGCCGCGGCGCGCGCCTTCGTCGCGGCCATAGCGCGCGGGCTCGCCGCGCGCTGCTCGCGCGGCACGCGAGCGGCTCCCATGCCTCGCGACCTCGATCTTCACGT
>DAIQBH010000128.1:0-17398 GCA_036781285.1 Thermodesulfobacteriota bacterium | reverse complement strand
GACACGCTCGTCGTCGACAAGACGGGGACGCTGACCGAAGGGCACCCGCGGCTCGTGACGGTCGAAGCCGACCCCGGAACGCTCGCGCTCGCCGCGAGCCTGGAGCGTGCGAGCGAGCACCCGCTCGCCGCGGCGATCGTCACGGGCGCGAGCGAGCGCGGCGTGAAGCTCGCGCCCGTCAAGGGCTTCTGGTCGCACACCGGAACCGGCGTGACCGGCACCGTCAGCGGGTGCGACGTCGCCCTCGGCAATCGTGCGCTCATGGCGTCGCTCGGCATCGACGTGCGGCTCCACGAGGAGCACATCGCCGCACTCGAGCGCGAAGGCCAGACGGTCATGCTGATCGCCGTGAACGGAGCGTTCGCCGGGCTCCTCGGCGTGACCGACCCCATCAAGCCGTCGAGCGCCGAGGCGCTCTACCTGCTCGCAGCCGACGGCGTGCAGGTCCGGATGCTGACGGGCGACAGTCATGCCACGGCGGCGGCCGTCGCCGACAAGCTCGCCATCACCGAGTTCGAAGCGCAGGTGTTGCCCGAACGCAAGCGCGCGGTCGTCGAGCAGCTGATGGCCGAGGGCCGCAAGGTGGCGATGGCGGGCGACGGCGTGAACGATGCCCCGGCCCTCGCGCTCGCCCACGTCGGGATCGCGATGGGGACCGGGACCGACGTCGCGATGGAGACCGCCGGGGTGACGCTCGTCCGCGGGGATCTCCGCGGCATCGCCCGCGCCCGCCGCCTCTCGCGCGCGGTGATGCGGAACGTCCGCCAGAATCTCTTCTTCGCGTTCGTCTACAACGTGCTCGGCGTGCCGATCGCCGCCGGCGCCCTCTACCCATTCTTCGGCTTGGTCCTGAGCCCGATGATCGCGGCCGCCGCGATGAGCCTGAGCTCGGTGTCCGTGATCGGCAACGCGCTTCGCCTGCGCAACGTCGAGCTCTGATGCGGCGCCGCGTCGCCGGCCTGCTCGTCGCGGTCGCGGTCCTGGGCGGCGGCGTCGCCGGATGCGCCCGCACGCCGACCGATCCGGTGGAGCGCGCCGTCGCCGCGTTGACGGACGAGTTCGAGGGCTCCTACCCGGTCGACGTCCGCGAACGGCGCGGCGCCGTCCGCGAATACGAGCTCACCGCCGCCCCGGCGACGCTCCCCATGTTCGACGGACGCCCGCTCGCGGTCTGGGCCTACAACGACCGGGTGCCCGGGCCGATCCTCCGCGCGACCGTGGGAGAGCGCCTCCGCGTCCGGTTCACGAACCGCCTCCCGGTTCCGACGACCGTGCACTGGCACGGTGTCCGCGTCCCGAATCCGATGGACGGGACGCCCGGCGTGACGCAGCCGCCGGTGCGGCCCGGCGAGACCTTCGTCTACGAGTTCGTGCCGAAGGACGCCGGCACGTTCTGGTTCCATCCTCACCTGCGGTCGAGCGAGCAGGTGGAGCGCGGGCTGTTCGGCGTGCTCGTCGTCGACGAGCCGAAGCCGCCGCCCTACAGCCGCGACGTCGTCTGGGTGGTCGACGATTGGCGCCTCACCCGCGAAGGCGCGATCGACCCGAGCTTCGTGACTCGCCACGACCTCATGCACGACGGCCGCTGGGGGAGCGTCGTGACGGTGAACGGCAAGCTCCGCGAAGTCCTCGAAGTGCGTCCGGGGGAACGGGTGCGCCTGCGCCTCGTGAACACCGCCAACGGCCGCGTGTTCGCGCCGGACTTCTCACCGCTCGACGCGCGCGTGATCGCCGTCGACGGCATGTACGCGGCGCGCCCGCTCGAGCCGAAAGGCTTCGAGATCGCTCCGGGCAACCGTCTGGACCTCGACGTCACCATCCCGGTGTACGCCGCGGACCGAACGCTCGCGCTCGTCGACCGGTTCATCGCGCGTCAGCCGTTCGTGCTCGCAACGATTCGCGTCGCGGGCGAGCCCGTTGCTACGCCCGCTTTCGCGTCGCCGGCCGATGCGACCGTCCCCGCGTGGAACGAGGCGCTCACGGTGCCGCCCGCTCACCGCCTCGAGCTCGACGCCCGCCAAGGCGGCCCCTACGGCATCCAATGGACGCTGAACGGCGCGGCGTACGTGGAGCCGCCGGCGGCCGACGCCGCCGCGCATCCGGAGGACCACTCCCACCACGGCACCCTCGCCTTTCCGCGCGACCGCTTCCTGCGCGTCCGCTTCGTGAACGTCTCGTACCGCCTGCACCCGATGCACGTCCACGGCATGTTCTTCAAAGTCCTCGCGCGCAACGAGAAGCCGGTCGACGAGCCCTACTGGCGGGACACGACGCTCGTCCACGCGCAGGAAACCGTCGACGTCGGCATGGTGCCGATCGATCCGGGCAGGTGGATGCTCCACTGCCACGTCCTCGAGCACGCCGAGGCCGGGATGATGACGCTCGTCCTAGTGCCCTGACCCGCTCGGCGCATTCCCGAACATCCGGTAGAGCGCCGGCAGGACGAGCAGCGTCAGGATCGTCGACGACAGGATCCCGCCGATCACGACGGTCGCGAGGGGGCGTTGCACCTCGGCACCGGTTCCGGTCGCGACGGCCATCGGTACGAACCCGAGGGACGCGACGAGCGCCGTCATCAGCACGGGACGGAGCCGCGTCAGCGCGCCGCGCACGATCGCCTCCTCGAGCGGTACCCCGTCCGCGCGGAGCCCGTTGATGAACGAGATGATGACGACGCCATTCAACACCGCGACACCCGAGAGTGCGATGAAGCCCACCCCCGCCGAGATCGAGAGCGGGATGTCGCGCAGCCAAAGTGCGAGCACACCGCCCGTGAGGGCGAGCGGGACACCGGTGAACACCAGCAACGCGTCCGAAACCCGACCGAAGTTCACGAACAGGAGCAGCAACACGAGCCCGAGCGCCACGGGCACGACCACCTGGAGCCGGCGCGTCGCCGAGATGAGCTGCTCGAATTGCCCGCCCCAGCGGACCCAGTAGCCCGCCGGTATCGGGAGCTCCCGCCCGATCCGCGCCTGCGCGTCCGCCACGAAGGATCCGAGATCGCGGCCGCGTACGTTCGCCGACACGACCACGCGACGCTTCCCGTCCTCGCGATTCACCATGTTCGGGCCGGGCGCCACGGCCACGCTCGCCACCTCGCCGAGCGGAACGAAGGAGCGGCGGTCGTCGTCATCCGCACGGTCGGCATCCGACCGCGCCGCCACCCGGCGCATCCAACTCTCTTCCGGGGGCGCGGCGTGCGGCAACGGCACCGGGAGACGCTCGATCGCCTCGATGTCGCCGCGGAGCGCCTCCGGCAGTCGGACGACCACGTCGAACCGGCGGTCGCCCTCGAAGATCTCGCCCGCCGTCTCGCCGCCAAGGGCGATCTGCACCACGCGTTGCACCTCCGCGACGTTCAGCCCGTGGCGCGCGATCGCGTCCCTCCGCATCGCGATCGTCATCACCGGGAGCCCCGTCGTCTGCTCGAGCTTCACGTCGGATGCGCCCGGGACCGCGGCGACGACCGCCTCCGCCGCACGACCGAGCGACTCCAGCACTTCCATGTCGTCCCCGAAGATCTTGAGGGCGACGTCGCTCCGGACGCCCGCGATCAGCTCGTTGAAGCGCATCTGGATGGGCTGGGTGAACTCGTACTCGTTGCCCGGGATCTCCCGCACCGCCGCCTCGAGCTCGCGTACCAGCGTGGCCTTCGGCTTCCACGGATCCGGCCACTCGTCGCGCGGCTTCATCATCACGAACCCGTCCGCAACGCTCGGCGGCATCGGATCGGTGGCGATCTCGGCCGTGCCGATCTTCGCGAAGGTCGCCTTCACCTCCGGGAACGCCTGCAACCTCCGCTCCAGCGCGTGTTGCATCTCGATCGCCTGGGTGAGGCTCGTGCCGGGCACCCGAAGCGCGTGCAGCGCGACGTCGCCCTCGTCGAGGTTCGGTACGAACTCCGTACCCATGCGTGCGGCGAGCACCGCACTGGCAGCGACCAGCACGACGGCGCCGACGGCGACGGCGACCCGCGCGCGCAGCGCCGCCCGCAAGAGCGGCGCGTACATCCGGCGCGCTCCGCGCATGAGCGCGTTCTCCCGTTCGGCTATCGGTCCGGACAAGGCGACGGCGACGGCCGCGGGAACGAACGTGACGGACAGGATCATCGCGCCGAGGAGGGCCAACACGACGGTGATCGCCATGGGGATGAACATCTTCCCTTCGACGCCGGTCAGCGTCAGTACCGGCAAGTACACGATCATGATGATGAGCTCGCCGAACATCGTCGCGCGGCGGACCTCCTTCGCCGCGGCGAGCACGACCGCGAAGCGCTCGGCGCGCGTCAGCAGCCGCCCCAGGCGGGCCTGCTCCTCGGCGAGCCGGCGGATGCAGTTCTCGACGATGATCACCGCGCCGTCGACGATGATCCCGAAGTCGATCGCGCCGAGGCTCATCAGGTTGCCGCTCACCCGGCTCGAGACCATGCCCGTGACCGTGAACAACATGGCCAGCGGGATCACGAGGCTCGTCACCACCGCGGCACGCAGGTTCCCGAGCAGCAGGAACAGCACGACGATCACCAGGACGGCGCCCTCGAAGAGGTTCGTCCGCACCGTCGCGAGCGTCGCGTTCACGAGGTCCATGCGGTTGTAGACCGCGCGCGCGATCACGCCCTCCGGGAGCGTCGCGTTGATCTCCGCGAGCTTCCGCGTGACGCGCTCGGAGACGGTCCGGCTGTTCTCGCCCATCAGCATGAAGGCCGTGCCGAGGACCACCTCTCGGCCGTTCTCCGTGGCGGCACCGTTCCGGAGCTCGGCGCCCACGGCGACGTCGGCGACGTCCCGGACCAGGACCGAGACGCCGTCGTGATGGCCGACCACGATGCGGCGCACGTCGTCGAGATCCGCGACCTGCCCCGGAGCGCGGATCAAGTACTGCTCGCCGTTGCGCTCGATGTAGCCGGCCCCGACATTCGCGTTGTTCGCGACGAGCGCCGCCACGACGTCGTGGAACGCGATGCCGTAGGCGAGGAGGCGATCCGGGTGCGGCGTCACGTGGAACTGCTTCACGTGGCCGCCGATCGCGTTCACGTCGACGACGCCCGGAACCGTTCGCAGCTGCGGTCGGATCACCCAGTCGTTGATCGTGCGGAGGTCGGTCGGCGAGTACGGCCCGTCGAGCTCGCGATTCTCGACCGTGAACAGCACGATCTCGCCGAGCCCCGTCGCGATCGGTCCCATCGCCGGCACCAGCGCCGGCGGCAACCGGTCCCGCACCTCCTGCAACCGCTCGTTCGTCAGCTGTCGCGCGAAGTAGATGTCGGTCCCGTCCCTGAAGACGACGGTGACCTGCGAGAGGCCGTAGCGTGAGATCGAGCGGGTGTGATCGAGGGCCGGCAACCCGGCGAGCGCCGTCTCGATCGGCACGGTGACGCGCTGCTCGACCTCGAGCGGCGAATAGCCGACCGCCTCCGTGTTGATCTGCACCTGGACGTTCGTGATGTCCGGCACGGCGTCGATCGGGAGACGCTGGTAGCTCCGGACGCCGACGAGCGCGACGAACGCGGTCGTCGCGAGGACCACCCAGCGACGGTGGATCGAGAAAGCGAGGAGTCGTTCCAGCATCGCCCGCTCCTAGTGGTCGTGGCTCGCGCCGGACTTCCCGACGTCGGCCTTCACGATGAAGCTGTTCGCCGCGGCGTACCGTTCGCCGCCGACCAAGCCGGCGACGATTTCCACCGCGTCCCGATCGCGGCGGCCGAGCTCGACCGGCATCGCCTGGAACGTCGAGCCCTCGTTCACGAACACGACGGGCCGGTCGCCCAACGTCTGGAGCGCGCTCGGCCGAACGGTGACCGGCACGTCGGCCTCGTCGATCACCACCTCGACCTGCGCGAAGAGCCCCGGATGCCACTCGCCCGCGGCGTTGTCGATCTCGATCCGGGCGAGGACGGTCTGCGTCACCTCGGAGCCGAATGGGGACAGATGCACCACGCGCCCCTCGCCGACGAGCGGGCCGCCGCCTTCGACGATCGCCCGTTGGCCGAGGCGCAGCTTCCGGAAGTCCGCGGGCAGCGTCTGGACGTCGACCCAGATGGTCGAGAGGTCGGCGACGACGTACACGGGCTCGCCGTCGCCCACGAGCTCGCCGGGCGCGGCATGCTTCGCGATGACGGTACCCGCGAGCGGCACGCGCACCTCGTAGGACTGGAGGCTCTGGTTGCTCTCGACGACCGCGAGCACCTCCCCGGCCTGCACGCGGTCGCCGAGACGCTTCCGCGCTTCTTTCACGATGCCGGGGAAGCGTGGGACCGCATGTACGAGGCGGTCCGCGTTCGGCGCCAGCCGGCCGCTCGCCTTCACGGTCGTGCGGATCCTCGCCGGCCCCGCCGTCGCGATCTCGATGCCGGAGGCCGCGATCGCGCCCGGCGCCATCTCGGTCCGCCCCTCGTGTGCCGCATACTCCCAGTGCGCCGCGACGTCCGCGTGCGCGGCGTCCACGACGACGTCGAAGGAATGCGGCTCCTCGACCGGGCGATCGCCGACGAGATGATCTCCGCGCGGCGTGAAGGCCACGCGATCGACGCGTCCTCCGAACCGGCGCAGCTCGACCGCGACCCGCACGTCGGCCGGCGCGAGGGGCACACCGTCGCGGTATGGGTACGCGCGAAGCTCGGGCGGAACGCCGCGCTCGAAGATCACGAGCTCGAGGGCGAAGTCGGCCTCCTCCAGGAGCCGTCCGCCGTGCGGACCGCGCGCCGCCTCGGGCTCGTCGTGGTCCCCATGAGCCCCGTGGCCGTCGTGCGCGGCGTCATGGCGGTGCTCGCTGTGCGGGGCGTGCGGATCACCGACCTGGCTCGGGCGCTCGCACGCCGCTACCACGGTCACCATCGCGAGCGCGCCCGCGAGCACTCCGCATCGTGTCGGGCTCATCGCGCCTCCCCCTCGCCGCCGCCGATCGGGGCGCCGATCAACCGTTCGATCTCGATGACGAGCTGTTGATAGCTCCCCGCCGCAGTCACGCGCTCCTGCTGCACCTCGGCGAGCGTCCGCGCCGTATCGAGCAGCTCCACATAGGAGACGAGGCCGCGCTCGAAGCCGTCGCGTGACGCGACAAGCGTCCGCTCGGTGCGCGGCAGCACCTCGGTTTCGAGGGCCGTCAGCTCGATCTCGGCGTGGAGGAGCTCCTGGTAGAAGCCGAAGAGGCTCGTCCGCAACCGCACGTCCGTGACCACCCGGCTGGCATCGGAGCGTTCGACGAGCGCGCGTGCCTCGGTCACCGCGGCGGCGTTGCGGCTCGCGAACGGCAGCGGGACGCCCACGGAGAAGAGGATCGACTGCTCACCGGGGCCTTCGAGCCGGCGGACGCCGCCGCCGACGGTGACGTCCGGGATCCGCCGGGCGGTGATGAGCGCCGCTTCGGCCTCACGCAGTCGCCGCTCCGATGTCGCACGGGCGACGTCCGGCGATCCCTCCAGCCGGGCCGCGAGCGTCTCGAAGGGCGGCACCGTCGCTCGCGCGAAGAGGTCGCCCTCGGCGCGCTCGAACCGCGCGTCGACGCTGCCCCACGCGGCGGCGAGCTCACGGCGCGCGACCAGCAGCACGTGCTCGGCGTGCTCCGTCGCGATGTGGGAGCGCTCGAGCGCGATCGTCGCCTTCTCGGTTTCGATCACCGAGCCGGCGCCGGCCTCGACCCGCCGGCGCACGGCGGAGAGCGTCTGCGTCGCCCGCGTGGTCTCCGCCCGTGCGAGCCGCAGTCCCTCCTGCGCCACCAGCACCCGCACGAAGCGTCGCGCGACGTCGGCCACGACGTCGCTGCGCTTCACGGCGACGTCGGCGAGCGTCATGGAACGCGCCCGCTCGGCCGCGGCGACCCGCGCGCCCCGTTTCCCGCCGAGCTCGATCGGCTGCCGGAGCTCGAGCGTCGTCTGCGCTTGCTGGCCTCCGGCATAGCGTCCCGTGCCGAGCACGTCCTCGACGACGAGGCCGATCTCCGCATTCGGGTACCGGCCCGCGTAGGCGATCCGGGCGTCGCTGGCGTCGACGTCCCACGCCTGCTCCCGCAGCTCCGGATTGCCGGCGAGGGCCGCCGCGATCGCGTCCGCGCGACGCACCACCCCGACCGGCTCCGGTCGCACTGCCAAAGACTCCATCCGTGCCGGACCTTCTTCCGCCGCCGCAACGGCAACCGGAGCGGCGAGAACCAATCCCAGGAACGCGACGACCACTCGCGCCATATGCAGATCCTCCTCGATACCACGCGCCGCCCGTGCCACGAGCGGCGCACCGACCAACCACGAATCAGAACTGCCGGGAGGATCGGATCAGAGGAGGAGCACGGTGGTCGAACGTGCGACGTGTCGCGCGTGTCGGCCACCGGAGACCGGAAGGAACCGGGCGATCGCCGGGACCATCGGCGCGGCTGCCAGCATCGGAACCGTGGCGCCGACCCACTCGCCGCCCAGGGCGACGAGCGCGTCTTGCGAACGCAACGACGCGGGCTCGGCCGACACGGTGACGACGTGATCGTCGGCGTGCGGGTCACCCGCCGGGTGGTCGTGGTGCGCACCGTGGTGGCGATGGACGTGCCCGAGCGCGCGCGTGTCTTCGTCGTCGTGGTGCAGTACGACGCTCACGCCACGCACGAGGCGGAAGGACGCCGCGTGCGAGTGACCCACTCCGAGGAGCACGAGCGTCCACGCGATCGAGGCCACGACCGACGTCGCGATCAAGGTCAGGGCGAGAACGCGCGAGCGGGCCAGAAACATCGGGCGCAATCCTACTCTCCGTTGCCGGCCCTGGAAAGGCCGCAAGTGGCAGCAGCACTGGCAGCAGCCGACCTTGCCGCCACGACGGTTCCATACTAGTGCGACCGGCATCCATGGCCGGCGCGCTCTCAGGCATCACCGTCCTCGAGCTCGGCGAGCTCGTCTCGGCTCCGTACTGCGGCAAGCTCTTCGCCGACTACGGCGCCGACGTAGTCAAGGTCGAACGGCCCGCCGGCGACGCGAGCCGCAC
Organism: Thermodesulfobacteriota bacterium; assembly: GCA_036781285.1. Lineage (GTDB taxonomy): Bacteria > Desulfobacterota > Binatia > UTPRO1 > UTPRO1 > UTPRO1. The sequence continues at coordinate 8,435 of DAIQBH010000128.1, read as the reverse complement.
GTGGGGCCCCTTTCCGAAGGACGAGCCGCATCCGGAGAAGTCCGGCCTCTATTTCTTTCTCAACACCAACAAGCGGGGGATCACCCTCGACGTGACCACGACGCGCGGCCGCGATCTCTTCCGCCAGCTCGCCGCCAAGGCCGACGTCGTGATCGAGAATCAGAGGCCGGGCGTGCTCGCGTCGTGGGGCATCGACTACGCGACCCTCTCCGCCGCGAACCCGAACCTCGTGATGATCTCGATCACCCCGTTCGGACAGACCGGCCCCTACTCCGAGTGGCTCGGGACGGATCTCAATGCGTTCCATCTCTCCGGGGCGAGCAGCCGCTACTGTGGGCGGCCCGGTGAGGCGCCGCTCATGCACGGCACGTTCGCGTCCGAGTTCTACGGTGCCGTGACGGCCGCGGCCTGGGGCCTCGCGGCCGTGTACGGCCGCAAGCGAGTCGGCGGTGGGCAGCAGCTCGACGTGTCGTGCGCGGAAGCGATCGCCGCGACCTTCGTCGGCGGCCAGAACATCGGCGGCTATGCCCAGGACGGGAAGTTCGAGCGCCGGACCGGCGTCGGCATGCCGCTCGGCGCGCCGGCGACCATCCTGCCCTGCAAGGACGGCCACGTCTGGATGCTCGCGCTCGAGCCCGGCCAGTGGAACGGCCTCGGCCGCGTCATGGGCAATCCCGAGTGGATGACGGTCGACATCTTCCAGGACATGTACCAGCGGGCCCAGAACGCCGACGCGATCTACCCGCTCATCGTCGAGTGGACGATGGAGCACGGGAAGCGCGAGATCATGGACCGCTGTCAGGCCGAGGGCGTCCCGGTGACGGCCGTCTTCACGGTCGCGGAAGCCGCCGAGCACCCGCACCTCGCGGCCCGCGGCTATCTGACCGAGCTCCACCATCCGGTGCTCGGCACGGTGCGCGACCTCGGGGCGCCGTTTCAGCTTCCGGCGAGCCCGGGCGGCCCGACGCGGCCGGCGCCGCTCCTCGGCCAGCACAATGCCGAGGTGTACGGCGAGCGGCTCGGCCTCGATGCCGCGGCCGTCGCCGACCTGCGCACCGCCGGCGTCGTCTAGTACATTCGAGGGATCTCTCGCCCCGGCTCGCTCCGCTCGGCCGCGCGCTCCGCGCGTGGAGACATCGGCAGCCTTGGATGCTAGCGCGGCGGCTTGACCTTCAGCTCTTTCGTGAGCGCCGGCTCGGCGGTGACGTTCCCGTGCGGCACGAGGAGGCAGATGCGATCGGCGGGATCGGCACCGGGACCGCCGGCATCGCCCCAGAAGACGGGCGAGAGCGTGAGCGGCCCGCCACCGGCGCTCGCGATCCCGCAGTTGGCGAACGCGGGGTCGCTCGCGTCGGCGCCGTTGCCGAACACGTTCGTCTTCGTGACCGTGAGCCGCTGGCCGTCCTCGTCGACGAGAATGCCGAAGCCGCGATTGCCGACCACCGAGCTCTTGCTGACGACCACGTCGTCGCCGCCCGTCTCGATCCCGGTGGCGTTGCCCTGCGCGAGGATGCCGACCAGGACGGTTCGATCGCCCTGGTTCACCTCGAAGCCGGCACCGCCGTTCCCGAGCGCGGTGCTCGCGCGATACGTGACGTCGTCGTCCTGCTGCGAGAAGCCGGCGCCGCCGTTCGCGATCGCGGTGTTCCCCGCGAACGTGCCGCGATTCACCTGGTCGAAGCCGTCGTTCGCGTTCCCGTTCGCGACGTTGCCGGTCACCACGACGTCCCGCGCCCCGTCGAGCTGGAATCCCGATGCGCCGTTGGCGCCCGCCTGATTGCCGCTGAGCACCAGCCGGTCGCCCGAGATCCGCATGCCGTGGCTGCCGTTCCGGACGGCGACGTTGCCGGCGACCGTGAGGTCCGGAGCCGAGGAATCGAGGCCACGCGAATCGCCCGAGCCCGTGAGCGTGAACCCCTTCTTCGCTTTCCCGAACACCGTGCCGGCCGCGTCGACGTCGACCACCCTCACGAGCGCGCCGCCGGCGTGCACGACGGTCGCCGCCGCCCCGAGGCGCGACACGATCACGAGCCGCTTCTCCAACGGGACGTGGACGACGCAGTCGCAGCCGATGTCGACCTGCGCCGGTTCGTCGCCGGGGCTCGTGAACTGCCCGTCGCCGTCGACGTCGCCGTAGCGCCCCGGGCCGACCTCGATCGTGTCGCCGACGGTGGCGTTACCGATGGCCCGCGTGATGGTCCGGCACGGGAGCGCCTTCCCTATCCCGCACTGCTGCCCGTCGACGCCGTTCACGGCGACGCGCACGGTCGCGGCGCCGGCGCGGTACGGCAGCAGCACCGCGAACAGCACGAGAAGGAGTAGGATTCGAATCGTCATGGCGTGGCCCTCGCAGTGCGCGCCACCCTGACACACCACTCGTTGGGAGAACAAACCGCACGTTCGAATTTTTTGTTTCAGGCTGACGCGATCACGAGGCGCGCAGTCGGTTCCGCGTTGACGTCCCGGTTGCGGAGCGCGCAGCGTCGGCACGACCGTGAAACGAGCCCGTAGGCTCCCCAACCGAGGAGGCTTCCCATGACCCGACGGCTTCTCGCGGCGCTCGGCGTACTCGTGCTGTTCACGTCGTCGGCGCACGCCATCAACCACACGACCGACTACAAGACGAACATGGACAACTATCGCGTCTGTGCGGACACGCCGCTCGACACATGCGAATACGAGGACATCGTCTCGCCGAGCAAGTTCTTCCTCCCGCATGGCACGACGACGACGCTCGTCCACAGAGACGACGGAACGGTGCAATTGCGCATCGACGCCGCTGGGATCGTGACCGACACGAACGTCACCTACACGTGCTCAGCCGAGCCTTTCCCGTGCGTCGGCAACCGCTGCGTCGGCGGACGCAATTCGGGCGCGCTCTGCTCGCCAACGATCTGCATAGGCGGCAGCAACCACGGCAGCTCGTGCTCCGGGTCGAGTGCCTGCCCTAGCGGCACCTGCACCGGCGGCGATACCTGCTCCACCAATCTCTGCCACGGCGGCCTCCAAGACGGCGGGTTCTGCGGCTCGCCCGGTGACCTGTCCTGCGAAAGCGTTGCCAACAGCAGCGGCTGGAGCGTGGTCTTTCGCGGCAACGTTCCTAGCGTCACGTTCGAGACGGCGCCCACGTATCACTACCGCCTGATCGGCGACGGCAGCGCCGGGTGCCTGAAGGTCTGCACGTTCACGCTGGGCTCGACGGGCGCGATCAACAGCTCCGGACTGAGCTGCAGCACGACCGGCACGTGTGGAACCGTCGATTCGTTCCATCACGTCGAGCTGCGCGATCCAGACGATGAGGTCGTCGCCGTGCCTGCCATCGGAGCCGCAGAGACACCGTGGCACCTCTGGGCCGTCGAAGGCGATCCCGCGATGAAGGGCGACTGCAGCCGACCCGCCAACGCCGGCTTCTGTCCGTGACGCGCGGCACATCGCGCCGATCGGCACGCGGGTCGCGTGTGCCTGGGGAATCGCAGCTGCGGTTCCCTAGGCAGACCCACCAATTCTCGGCTAGACCGGCGCCCCATGAGCACGCTCCCGCTGTCGGGTATCCGAGTCGCCAACTTCGGCTGGGTCTGGGCCGGCCCCGTGGTCGGCCAGACTCTCGGCTTCCTCGGCGCCGAGGTCTACAAGATCGAGTCGCGCGCCCGCATCGATCTGACCCGCATGCTGCCGCCCTTCGGCGGCGGAGTGCGCGATCCCGACCGCAGCCTCTCCAATCACGCGTGCTGGGCCGGGAACGGCAGCGTGTCCATCAATCTGAAGCACCCTGAGGGCCGACAGCTCGCCCGCGACCTCATCGCGAAATGCGACGTCGTCATCGAGAACTTCGGACCCGGCGTCATGGACGAGCTCGACCTGGGCTGGGAGAAGCTCCGCGCGGTGAAGCCGGATCTCGTGATGTTCTCGATGCCGGCCGCGGGGCTCACCGGCCCGCTGAAGGCGATCCGCACCTACGGCCTCAGCCTCACCAGCACGACCGGCCTCGACAGTCTGGTCGGCTACGTCGACGGGCCGCCGATCCCGGTCGAGAACGCGTTCTCGGATCCCTACAACGGCATCATGGGCGCGTTCGCGATCCTGACGGCACTTCACCACCGTGATCGCACCGGACAGGGGCAGCACATCGACTACTCGCAGCAGGAAGCGGTCATGCAGATGGTCGGTCCCGCGTTCATGGACTACGCGCTGAACGGCCGCTCCGGCGGGCCGCTCGGCAACCGCCACCCGCTCGCGGCCGCCGCCCCGCACGGCGTCTTCCCCTGCGCCGGCGACGATCGCTGGATCGCGATCGCGGTCACGAGCGACGCGATGTGGCGCGCGCTGGTTTCCGCGATGGACAGCCCCGCATGGGCGACGGCTTCCGCGCTCGCGACCCTCGACGGCCGGCTCGCCGCGCTCGACGACGTGCACGAGAAGCTCGCCGCCTGGACCGCCGGCATCGACGATCGCGCGCTGGCCGAGCGCCTCCAGAAGGCCGGCGTCGCGGCGACCCCGGTCCTGACGGTTGCCGACCTCCTCCACGATCCGCACTACAAGGCCCGCGGCACCTTCATCGAGGTCACGCACCCGCTCGGCTTCCAGGAGACCATCTACGGCGCGTATGTGAAGACGAGCCGGAGCGAGATCGAGGTGCGGACCGGCCCGCGGATCGGCCAGGACAACGAGAAGGTCTTCAAAGGCCTGCTCGGGATGGACGACGCGCGCTATCAGACCCTGGTGGATTCCCAGACCATCTATTGATCTCTCGGCACTGGCCGCGGCACGCCAGTTGCGCCGCTGGCCTGCACCATGTCCGAGGGTCCGAAGGTCTCTCGACGCGTCACGAGCCGCCAGCTCGTCCACACGAACCGGCCGACGACCGGCCCGCCGATCACGAGACCGCTGATGCGGTGAGCCTTCGTGACGGACATCAGCCGCGGTCAGGCTTCGCGGAACGTCGCGACGACGGGGCCGTGGTCGCTCGTGCCGAACTCGCGTTGGACGACGCAGGTTTCGGCGCGCTCGGCGAGCGGTAAGGACGCCATCACGTAGTCGAGGCGCCAGCCGATGTTGCGCGCCTTCATGTTGCGCCATGGCGCCCACCACGTGAACAGGTCGTCGTTGTCGGGGTCGAGCGCGCGGCCGACGTCGACGACACCGCGGGCGCACATGTTCTCGATGAGCGCGCGCTCCTCGGGCTTCTGGCCGATGATGCCGGGCTTCCGCTCCTTCGGATGGACGTCGCGGTCGGTGCGGGCGACGTTCATGTCGCCACAGAGGACGAGGCGGCGATTCGTCGCGTGCACGCTCGACACGTAGTGCTCGAGCGCGGTGAGAAACGTGATCTTCGCGGGGTAGTCCTTGCCGCCGTTCGGCACGTACACCGACGCGAACACGAGGTCGCCGACGACGGCCTGGACGATGCGCGTTTCGTGGTCGAAGTCGGGATGGCTGAACGCGGGCTCCTCGGGGAAGCGCGCCTTCGACAGATGCAATCCGACGCCCGAGTAACCACCGGCGCCGTGCCAGTAGCACCAGTAGCCGCCGAGATTGCAGAGGGCCTCGGGAACCTGCTCCGGCTTCGCCTTGATCTCCTGGAGGCAGACGACGTCCGGTTGCTCGCGCGCGACCCACTCCACCGTCTGCGCCTCGCGGGCCCGGATGCCGTTCACGTTCCAGGTGGCGATCTTCATTGTGGCCTCGTCATCCTCCGGTCATCGCCGCGAGCGCCTCGGCGCTGATCCGCTGGCGGAGGGTCCAGTATTCACGCCAGGGGTCGCGCTTCAAGCGGGCGAGCCGCGTACGGACGTTCGCGACGGTGAACTGATCGGACCGGAGCTTCGGCCCGAGCTCATCCCACGCGAGCGGCACCGCGACCGGCGCGCCGTCGCGCGCCCGCGTCGAGAAGGCCGCGATCGCCGTCGAGCCGCGGTGGTTGCGGTAGTAGTCGAGCAGGATCTTCTTCTCGCGCCCCCGCTTCGGCATCGCGGTCGTGTAGAGCTTCGGGTGCTGGCGCACGATGAACTCCGAGACGCCGCGCGCGAAACCGAGGCAGGTTTCGTAGTCGTGATCGGGCACGAAGGGCACGACGACGTGGAGGCCCTTGCCGCCGGTCGTCTTCACGAAGCTCTCGAGACCGAGCGTCTCGAACGCGACGCGCACGAGCTCGGCAGCCTCGAGCACCTGCGGCCACCCGACCTCCGGCCCGGGATCGAGGTCGATGGTGACGCGGTCGGGCCGCTCGAGGTCGTCGGCGATGCTGTTCCACGGATGGATCTCGAGGATGCTCATCTGCACGAGCGCCATCAGGCCCGGCAGCGCGTCGACGACCGAGTACTGGTTGACGTCGTCCTTCTCCTGGATGTCGACCCGCCGAAGCACGTCGGGATCGCCGTGGGTCGCGTGCTTCACGTAGAAGCAGCTGCCGAGCCCCGTCGGACAGCGGACGAGGCTGAGCGGACGGCCGGCGACGTGCGGCAGGAGCCATTCCGCGACGTCCTCGTAGTAGCGCGCGAGGTCGAGCTTGGTGAGCGGCGGCTCAGGATAGAGCACGCGCTCCGGATGCGTGAGGCGGACGCCGTGGAGCACCGTCGAGCCCTTGGGCGGCGCGGAGACCTTGGGCGCGACGGCCGTGACGGGTCCGCGCGTTCGCCGCGGCGGCGTCTTGGGCTCGGCGGGCGCTTCCGCGACCGGCCCGTCCTCGCGGACGACGTCGCGCGCCCGCACGTCCTCGCGGAGTCCCTGGAAGGACGACTGCCGGAGGCGGCCGTCGTCGGTCCACTCCGAGAACTTCACGTCGGCAACGAGCGTCGGCGCGACCCAGCGGGCCTTCCAGCGCCGCGCTTCCGCCGGCGGGTTCTCGAACGGCGGGGCCTTTTGCGCGAGTCCCTCGAGGCGCTCGCGCAGGTCGGCCGCGCTCCGCTGCGTGAAGCCGGTACCGACCTTGCCCGCGAATCGGAGCGCGCCCACCTCGTCGTACACGCCGAGCAACAAGGCGCCGAGCCCGCCCTTCACGCCGTCCGACGAGTCCGTGAATCCCCCGATCACCATGGGCTGGCGCTGAAGACACTTGCTCTTCGTCCAGCCGCCGCGGCGCCCGGCCTCGTAGGGCTTGTCGCGCCGCTTCGACACGATGCCCTCGAGGCCGCGCTCGCAGGCCGCGGCGAAGAAGCGCCGGCCACCGCCGACGACGTGAGACGAGTACCGGATCAGCGAGTCCCCAGGCAGGCGCCGCACCAGAGCCTCGAGTCGCGCCTTCCGCTCGTCGAGGGGCAGCCGCGCGACGTCCTCGCCGTCGAGGTGCAAGAGGTCGAATACGTAATACACGAGGCCCGCGGTGCCGCCACCCGAGAGCCACCTCTGGAGCGCTTGGAAGCTGGTGCGGCCGTCGGGAAGCACGGCGGCGACCTCCCCGTCGAGCAGCGCCCGGGTCACCGGCAACGCGGCGACGGCATCACGAACCTCCGGAAAGCTCGCCGTCCAATCGTTTCCCGCGCGAGTGATCAGCGTCACCCTGCCGCCGTCGACGCGCGCGCCGAGGCGATACCCGTCGAACTTGATCTCGTGCAGCCAGTCGTCCGAGTCGGGGACCGCCGTCACGAGCGTCGCGAGCTGCGGTTGGAAGCGGGTCGGGAGCGGGACGCTGGGACTCACGGGGGCGTGCCGACGGAGCGGAGCGCCTTGGCGCTCAGTCGTTGGCGGACCGTCCAATAGTCGCGCCAGGGGTCGGTCTTCAAGCGCGCCAGCCGCCGCCGGACGTTCCGCAGCGTGAACTGGTCGGGACGCAGGCGGGGGGTCAGCTCGTCCCAGCCGATCGGGACCGACACCGGGCAACCGGGACGCGCGCGCGTCGAGAACGCCGCGACCGCCGTGCTGCCGCGATTGTTGCGGAGATAGTCGAGCAGGATCTTCCGCTCGCGGCCGCGCTTCGCGAGCGACGTCGAGTAGCGGTCGGGATCGGTGCGCGCGATCGCCTCCGCGAGACCGCGCGCGAAGGCGAGGCAGGTGCCCCACTCGTGCTGGCGGACGAACGGGGCCACGACGTGCACGCCTTTCCCGCCCGTCGTCTTCACGAAGCTCACGAGGCCGACCGCCTCGAACGCCGCACGCACGGCGTGGGCCGCCGCGACGACGTCCTTCCACGCGACCTCCGGTCCGGGATCGAGGTCGATGATCACGCGATCGGGCTGCTCCACGCGATCGGCGGTCGCGTTCCAGGTGTGGATCTCGAGGATGTTCATCTGCGCGAGGGCCACGACTCCCGCGATCGAGTCGACGACCGCGTAGTCCCCGGTCTTCTTCTGCTCGCGGATCCGCACCTGACGGATCACCGCGGGCGGGTGCCACGTCCGCGTGTGCTTCATGTAGAAGCAGCTGCCAATGCCGTTCGGGCACCGCACCAGGGTCAGCGGGCGGCCGGCGACGTGCGGCACGATCCACTCCGCGACGTCCTC
>DAIQBH010000127.1:0-17410 GCA_036781285.1 Thermodesulfobacteriota bacterium | reverse complement strand
CGCGAGGCTCGCCGGCACGTCGGAGCGCATTTTGTGTACGATCGAGCACGGATCGAGGTACATGTAATCCGCGTACGCGCCCCAGAGGCCCGGCGCGCGGTCGAGACCGACGTAGCCGTGCGCGAACATCGTCCCGCGGCCGCGGCACACGTGATACCGCCCGAGCAGGCAGGAGCGGCAGTGGCCGCATGGAATCGGCGCCTCGACCGCGACGCGGTCGCCGACGTCGACGCGCCAGCGCTTGGCCGCCCGGTCACCGATCGCGGCGATCACCCCGAGCGGCTCGTGGCCCGGGATCACCGGCAGCGGAACCGGGATGGTCCCGGTGTACTGCTCGACGTCGCTGCCGCAGATCCCGCACGCTTCGATGCGGAGGATGGCGCTATCGTCGTCGATCGGCGGGATCGGCAGCTCGCGCATCACGAGCTGCCGCGGTCCCTCCTGGACGACGACCCGGCTGGTGCGCGTCAACACGGGGCGAGACCTAGCCGCGGCTGCGGTTCAGGGCAAATAGACCCCGGGTCGCGCGAACGGGTTACCGTTCGAGTCGCGGATCTCGAGAAACCCGTCCAGCACCGATGACGGTCCGAGCGAGAGGCTGAACCCGTTCGGCAGCGACGACAGCGACTGGTCGGTGAGCATCGCGTTCAGCGAGGTCAGGAACTTCGTCACGCCGTTGACGATCGTGAACTGGAAGGAGAGCGGCAGGTCGATGGTCGTCATCGGGACACCGTCCGGGTCCATGATCGTCAGCCGCGCGGCGGTCACGAAGGTGCCGTCGCCGTTCACCAGCGCACCGCCACCGTCGACGATGTTCGACATGGTGAGCTTGATGCCGACGTCGGCCGCGTCCCGGCAGCGAACGGCGAGGGACACCATACCCTTTCCGTACCGCCCCCAATGCCAACCGCCGGCCGGGCTGCCGTCGTTCTCGTCGTAGGTTTCGGAGGGATAGCAGCTCGGAACCGTACCGGTCTCGGTCGTCGCGTTCGGCACGTTGCCGCCGATCGTGTTGCACCCGACGAACGCCTGCACGAGCGGCAGATCGACCTTTTTCGCGACCGCGGGGTGCTGAAACGTGACCACGGGGTGGGGCTGCGGGAGCCCGCAGACGGGCAGCGGCTGGCATCCCGGGATCGGCACGTGCGTGCACGTACCGCCCGCATCACAGGTGTCCGCGGTGCAGAAGAAGGCTTCGCCGTCGTCGCAGAGCGCCCCCACCGGCCGGGGCGGATGCGCGCACGTGCCCGCGCCGTCACATTTGTCGTACGTGCAGGGCAGCCCCTCGTCGGGACATTCGCCGTCGATCGGCTCGTTCGTGCACCCGCGCGAGCAGCAGTCGCCGTCGACCTGGTTGCCGTCGTCGCATTGCTCGTCGGCGTCGACGACGCCGTTCCCGCAGGTCACCGGGGTGATCACCCGGCCCGCCGGCGCCGAATACGCGAGGACGTAGCTCCCATCGACCGGTGGCAGAATCGCCGCTGCGTTCGAGATGCGGATCCGGTGGGTGCCGGTGACGCCCGCGACGTACGACAGCTCGGCGTCGTCGCCGCACTCGTAGCTCACGCAAGGAGAGCTGCCCCAGGCGAGAGGGCCGTCGAACACCGACAGCTCGCTCTCGAAGTTCGCGCTTCCACCGTTCGAGCAGAGCGAGAGGTAGAGCGTGTCGCCCTCCTCGAGCACGATGTCGAAGAAGTCCTCGCAGTTCGGGACGCCGGTGCAGTCGCCCGCGATCGTCTGGATGGCGCCGTTCGGCTGCGCCATGCCGGGCGGCCCGAGGCGCGAGCCGAACTGCGTCGAGTCGCAGTCGGCACGAGCAGCGGTTTCCGTCGCGACGCTCGCGACGATCGCGAGCAAGCACGGTAGGAACGATCTCACTTCCGCGCCGAGGGCACGCAGAGGGTTGGCCATGGGGGACCTCCTCACTCTGGGGACGTGGATCTCCCTTCGCACGAGCGCCATCACCCGGTCCACCGGAAAGTCACCGGGCCGGCGCTCCAGGCGGCGCGTCTCAGTCGCGGGAGCGTCCGCCGACGATGCCGAGACCGAGCGCGAGCAAGAGCCCCCCGACGAGCGGGACGGCGGTCGAGGACCAAGAGGACGTCCGGAACGAGGCGACCATCGCTCCGATTCCGAGGCTCGGCCAACGGCTGCCGGTCTGCGGCGCGGCGCCCCCCACGACCTCGAGGCGAACGTCGGTGAACCATGCCGTGCCGGTGTTGAGGTTCGCGTAGCTCCCGAGCCGGAGACACACGTCCCAGGAGGCCGCGTCCTGATTCTTCGCGCTCACCTCGAGTGTCTGCGAATCCTGGGTGCCCTTGAGGTCGATCGAATCCGCGACCCGCGGCTCGATCGCGATCAGCGCCCCCGCGGTCGCCTGACCGACGTTCTCGGTCTTCACGCGTGCCGTCACGCGATACTCGGCGCCCGGCGTCACGCTGATGGACTGGCAGAGCCGAGCGTCGTTCGGCCCGCGGTTCACGATGCGCGCGAGTCCGCCGCCGTCCGTTCCCGGCTCCCAACCGACGTCCGTGAGGTCCTTCGCCCAGGCCTCCAGCCGCCAGGCCGTCGGCACGCCGCCCGCCGTCGCGGTGAACCGTCCGTTTTGGAGCGCCTGTGCCGAAGCCGCGATCGGCACGGCGAGTAACGCGACCAGCGCCGCCGCCGCGGCGCGAGCGTCGATCAGCCGTCCCATCGGCGGAGCACGAGCGAGGCGTTGGCGCCGCCGAACCCGAACGAGTTCGTGAGCGCGGTGCGAACGTCGGCCTTGCGGGCGGTGTGCGGCACGTAGTCGAGATCGCACTCGGGATCCGGGTTGTCGAGGTTGATCGTCGGCGTGATGACGCCGGTCTCGAGCGTCTTCACCGTGATCAGCGCCTCGAGCGCGCCCGACGCGCCGATCAGGTGTCCCGTCATCGACTTCGTGGCGCTCACCGGAATCGCGGTGGCGCGCGCGCCGAAGACGAGCTTGATGCCCTGCGTCTCGTTCACGTCGCCGAGCGGGGTCGAGGTCGCGTGCGCGTTGACGTAGTCGATGCCGTCAGGACCGAGGCCGGCGCTCTCGATCGCCGCCTGCATGCACGCGGCGACGCCGATGCCGTCGGGAAGCGGCGCCGCGATGTGGAATGCCTCGCTGCCGGTCGCGTAGCCGATGATCTCGGCGTAGATGCGCGCGCCACGCGCCTGCGCGTGCTCGAGCGTCTCGACGACCGCGACCGCCGCGCCCTCCGAGAGCACGAAGCCGTCGCGATCGCGATCGAACGGCCGGCTCGCGCGCTCGGGCTCGTCGTTGCGCAGCGACACGGCGCGCGAGTTCGAGAAGCCCGCGACCTCGGTCGCATCGATCAGCGCGTCGGTTCCGCCCGCGAGCACGACGTCGCAGGTCCCGTCCCGGAGATAGCGCCACGCCTCACCGAGCCCGTTCACGCCCGAGGCGCACGCGTTCCCGATCGTGAAGTTCGGGCCGCGCACCTGGAGCCGGATCGCCACCTGTGCCGACGCCATGTTGCTGGTGATCGCCGTGATGTAGAAGGGCGATACCCAGTCGGGACCCTCGGCGTTGAAGCCGGTCACCGTCTTGAAGATGGTGCGCGCGCCGCCGTTGTTGTTGCCGAGGAGGACACCGATCCGCCGCGAGTTGTCCGGCGTGATCTCGAGCTTCGCGTCCTCGACGGCCATGACGGAGGCCGCGACGGCGTAGCGCGAGAAGTCGTCCATGCGCTTCAGGTGCTTCGTCGGAATGTACTTCCCGGCTTCGAAGCCGCGCACCTGGCCGGCGATGCGGCACTTCTGGTCCGACGCGTCGAAGACCGTGATCGGTCCGATGCCCGAACGTCCGGCGCACGCGCTCTCCCAGATGGCGTCGATGCCGGTCCCGATCGGCGTCACCCCACCCATCCCCGTGATCACGACCCGTGGCGTGCTCATCGCGGCATCTCTAGTGGCCGCGCCGGGAAGCGTCAAACCATCCTCCGGCGCGCGGGGACGCTACTGACAGCGGTCGTTCGTGCCACTACCGTTCGCCTTGCACGACACGAGGGCCGTCATGCAGGCGTCGCCGGTGCGCACCGTGAATCGACGCGTGAGCTGGTGCGAGAACGGCACGAGCAGCGACCCGCGCGCGGTGACCTGGTGACGGGAGAACGGGGCTCCCGACTTCACGCGCAGGCGCTCGAGGCCCGGCGCGATGGTGCCGCCCTTGTCCATGAAGCGCGCGAACTTCCCGCCGCCGCTCACCGTGAACGCGGCCGGCGGCACATGCGACGCCTGCACCACCGTGGTGTCGTCGTGGAAGATGAGATCGAGGCCGGCGGGGCCGGTCGGCTCGAGCGGCGCCGCCGGCGTGAACTTCGCGCTCAGCGTGAACTTGCCGGGCTTGGTCGCCGTGGCGAAGCGAATGCCGAGCGTGTGCGGGGACGCAGGCGCGCAGTGCAGGCAGCCCGTGCTCTCGATGCAAAAATCGAGCGTCGTGAGATCCGCGTCGGCGCAGTCGAGCGGTGCGCCGGAACAGCTCCCCGCGGTGCACGTATCCCCGGCGGTGCAGGTCAGCCCGTCGTCGCACGGCGTGTCATCCGGCTCCGGGGTGCCGGCGACGCAGCCGGACGCGGGGGCGCACGTCTCGGCGCCATTGCAGGTGTCGCCGTCGTCGCAGGCGAGCGGCGGCGCCGGCTCGCAGCCTTTCACGGGACTACAGAACTCGTCGCCGTTGCAGTAGTCCCCGTCCGCGCACTGACGGACGATCTGGTTGAGCCCGACCCGGCACGCGCCTTCGAGACAGCCATCGAGGGTGCAGGGATCGCCGTCACCGACGCACGGGGTGTGATCGGCGGCGGATGCGCACTGGGCCGACGTGAGGCACGCGGGCGCATTGGCCTGCTCGGCGTACGTGCAGCCGAGCGTGGCGTGACAGGTGTCGACCGTGCACGGATCGGCGTCGTCGCACGCGAGGGCGGTGCCGACGCATGCGCCACCGCTGCACGCGTCGCCGACGGTGCAGGCGGTGCCGTCGCTGCAACGAAGCCCGTCGTCGGCGGGCCCACAGGTCGCGGGGCAGAGCGTGTCGGCGTGCGCGCATCCGGCGTCCGGATCGCACGAGTCGGCCGTGCAACCGTCGCCGTCGTCGCAGACGAGCGTCGCGCTCGGAGGCGCGCAGGTGCCGGCGACGCAACGCTCGATGCCGTTGCACACGTCGCCGTCGGCGCACTGCCCGTCGCTGACACACGTCGGCGGCGGTGCGGCGAACGTTGGAACGGCGAGTGCCAGGAGCAGGGTGACGAAGAATGGTCGCAGTATGGGCAAGGGGGTCTCCGCGAGGGATAGAACGACGCCCCCGCCGCGAGTGTCAAGCGTAATCGCGGCGGAGGGCACGCAGGATCGCCGACGTCGCCGGCGACTGATTGAGCGTGTAGAAATGGATGCCGGGCGCACCGCGCCGCAGGAGCTCCCGGCACTGTGCGATCGCGTACGAGATCCCGACCTCCCGCGCCGCGGCTTCATCGTTCCGCGTGCGATCCAAATCGCGCTGGAGCTCGGTCGGAATCACGGCGCCCGAGAGCTTCGCGATGCGCTCGATCTGCCCGACGTTCGTGATCGGCATGATGCCGGCGACGATCGGGACGGTGATCCCGAGCGCCCGCGCTCGCTCCACGAACGCAAAGTAGTCGGCGTTCCGGTAGAACATCTGCGTGATCAGCACGTCGACTCCGGCGTCGACCTTGCTCTTCAGGTTCCGGAGGTCCACGTCGAGGGACGGAGCCTCGGGGTGCTTTTCCGGATAGGCCGCCCCGGCGAGACAAAAAGAGTATCCGCCCTCGCGAATGAATTGGACCAGCTCGTTCGCGTGCCCGAACCCGTCGGGCGGCCGGACGAAGTCCGGCTGATCGGCCGGTGGATCGCCCCGCAGCGGCAGCACGTTTTCGATCGCGGCGTCGCGGATCATGTCGAAGATGCGGCGCATCTCCGTGCGGCCGGCGGTTGCACACGTCATGTGCGCCATCGCCTCGACCCCGACGTCGTGCTTCAGACGCGCGGTCAGCTCGATCGTCTTCTCGGCGGGCTTCCCGCCCGTCTTGGTGACCGACACGAAGCTCGGTTCGAGCTCTTTCAGGCGCTGCACGGTCGCCATGAGCTTCTCCTCGCCTTCGTCCGTCTTGGGCGGGAAGAACTCGAACGAGAAGACCGGCGTGCCTTTCGAGAACAGGTCGCGAATCCGCATGGGTCCGCCAGCTTACACCAGACCCGGGGCGGTGACGCCAGCGCCAATCGCGGCGATGACGCGCTTTTCTCGCTCTCGCATGATGGTAAGGTGGCCCCCATGGGAGTCGGGAAGGAGGGGCGTGGGGACGGCTCGGGCACCGCCGTCGAAACACGCACCCGGCCGCGGCTGAAGAAGCCGCGCATGTACAAAGTGCTCCTGCACAACGACGACTACACGACCATGGAGTTCGTCGTGTTCGTCCTCCAAGGCATCTTTCATCACTCGGAATCGGACGCGATGCAGATCATGTTGCACGTGCACAAGAACGGTGTCGGCGTCGCCGGCACCTACACCCGCGAGATCGCCGAAACCCGCATCCAGCAGGTCGAGGCATTGGCACGGAAGCACGAATACCCGCTGCGCTGCAGCATGGACGAGGCCTGATGCGGATCAGTCGAGAGCTCGAGATCACCCTGGCGTTGGCGGTCAACGAAGCCCGCCGCCGCCACCACGAATTCCTCTGCATCGAGCACGTGCTCTACGCGCTCCTGCACGACGGCGACGTGGTCGAGATCATCCGTCATTGCGGCGGCGACGTGGCCGAGCTGAAGCGCGCGCTCGAATCGTTCTTCGAGGAGAAGATGCAACGGCTTCCCGAGCGGTCGGACGCCAATCCCGAGCAAACGATCGGTTTCCAGCGGGTGATCCAACGCGCGGCCGCGCACGTCCAGTCCTCGGGGAAAGACGAGATCCTCGGGCGGAACGTCCTGGTCGCGATCTTCCGCGAGCCCGACTCGCACGCGGCCTACCTGCTCGAGCAGCAGGGCATCACTCGCCTGGACGTCGTGAGCTACATCTCCCATGGCGTGTCGAAGATCGGCGAGGAGGGCGGCATCGCCGAGAGCGACGCGTCCGAGGAAGACGAGGAGGACGCCGACGAAGAGAGCCCCGCCGCCAAGAAGAAGGACCCGCTCGCGCTCTTCGCCGTCGACCTCGTGGCCCGCGCGGCCGCCGGCAAGATCGACCCGCTGATCGGCCGCGACGAGGAGCTGGCGCGGACGGCGCGCGTGCTCTGCCGCCGCCGCAAGAACAACCCGGTCTTCGTCGGCGAGGCCGGCGTCGGGAAGACGGCGCTCGCCGAGGGGTTGGCGCTCCAGATCCACAACGGCGAGGTTCCCGACGCGCTCAAGACCGCGCGCGTCTTCGCGCTCGACATGGGCGCGCTGCTCGCCGGCACGCGCTTCCGCGGCGACTTCGAGCAGCGCTTGAAGGCAGTCATGGCGGCGCTCAAGAAGATCCCGGGCGCGATCCTCTTCATCGACGAGATCCACACGGTGGTCGGTGCGGGCGCCACCAGCGGCGGCTCGCTCGACGCGTCCAACATCCTGAAGCCGGTGCTCGCGTCCGGCGAGATGCGCTGCATCGGCGCCACGACGTTCCAGGACTTCAAGAACCACTTCGAGCGTGACCGCGCGCTCGCGCGCCGCTTCCAGAAGATCGAGATCCCGGAGCCGACGACCGAGCAGGCGCACGAGATCCTGAAAGGACTCAAGTCGCGCTACGAGGAGCACCACGGCGTGACGTACACGCGGGCCGCGCTCCGCGCCGCCGCCGAGCTCTCGGCGAAGCACATCAACGACCGGCACCTCCCCGACAAGGCGATCGACGTCATCGACGAGGCCGGCGCCATCCTGCAGATGCAACCCGCCGCGCAACGCAAGAAATCCGTCCGCGTGAAGGACATCGAGCACGTCGTCGCGACGATCGCCCGCATCCCGCCGCGGAGCGTGTCGACGTCCGACCGCGATCGCCTCGAAACGCTCGAGCGCGATCTCCAGCTCTCCGTGTTCGGTCAGGACGCCGCGATCACGTCTCTCGTCTCGGCGATCAAGCTCTCGCGCGCCGGCCTCGGTCATCCCGAGAAGCCGGTCGGGTCGTTCCTCTTCGCGGGCCCGACGGGCGTCGGCAAGACCGAGGTCGCGAAGCAGCTCGCCTCGGCGCTGGGCATCGCGTTCATTCGCTTCGACATGAGCGAGTACATGGAAGCGCACACGGTGTCGCGGCTGATCGGCGCGCCGCCGGGCTACGTCGGCTTCGATCAAGGCGGCCTCCTGACCGACGCCATCCGGAAAACTCCGCACGCCGTGCTGCTGCTCGACGAGATCGAGAAGGCCCACCCGAACCTCTACAGCATCCTGCTCCAGGTGATGGACCACGCGACCCTCACCGACAACAACGGCCGCCAGGCCGACTTCCGCCACATCATCCTGATCATGACGACGAACGCCGGCGCGCAGGAGATGGCCGCCGCGGCGATCGGATTCGGCGGACGGTCCAATGCCGATCAGGGCGCGAAAGCGATCGAGCGCCTCTTCAGCCCCGAGTTCCGGAACCGCCTCGACGCGATCATTTCCTTCGGCTCCCTCCCGATGCCGGTGATCGAACGCGTCGTCGACAAGTTCATGCTGGAGCTCGACGTCCAGCTGAACGAGAAGCGCGTGTTCGTGCACATGACGCCGGAAGCGCGGCGCCATCTCGCCGAGAAGGGTTACGACCCGACCTTCGGGGCGCGCCCGATGGCGCGCCTCATCCAGACGGAGATCAAGCGCGTGCTCGCCGACGAGATTCTCTTCGGGAGACTCAAGGACGGCGGCCACGTCGAGATCGACTTCGCCGACGGCACGTTGACCTTCGATTACGCGCCACCCCCCGAGGGCGCCGCGAAGCCGACGATCGACGAGAGCCTCCAGGACGAGGCCACGAGCGCGGGCGACGCCGAAGAGTGAGCCGCTCAGTCGCCGTCGCGCCGTAGCGCCGTCTGCGTATCGAGCCAGCCGATCTCGCGCGCCACGGCTCGGCGTTCCTCGATCAGGTAGCGCGCGACCGCGTCGGCGAGACGCGGATCCCCGAGGAAATGCATGCTCTCGGTCGCGCGCGCGTCGAAGCCACGCAGGTGCTTGAAATCCCCGCCCGCGCCCGGCTCGAAGCGCGTGATGCCGTGGGTCAGGCAATACTCGATCGCGGCGTAGTAGCAGACGTTGAAGTGCAGGTGACGGACGTCCTCGAACGTGCCCCAGTAGCGCCCGTACATCACGTCGCCCTTGCGCACGTTGATGGTGCCCGCGAGGATCTCGTCGTCACGCCGCGCCACGACGAAGACGAGCCGCGACTTCCAACGCCGGCGCAGGAGGTCGAAGAGGGCGGCGTTCAGATACTGGTGCCCCCAGGAGAACTTGTCGACCGTCGTCCGGTACAGCTCGAACATCGGAGCGAAGAGCGCATCGGGGATGTCGTCACCCGCATGGTAGGCGATCGCGATGCCTTGCGCCTCGAGCTCGCGGCGCTCGCGCCGGACCTGATTGCGGCGCTTGCTGCGGAGCGCGGCGAGATAGTCGTCGAAGCTCCGCCAGCCCGGATTGATCCACTGGAACTGATAACCGGCCCGCCGGACGTAGCCGAGGGATTCGAGCCCCGCGGCCTCGTCCGGCCGGCAGAAATTCACGTGCACCGACGAGAAGCGCCCATCCTCGCAGAGCTCGCGCAACGCGGTACCGAGGTGGTGGATCACCGTCGCCCGATCGACGCCCGGCGCCGCGAGAAAGCGGGCGCCGGTCGCCGGCGTGAACGGCGTCGCGACCAGCAGCTTTGGATAGTAGCGGATGCCGGCGCGCGCCGCGGCCTGTGCCCACCCGTGATCGAACACGAACTCGCCCTGGCTGTGGCCCTTCACGTAGAGCGGGCAGGCGCCGACCAGCCGGTCGCCGTCGAAGAGCGCCAGGTGTTGCGGCAGCCACCCCGTACGTTGCGACGCGCACCCCGACTCCTCGAGCGACGCCAACCACGCCCATTCCAGGAAGGGCGAGTCCTCACCGACGAGCGCGTCCCAGGCGGCAGGGTCGATGGCGGCGAGGCTGCTCAGGATCGAGAGTTTCATCGCGGACGCGGCCGACTGTACTGGAGCCGCTGCGAGCCGACCAGTCGGCGTGAGTCCGCGGCACCCGTCGGCGATTGACTTCACTCGGCGCCGCCGCGAAGGAGGCTCGCACGGAGGTGTCGACATGCAGGCGGGAACGATCACGGCGCGCGGGATGACGTTTCACACGCTCGAAGAAGGCGAGGGGCCGCTCGTCCTCTGCCTCCACGGTTTCCCCGACTCGCTCCGCTCGTTCCGGCATCAGCTGCCCGCGCTCGCGGCGGCCGGCTATCGCGCCGTCGCGCCCGCGATGCGCGGATACGCGCCGACGGGGGCCGCGCCCGACGGCCGCTACCAGACGGCCGCGCTCGCGCTCGACGCCGTCGCGTTGATCGAGGCGCTCGACTACGACGACGCGGTCGTGTTCGGCCACGACTGGGGCGCGCTGGCCGCATACGGTGCCGCGCTCTCCGCGCCGCACCGCGTACGGAAGCTCATCGCCGCTGCCGTACCGTACGGCGCGCAGGTATCGGCCGCGTTCATGTCGAGCTACGACCAGCAGCGCCGTTCCTGGTACATGTTCTTCTTCCAGACGCCGTTCGCCGACGTGGCGCTCGCGCACGACGACTACGCGTTCATCGAACGCCTTTGGAGGGATTGGTCACCCAACTGGGACTTCCCGACGGAAGAGATGGAAGCCTTGAAGGCGGTGTTTCGCCAGCCCGGAGTCGCCGCCGCCGCGCTCGGCTACTACCGCGCGATGTTCGATCCCACGCTCCAGGACCCGGCGCTCGCGGAGCTCCAAAATCGCATGATGCTCGACCCGATCGACGTACCGGCGCTCATGCTCCACGGGGCCGACGACGGATGCATGGGCGTCGAGCTGGTCGAGGGCATGGGCGCGTTCTTCCCGCGCGGCCTCCGCACCGAAATCGTCTCCGGCACGGGACACTTCCTCCATCAAGAAGATCCCGCGCGCGTGAACGCGCTCGTCCTCGACTTCCTGCGAAGCTAGCGAGCCCATTCGAGGGATCTCTCCCTCGCGCCCGCTCAGTGTGCCGGCTCTTCCTGGTGCGCTTCCGGCGCCGCCTGCTCGAGGGTCCGAAGACGCGCATCGAATGCGTCGAGGCGCGCCTCGATGCGCGCGAGGGCGCGGCGGATCTCCGCGGCCGTGCCGTCCGCCGTCGCGGCATCGGCGGGTGTCGGCTGCGCCGCGACCGACCCCGGGCCCGGCGCCGGTGCGAGCATCAGCTGCGACGGGTCGGCCACGGCCATCTCGGGCTTCCCGCGGTAGGCCGTGATCGTGCCGCTCACGCGGACGACGCGATCGCGGAGCCGCGTCGTGAGGTCGGTCGGAAACTTGTCGCGATCCGCCGCCATGATCGACGCGGTGAACCCGGCGAAGTTCTGCGAGAACCCGATCACGGTCGCGAGCGGGGACTCGTGGATGGCGGTGACCCGCCCCTCGACGGTCACGTCCTGCCCAACGAACTCGGCAGCGCGACTCCCCGGAATCATCGGCCTCGCCGGCGCGACGACCGCCGGCACCGCAACCGTGTCCCCGGGGGGCTCGGCGGCGATCGAAGGGTCGGCGATCGCGGCGAGCGCGAGCGCGACGACGACCAGGACGCGGCGCATGGGTCGCATCCTCCCGACGGTCGCTCCGACTGTCAAGAATCGATCGCGCGTAGTAGACGTTGGCCTCATGGCCGGACCAACGATGCGCGCGCTCCGCGAGGTCGGACGATATGCAGTCGGGATCGATTGGAGCGACGGTCACGACAGCATCCTGCCGTACCGCCACCTGCGACACAGCTGTCCCTGCGAGAGCTGCCTCGCCGTAGACCCCGCGACGCTCGAGCACACGCCCGGTGCGATCGAGCTCGCGCGGATGCAGCAGATCGGCGCCACGACGCTCTTTCTCGCGTGGGGCGACCGCCACGAAAGCCTGTTCGTGGCCGATGAGCTGCGTCGGCTCTGCCGCTGCGCCCATTGCATCGGCGAGCCCGACTATCCCATCTCGGGGCAATGACCCCGGCGGTTGTCCACAACTGTGGACGAGCGGGATTGCTCAATCGTACCAACGAGTTACGCGGCGCGATCCACTTGGAATCCCCGGAAGCGCGGTGCTCAGCCCGCGACGGCGAGCGAAACCTGCAACCGGACCTGGAAGCGCGGGCTCGCGCCTTCCCGGTCGATCTCGGGGATGACCCGCACCCCGACACCGTCGAGGGTGCGGAGCGAGGTCGAGGCGTCCGAGAGCGCTCGCCGCACCGCCTCCGCGATCGTGTGGTCCGACGCTCCCACGAACTCGAACGACGGAACCTCGGGGCGCTCGACGGTGCCCCCCGTCGGATGCTCGATCGGAGCGGGCTCCATGACCGTCGCCAAGGACGCGTGCAGTTCGTTCATCTCGACCCGGGGCTTTGGTGATCGAAGGGGGACGCTGAAGCGGCGTGACGACCCTTCGGAGCGGTTGGCACCACCACCACTCCGCCGTCAACTACCGGCCGGAGAGCTATCGTTGTCGAGGACGGACTGTCAAGAAAAATTTGCCTCGGATCGTCTCACGTCGCCGCTGATCGATGATTCCGGTGTCGTACTTCGGTGCACTGTCCGCCGGCGGGATTCGGAGAGCCAATACGCCGTGTGGGAGCGTTCGGGATCGACCGCGATGTCCTCGGGTCGACCGAGCGCGACGATCTCGCCGCCATCACCCGCAGCGTCGGGCCCGAGATCGATGAGATGGTCCGCGGCGCGCAGGACGTCCAGATTGTGCTCCACGACGACCAAGGTATGGCCCTGATCCACGAGCCTGTGGAACGCACCGATCAGCCGCTCGACGTCCGCGAAGTGCAATCCGGTCGTCGGCTCGTCGAGGACGAAGAGCGTGCGGCCGCTGCCGCTGCGTCCTAGCTCGGCGGCGAGCTTGATACGCTGGGCTTCCCCGCCCGAGAGCGTGTTGCTCGGCTGTCCCAGGGTCAGGTAGCCGAGGCCGATCTGCACGAGCACGTCGAGCGGCCGGGCGATCCCGGGGATGGCCGCGAAGACGCCGGCGGCTTCCTCGACGGTCAGATCCAGGACCTCGGCGATCGTCTTCCCCGCGTAGGTGATCGCCAGGGTCTCCTCGGTGAAGCGGCGACCTTCGCAGCGCTCGCAGGCGACCGACGTCTCCGGCAGGAAGCTCATCTGCACGCGGATCCTTCCTTGACCGGCGCAGGCGTCACACCGCCCCTCGGCGACGTTGAAGGAGAACCGACCCGGCGCGTAGCCGCGCGCCCGTGCCGCCGCCGTGCGCGCGAAGAGACGACGGATCTCGTCCCAGAAGCCGACGTAGGAGGCCGGGATCGAGCGCGGAGTCCGGCCGATCGGACTCTGATCGACCTCGATCACGCGATCGATCTCCTCGTGACCCGTGATGGCCCGATGCGCCCCGGGACGCGACGCCGTGAGGCCCTTCGCGCGGCGGAGGCCGTTGTAGAGAACGTCCTTCACGAGCGTGCTCTTGCCCGAACCGGAGACGCCGGTGACGCAGGTCCAGGCGCCGATCGGAACGTCGACGGTCACGTGTTTCAGATTGTGCGCCGTCGCGTCGTGGATGGTGAGGCGCGCGCCGTCGGTCGGCCGCGGCGGGCGTCCGCGTCCCCGCGGCGCGGCGAGATAGCGGCCCGTCAGCGACGCGGGATCGCCCATGATCGCTGCGGGCGTTCCCATCGCGACCACGTTGCCCCCGTGTCGTCCGGCGCCCGGCCCGAGGTCCACGACGAGATCGGCGGCGGCGATCGTGTCCTCGTCGTGCTCGACCACGAGCACCGTATTGTGGCGATCGACGAGGGTCCGTAGCGATGCCAGCAGCCGCGCGTTGTCGCGCGGGTGGAGCCCGATGGTCGGCTCGTCGAGCACGTAGCAGGCGCCACGGAGGTTCGAGCCGAGCTGCGCGGCCAACCGGATGCGCTGCGCCTCGCCGCCCGAGAGAGTATCGGCACTGCGGTCGAGCGTCAGGTAGCCGAGCCCGACCGTCGCCAGGAAATGGAGACGGGGCGCGAGCTCCGCGAGGAGGTCGCGCACGATCGTCCGCTCCCGGGCCGGAAGGTCGAAGCCCGCGACCGCGGCGGCACACCCGTCGACGGTCATCGCGGCGAGCGCCGGGAACGCGTGGCCCTGCACCCGCACCGCGCGGGCGCGCGGATTGAGTCGCGTGCCGCCGCACTCCGTGCAGGCGCGATGCGCCACATACGGCCGCATCGCTTCCGCCACGAGCGCCTCGCCGCTGCCGCCGCCTTCCTCCGTCTGCTCGTAGAAGCCGTGCGTCTCCAACAACGGCACGACGCCCGTGATCTTCTTGCCGTCACCCGCGAGCACGATCCGCCGCTGCCGCTCGGTGAGGCGTTTGAACGGCTTGTCGACCGCGATGCCGCCCGCCTTGAGCGCGCGGAGCAGCTTCTTCTCCTCGGAGGCGAGCCCGAGCTCGCCGAGCACCGGAATGGCACCGTCGCTCAGCGAGCGCGCGGGATCCATGACGAGCAGCTCGGCATCGATCTCGGTGCTCGTGCCGAGCCCGGTGCAACTCGCGCACGCGCCCTGCCGGCTGTTGAACGAGAAGAGGCGGGGGTCCAGCGCCTCGTAGCCGAGGCCGCAGGGCCCGCAGAACAGCCGCTCGCTGAAGACGTGCTCTCTGCCGTCGGCGATCGCGACCACGACGCCCGAGCCGAGACGCAGCGCGTCCGCGACCGGCTTCACGAGACGGTCCGTGCCGCGGCCGCCCGCGAGACGCGCGATCACCACGTCGACGTCGTGCTCGCGGTAGCGATCGAGGTCGGGCAGGGGATCGAGCGGCACGAGCGCGCCGTCGACGCGCACCTCGGTGTAGCGCAGGCGCCGCGCCGCCCGCAGCACGTCGCGATGGAAGCCTTTCCGTCCGCGCACCATGGGCGCGAGCAGCACGACGTCCGCCGTTCCCACCCGCTCGCCGAGCCGGGCGGCGATCTCGCCCCGCGGCAACGTCCGGATCGGCTCGTCGCACCGCGTGCAGTGCTGGACGCCGATCTTCGCGAACAGGAGCCGGAGATAGTGCGCGACCTCCGTCACCGTCGCGACCGTCGACTTGCGTCCGCCCCGACTCAAGCGCTGCTCGATCGCGATCGTCGGCGGGATGCCGGTCACGTGGTCGACGTCGGGTCGGGGCAGTACGTGCATGAACTGCCGGACGTAGGTCGAGAGGCTCTCGAGGTAGCGCCGCTGCCCTTCGGCGAACACGACGTCGAAGGCGAGCGTCGATTTGCCGGAGCCCGAGAGGCCGGTCACGACGATCATGCGGTCGCGCGGCAGCTCGAGGCTCAGGTTGCGGAGGTTGTGCTCCCGCGCGCCGACGATCCGGATGACGTCGCGGTCGGCGGGGAGGAGCGCCGGCGGCCCGGCCGTGGACACGCTCGGCATGGCGCGATCACCGAGGACGTCCGCGAGGAACCGACCCGTGTGGGAGGCGGGGCAGGCCGCGATCGCCTCCGGCGTGCCGACGGCGACGATCGTCCCGCCGCCGTCGCCACCCTCGGGGCCGAGGTCGATCACGTGGTCGGCGCACTTGATGACCTCGACGTTGTGCTCGACGATGACGAGCGAGTGGCCGCGCTCGCCGAGCTTCGCGAACGCGCCGAGGAGTCGCTCGATGTCGGCGTAGTGCAAGCCCGTCGTCGGCTCGTCGAAGATGAAGAGCGTGTGCGCCTTGGCGTCACGGCCGAGGTGGGCGGCGAGCTTGATGCGCTGCGACTCGCCGGCGGAGAGGGTGCTGAGCGGCTGGCCCAGCTTCAGGTACTCGAGCCCGACGTCGACGAGGGGCTGGAGCGCCTGGGCGATGTCCGGTTGGTCGGCGAAGAATTCCGTCGCCTCCGCGATCGTGAGATCGAGGACGCCCGCGATGCTGCGCTCGCGGTAGCGGACCTCGAGCACGTCCGCCTGATAGCGCGTCCCGTTGCAGCCGGGGCAGACCAGCAGCACGTCCGAGAGGAACTGCATCTCGACCTGCTCGAAACCGTCGCCGCGACAGGTCTCGCAGCGACCACCCTCCACGTTGAAGGAGAACGTCGCCGCCGTGTAGCCGAGGAGGCGCGCGTGATCGGTCGCGGCAAACAGCCGGCGCACGCCGTCGAACATCTTCGTGTACGTCGCCGCGTTCGCGCGCGGCGTCGAGCCGATCGGCGTCTGGTCGACGAACACGACCTCGGCGATCTTTTCGGCGCCGTCGATCCCGTCGCACGCACCGGGCGGCGCGGTCGGAAGGCCGCGCCTCCGGAGCAAACCGCGGTGCAGCACCTCCTCGACGAGCGTGCTCTTCCCCGACCCCGAGACGCCGGTGATGCAAACCATGCGCGCGAGCGGGATGGTCACGTCGATCCCCTGGAGGTTGTGGGCGCGGGCGTTCCGGATGGTCAGCGAGAGCGCGCGGCTCGGGGCGCGCCGACGCGCCGGCATGGCGATGCGGCGCTTGCCGGACAAGTATTGCCCGGTGAGCGAGCGCGGATCCTCCGTGATCGCCGCGACCGACCCGCGTGCGACGATCGTGCCGCCCGCGGCGCCGGCTCCGGGACCCATGTCGATCACGTGATCCGCGGCCGCGATGATCTCGGGATCGTGCTCGACGACGACGACCGTGTTCCGGTGCGCGCAGAGGTTCCGCATGATCCCGACGAGCCGGGCGCTGTCGCGCGGATGGAGACCGATCGAGGGCTCGTCGAGCACGTAGAGCGTGTTCACGAGCGACGAGCCGACCGCCGTCGTCAGGTCCACGCGCTCGAGCTCGCCGCCGGAGAGCGTGCGCGTCTGGCGGTCGAGTGTCAGGTACGCGAGGCCGACCTCTTCGAGATAGCGGAGTCGCGAGCGGATCTCGCCGAGCACGAGCGCCGACGCGGGATCCCGCTCCGGATCGACGTCCAGCGACCGAAAGAGCGCGAGCGCGCTGCCGACGTTCATCCGGTTGACGTCGGCGATCGAGTGGCCGGCGATCCGGAAGTCGAGCGCCTCCGGCTTCACGCGGCTGCCCTCGCAGGTCGAGCACGTACGATACGAGCGGTAGCGCGAGAGCAGGACCCGGACGTGCATCTTGTAGGTCTTGCGCTCCAGCCACCGGAACCAGCCGCGGATGCCGAAGAACGTGCCATCACCGTCCTCGACGAGCCGGCGCTGCTCCTCCTCGAGGTGCTCGTACGGGACGTCGACGGGAATCTTGCGGCGGCGGCACCAGGCCAGGAGCTCGCGGCGCTCTTCCGTCGTCGACGGGGTCGTCCACGGCTTCACTGCGCCGCCGT
>DAIQBH010000126.1:2982-17467 GCA_036781285.1 Thermodesulfobacteriota bacterium | reverse complement strand
TAGAAACCGAGTCCCCTCCTCGTGTGCTGGGGGGACATCTGGTGAGACTCCCCTGCGCGTAGGTCGCGTGGCATTTGCCGCTCGACGCGCGTCTCGCCATAGCACCGTGACCTGGCTGCCAGACCAGTTTCGGATCTGACAACCGACTCCTCTTCGCCTGCGACGAAGCAGTGCGGGGTTGCCGCAAGAAATCTGTTCCACCTCGAGCCACTTTCGTCATGACGCATTGCATTTTCGATAGTTACGAATCGCGGCCGCGCTGTAAGCATCCCGCCCGAGTCCATGACGGATTCCAATCGACCACGGAGGGTCCCCGAATGTTCGTTCGTTCAGGAGCAGTCTTGCTCGCAGCAGCCGTGATGCTGGCAACAATCCCCCATGAAGCCTCAGCCGCAAACCGATGTCGGCGAAATCCCGGAACTCCCGATCCCTGGCATACACACGATGCAAACTACGTCGAGTTCACCGCAGCCAATCTTGGGTGTCCGAACAACACGTTCTGCGATTGCGGTCTCATCGAGGGCGACAATTGCAAGATCAAGCTCACCGGAAACGAGGACTTCAGTGGCACCACCTGCATGGAGCTCGGCGACGGAGTGACGCTCGACATGCACGGCTACACGCTCAACTGCACGGCGGCGGATTGCGGGTACGGGGTGATCAACTCGGCGTCGTCCGGCGCCGCCGACAAGGTCCTGATCAAGAACGGGAAGATCACCGGGTGTTTCGACGCCGGCATCTACGTCAACGGCGGAACCGACTCGTCGGTGACGGACATGGTAATCGATCTCGGATTGAGCTGCACCAACAGCTCGTCGTCCACGGGCATCTCCGCCCCGCGCGGCACGATCTCTCGGGTAGAGGTCTACCACACGAACGTCGGCGTGTGGTTGGCGTCAGGAGGTGAAACCATCGAGGATTCGGTCCTGAAAGACAACGTGCACGGCATGATCGCCGCCGGGGTCGGCACCATCGACAACGTGACCTTCCAGGAAAACTCAGCCGCCCACATTTGGGAATACAAGGGGAGTTTCGATCCCGACATCAGCGGCAGCACCTTCACCGGCACCGGGTGCAACTGCTCGATGACGCCGTCCGGGGCCAGCACCACGGAGTCGTGCCAGACAGGCGGCCTCCGTGAGTGCGGAACGTTCCAGGCGCCGCCTTCCATCGTCTGCGATCCGCCGGACGACGGGAGCGGCACCGATTGCTCGATCGAAGAATGAGCTGAATGGCGGAGGCCCGGAGGGACGCTTCCCTCCGGGCCTCCGGCGAGCCCTCGGCGACCGTACTACGCGCGGGCGGCTTCCCGGTCTTCGGGCGTCACTCTCGTACGTTCGCGCATGGTCTCGACGAGCGCCTCGATCACGGTTTTGACGCCGTCCCCGTTCGGATCACCGGGGTGGAACTCGACGCCGAGCGTCGACTTCTTCCCGCGCGCGCCGATGGCGAAGCGCACTTCGACGGAGGCCTCGTCGGACCCACGCACCGCGAGGACCGCGCTACTCGCCGTCGGCCACCGGATCGGCTCGACCCGCCATCCCGGCACGGCGAATTCGGCCGCGACGCGCTTGGCGATGCCCGTGACGCGCTGGCGGCCCCGGACCAGCAAGGGATCGCTCGCCGTGTACGCCGCGAGCACGGGGGCGGAGGCACCGTTCGACGCCTCGGCGAGCCGCGCGTGCACCCATTTGAGGAGCGTCGCGAAGTCGTGCTCGGGCACGCCGGCGTCCGCCTCGACGTCGACGTCGTACGCGTCGCTCGTGATCATCGGCGCACGGCCGTGGCCAGGCGCGGCGAGCACGAAACGCGCGCGCGCGCCCCGGTCGTGCAGGAAGCCGATCTCGACCTGGCGGCGCCGATCCTCGCTGATCTCGCGCTCGACCCGCCACCCCGGCGGCAGGCTGCGTGCATCCGCCGCGGCGATGGCCGCGCGGAGCGCGCGAAGATGCGGCTCGACGAGCAGCACGAAATTGCGGCGCTCCGGATCGAGCGCGAGGAGCGCGTCGCGGCTCACCGGCCCGAACTCGTCCTCGCCGTGGAGTTGGAGATAGACCCGGAAGATGCCCGTGCAGCGCGAACGGAACACGCAGTCGTCGCAGCCCGGCAGATACGTGCGGAGCGAGCCGTGCCACTCGTACTTGTTCATCGCGTCTTCGAGACCGGTCGCGTCGGCCGACTTCGTCACGGTCTCCTGCCCGCCGTGATGAATCCGAGAGCCCCATTTCGGCAGGATGCAGTACGGCAGGTTGCCGACGTTCACGTCGAAGTCAGGGTCCCAACGCTCGAAGCCGTCGAGCATCGCGTCGTAGTAGGGCGCCATGTCCGAGTACCGCGGCATGAGCTCGCGAAGGTACGCGGAATCCCGCTCGCCCGTGCTCTCGGGGCGCACGATGTCGATGTGCAGCTGCCGGACGCCGTATTGCCTCAGCAGCGCCGGGTAGTCCGGCAGGGACCGATAACTGCGCTCGTTGACGCACATGTTCGCCGTGACGAGCTGGCCGCGGCGCTGGAGCTCGCCGAGCCCGTGGAGGATGCGGCGGAACGAGTCGGGACGTTCGGTCGTCGCGACGTGGGCCTCGTCGTTCGCGCCCTGGATCGAGATGCGCCACTCGAAATTGCCGAGCGCCAGGACCGAGTCGATGAAGCCGGGGTGCGGGAACATCACGCCGTTCGTGAAGATCACGATGTGCTCGAAGCCGAGCTCGACGGCCTTGCCGAGCGCGTCGAGAAAACGCTTGTGCGTCGTAGGCTCGCCGCCTAGAAACGTCAGATGCCATGCACCCGCGGCGCGGGCCGCTTCGAGCGCTTCGATGATCGGCTCGAGGGGGACCGCGCGGGCGATCTTCATCGCGGTCAGCTGACCGCTGGAGCAGAAGACGCAGCGGTTGTTGCAGAGATGCCCGAGTTGGATCTCGAACTTGTGCCCGTGACCCGAGCTGGTGACCGTGGTCGCCGCGCGCCGGTCCGCGTCGCTGATGTGCGTGCCAGCGGCCATGCCGAGGGCGGATGCTAGTGCGTCATGGCTAGTCCTGGCAAGGACTTTTCACGGCCCTCCGGCCCCCGGCTCTTCAAGAAGAAGGTCCCGGATGCCGAGCCGATCACGGCCGAGAGCGCCGCGCTCTTCCGGCTCGGGGAGCAGTGCAACAACGACTGCCCGATGTGCAGCAACACCGGGGAGGCCGCCCTCTTCTTCCATCCGACCGAGAAGCTGCTCGAGCGCGCCGACTTCCTGCACCGCCATGGCTTCCGCCGTGCGGTCGTGACCGGCGGCGAGCCGACGATTCACCCCGGATTCTGGACGGTCGTGGAGCGGTTGGAAGCGCACGGCTTCACCTGGGACATCAACACGCACGGCCGGACGTTCGCGAAGGACGGCTTCGCCCGCCGGGCCGTCGATCACGGCCTCCAGCGCGCGATCGTGTCGCTGCACTCCCACGTGCCGGCGACGAGTGCCGCGATCTTCGGCACGCGCGAGAACGCGCATCACGAAACCGTCGCCGGCATCGATCGGCTCGTCGAGGTCGGCGTCTTCGTCATGCTGAACTGCGTCTTCACGCAGCTGAGCCTCGGCGAGGTCGACGACTACCTGCGCTTCGGGCACGAACGCTATGGCGACCGCGCGGTCTTCAAGTTCGTGTTCCCCTCGACGCTCGGCAAGGGCGGCCGCTGGCCCGGGATCGCGCTCCGCTACGCCGACGTCCAGGACACCGTGCGGCGGTTGCGGGCGACCGCCCGCGAGCTCGGCGCCACCATCCTCTTCGAGTCGTTCCCGAACTGCATCATCGACGACCCGCGCGCGACGAACCTCGGGCGCTCGGGCTTCGGCGAGTCGCACTACCTCGACGACGCGACCGGGGATCGCATCTACTCGATGCGGCACATCGAAGCCGAGCTCTCGGCATTCGCCGAGGTATGCCGGCAGTGCTCGTCGCTGCGGGTCTGCCCGGGCATCTCGCGGCAGTACGCCAAGCGGCACGGCACGGACGAGCTCGTTCCGTTCATCGCCGGACGCGCCGCGACCCGCGCGGCGCACCCCGAGACGGCGGCCCCGGCCACGCGCGCCAACTCGTTCAACTACGTCCGGACCGAGACGACCGTCCCGTGGACTGCCGGCGCGAGCGCGTGCACCGCCCACGTGCGAAGTGGCGACCGCGATCCGCTGCGCCAGCTCTGGTTGCGCGATGACGGCGGGCTCACGCGCTACGTCACCGACACCGGCGACTTCTCGAGCGCCGAGGTCGCACGCATCAAATCCGAGTACAGCCACCTCTTCGTCGACCGCGCCGCCCCGGGCGTCCTCGACGACTTCAAGAACGGCATGCGCCGGGTCCTTCCCGACCCGGTCTGCGACGCGTGCGCGAACGTCGCGACGTGTGGGCGGAGGTTCATCATCGTCGAAGGTGAGCCGTATGCGCGCGAGGAATCGGTGATCGCCGGTCACATCGCCCACCTCCGCGGCCGGGTCCTCGACGTCGGCTGCGGCGAGCAGCTCTACCGCGACGAGATCGCGGCGCTCATCCGCGCCGGCACCATCGCGTACACCGGGCTCGACCCCGACGAGGAAAGCCTGGCGCGCTTCCATGCCGCGATCCCGGACGCCACGCTCCGGCTCGGGGACATCGAGCGCTACGAGGACGAGCCCGCGAGCTACGACCACGTGCTCTGTCTCCGCGCGATGAACCACGTGTTCGATCTCGACGAGGCGCTGGCGCGGATGGCGCGCGTGCTGAAGCCCGACGGCCGGCTCTTGCTGCTCGAGATGACGCCATTCGCGATGCTGCGCCGCGCCGAGCAGATCGCGGCCGCCGACCGCGCGCCGCGCGCGGGCCATCAGCACTTCCGGAACGTCGCGAGCGAGGACGTCCTTCCCCTGGTCGCACGCCACGGCTTCCGCGTCGTCGAGCACCGGCCGGTCGGCCGCGACACGAGCAATCAATGGATCCTGCTCCTCGCGCGCGAGCCGACCGCCACACCTTGAGCGACCGTTCGCGCCTCGCCCGCCGCCCGGTCGACGCCGGTTGACGTACCGGCAGCGAGCGGGTTCGATCCGCGCCCATGCCCCGGCCGAGACCGCGACGACCACGCGCGCCGCGTGCGGCGCTCGTCGCCACCAAGCTCCGTGCTCCCCGCCTGACGGCGACGGTGCTCGCACGGGAACGGATCGCGCTCGATCCGCTGCCGCGTCTCGTGGTCGTGCAGGCGCCGGCAGGCTACGGCAAGACGAGCCTGCTCGCGGACTGGCAGGCGCGCCTCGCGGCGCGCGGCGTCCCCTGCGGCTGGCTCACCCTCGACGAGGACGACAACCAGGCGTCGCGGCTGCTGCTGCATCTCGTGGCCGCGCTCCTCGGCGACGATCCGGCGCGCGAGCCCGTGCTCGCCCGCGTCGCCGCCGATCTCCAGCTCGCGCCGGCCGGCGCCGCGGCCATCCTCGACGCGCTCCCGGAGCTCCCCGGGCGGCGCGTGCTGTTCCTCGACGAGGTCGAGCACCTCGTCGACGAGGGGGCGCTCGACCTGATCCGGCGTCTGGTGGATCCGCTGCCGGCCGACGTCGCGGTGGTACTGGCGTCGCGGACGGTGCCGGCGATCGGGCTCGGACGGTTGCGCGTTCGGGGCGGGCTCCGGGAGATCGGCGCCGGCGAGCTCCGCTTCGCCGAGGACGAGACCGCGGCGTTCCTCGCGAGCCGCGGGGCGCCGCTCGCCCGGCCCGCGGTGCAGGAGCTGCACGCCCGGACCGAGGGCTGGGCCGCGGCGCTCCAGCTCTCGGCGCTCGCGATGGCCGGCCGGCCCGACGCCGGCTCGTTCGTCCGCACGCTGAGCGGCGTGAGCGCCGGCCTCGCCGACTACCTCGCCGAGGACGTCCTCGCGCGCCAGGACGAAGCGACCCGGCGCTTCCTCCTCGAAACGAGCGTGCTCCGGCGGCTCACGCCCGCGCTCTGCGACACCGTCACGCGGCGGCGCGACGGCCGGCGGATGCTCGACCGTCTCGCGGCGCGCGGCCTTTTTCTCTCCGCGCTCGACGCCGAGCGGCGCTGGTATCGCTACCATCCGCTCTTCGCGCGCTTCCTCCAGACGCAGCTCGATCGCCGGATGCCGCGCCGGCTGCGGCCGCTGCACCGCGCCGCGGCCCGCTGGTATGCCCGCCACGAGCTGCCGCTCGAGGCGGTGCATCACGCGCTCGCGGCCGGCGACGCGGACCTCGCCGCCGCCCTCATGGACCGCGCGGCGAAATCGCTGAACCGCCAGGGGCTCTTCTCGACCGTCGTCCGCGTGGCGAGCGAGCTGCCGGCGGCGCGGCTCGACGCGCACCCCGCGATCCGGGCCGCGGTCGCCTGGGCGCATCTCTTCCATCGCGACTTCGCGGCGGCCGAGCACCAGCTCGCGCGCCTGGGACGCTTGCGCCGGCGCGGGCCCCTCGAGCCGCGGGTCGAGGACGACGTCGCGATCGTGGCGCCGATCATGGCCGGCCATCGCGATCGGATCGCGGAGACGCTGGCGCTGGCGCGCGCCGGCCTCGCGCACCTCCGTGGAACGGATCCCTTCAACGGCGGGGTGCTACGGGACGCGCTCGCCTACGGGTTGATCGCGGCGGGCCGCTTCGCCGAGGCGCGCAGCACGCTGCTCGCCGCGCGCGCCGACCACGCCCGCGCCGAGAGCCTGCTCGGCTCGGTCTACACGGCGACGCTGACGGGCAGCATCGACGCCGTCGCCGGCCGGCTCACGGCCGCCGCGCTCCACTATCGCGAGGCGGAGGCGCTCGCCGGCCGGGGCGCGCCCGACGCGGCGTCGCACCTCGCAGCGATCGTTCTCGGCTACCACGCCGAGCTCCTCTACGAGCGGGACGAGCTCGCGGCGGCCGAGGAGCGGATCGCACGCCATCTCGCGCTCGCCGTCGAGAGCGCGGTCGTCGACATGGTGATCTGCGCCTCCCTCGCGGCCGCTCGCGTGCCGTGGGCGCGCGGCGCGCGCGAGGACGCGCTCCGCCGCCTCGACGAGGCCGAGCTCACGGGACACCGGCGCGGCTGGCCGCGGCTGGTCGCCGCCGTGCGCTGGGAGCGCGTGCGCTTCGCGGTGCTCGCGGGAACCGTCGCCGAGGCGCACGCGCTCCGGGCGCGGATCTCGGACGATCTGCTGGCGGCCGAGGAGCCGCCGCTGCACCCGCACGCGGGCGAGACCGAGGCCCAGCAGATCGGCGACTTCCGGCTCGGCGTGCGGGCGGGCGAGGCGCGACGCCTCCTGCCGGCCCTCGCGGCGGAGCGACGCGCGGCCGAGGCGGCCGGGCGCGTCTGGCGCGGCCTTCGGCTCCGCATCCTCGAGGTCGAGGCGCGGAGCGCGGTCGGGGAGGAGGCCGCGGCGCTCCGCGCGCTCCGCGAGGCGCTCCGGCGCGGCGCCCCCGAATGCTTCGTACGAAGCTTCGCCGACGAAGGCCCGCCGATCCTCCGCCTCGTGCGCGTGCTGCGCGACGCGGACGAGCACGGAGCCGACGATCCACCGCGCGCCTACCTCGATGCCATCCTCCGTGCGGGCGGGGAGAGCATCGAGACGCCGGTCGTGACGGACGCGGTCGCCCGCGAGCCGCTCTCGCCGCGGGAGCGCGAAATCCTCCGGCTCGTCGGCGAGGGCCTCTCGAACCGCGTCCTCGCGGCGCGGCTCTTCGTGTCCGAGAACACCGTCAAGTTCCACCTGAAAACCATCTACGGAAAGCTCGGGGTGGCGAGCCGCGTGCAGGCCGTCGTCGTGGGCCGCCGGGCCGGTCTCCTGCGCTGATCGTCGCCGGCCGCGCGTGCGGGTCGGCGCCTACTCGTTCGGGTGGGGACGCGCCCCACCCGGGCGCGTTACCTCCGCCGCATGTCGACCCGACGCTACACGGCCGCCGATCTCGTCACCCCGGAGGTGATCGCGAATCCCTATCCGGCCTACGCCGCGCTCCGTGCCGACTCGCCGGTCGCGGGCTACGCCGACCACCCGCCGGGCACGGTGCCCGGCCGCGACGCGCCGACGCCCGCCTGGGCGCTCCTCGCGCACGCCCACGTCGTCGCCGCCGCGCGCGACCACCGCACGTTCTCGTCGGCCGACTTCCAGCAAGGAACCTCGGCGCCGACGCTCATGCTCGTGAACCACGACCCGCCGGAGCACGCGCGCCTGCGCCGGCTCGTGAGCCGGGCGTTCACGCCGAAGCGCGTGCGCGAGCTCGGACCCTGGGTCGACGCGATGATCGGCGCGATCCTCGACGGCTTGCCGCCCGGCGAGATCGACGCCGTCGCCGCCATCGCCTCGGAGATCCCGCCGCGGGTGATGCTGCACCTCCTCGGGCTTCCGCCCGCCGACACCGGGCGCCTGAAGCATTGGGCGAACGCTTTCATGCTGTCGGCCCCGATGACGCCGGAGGAGCGCATGCGGTCGAACGTCGAGATGATGGCGTACTTCGCGACGGCGGTCGCGGCGCGCACGCGTGCGCTCGCGGCGGGCGGCGCGCCGGACGGCACGCTGCTCGACGCCTTGCTCACCGCCGAGGACGACGACGGCGGCCGGCTCTCGACCGACGAGGTCGTTCGCTTCTGCTTTACCCTCGTCGTCGCGGGGAGCGAGACGACGATGTACTTCGGCGCCAACGTCCTCCATGCGCTCGTCACGCACCCCGAGCTGCTGGCGCCGCTCCGCGCGGATCCGGCGGCGATCGGCGCGTTCCTGAACGAGGTGCTCCGGCTCACGGGGCCGCCACAGCGCCTCTTCCGGCGCGTCATGCGCGACGTCGAGATCGGCGGCAAGGCGATCCGCGCCGGCGAGTGGGTGGCCCTCTTCTTCGCCGCCGCCAATCACGACCCCGCGGTCTTCCCCGATCCCGAGATGCTTCGCCTCGATCGCCCGAACGCGGGCGAGCACCTCACCTACGGCACCGGCATCCACTATTGCCTCGGCGGTCCCCTCGCGACCCTCGAGGTCGAGCGCATGGTGGCGGCGCTGCTCGCACGCTACGCGGCGATCGACGCCGGGTCGCGCCCGCCGGTGCCGCAGACGACGACGCTTCTCCAGCACTCGTACACCGCGATCCCGGTGATCCTGCGGCGAAAGGTCTGACATGGAAACGGAAGCGCGGAACCTCGCGGCGACGCAGGCGCTCTTCACGTGCTTCGGCGCCAAGGACGTCGACGGCATCCTCACGCACCTCTGCGACGACGTGACGATCGAGTTCTACGGACCGCCGGTGATCCCCTACGCCGGCACCTACCGGGGCACGGCCGACGCGCGCCGCTTCTTCACGACGGTGCTCACCGTCCTCGACATCCAGCAATTCGACGCCGAGGAGATGATCGCCACGGGCGACAAGGTCGTCGTCACGGGGCGCCTGACGCTCACGCCGAAGGCGACGGGCGTGACCTACCAGTCGGCGTTCGTGCACGTGATCACGCTCCGCGACGGCAAATGGCTCCGCTTCCGCGATTTCATGGACACCGCGGCCGCGGCCGCGGCGTTCGCGGGGCGCCGGCCGTAGCGTCCGGTCCCGAAGACCGACCGCCTGCCCGCCGCGCACCGCGGCCGCCGCCGTGATACGACGCCGCGATGATCTCCGATTCGACACGCATGAAGATCGTCGCCGCCATCGCCCAAGAGCTCTCCGTCGGCGCTCAGCAGGTCGCCGCGGCGGTCGCCCTGCTCGACGAAGGATCGAGCGTGCCGTTCATCGCGCGCTATCGCAAAGAGGCGACCGGCAACCTCGACGACACGCAGCTCCGGACCCTGGAGGAGCGCCTGCTGTATCTTCGCGAGCTGGAAGAACGGCGGACGACGATCCTCGCCTCGATCGAAGAACAGGGCAAGCTCACCGCCGAGTTGCGCGCGGCGATCGAGGGCGCGGCGACCAAGCAAACGCTGGAGGACCTCTACCTCCCTTACAAGCCGAAGCGCCGCACCCGGGCGCAGATCGCACGCGAGGCCGGACTCGAGCCGCTGGCCGACGCCCTGCTGGCCGACCCGACCCTCGATCCCGAGACGGAAGCGGCGAAGTACGTGCTGGTGCGGCCGGCCGCCGAGGGCGTCGAGGCGATCGACGTGCCCGACGCGAAGGCCGCGCTCGACGGCGCGCGCGACATCCTGACCGAGCGCTTCGGCGAAACCGCCGACCTGCTCGCCGCTCTCCGCGGGCGCCTGTGGGACCACGGCGTCCTGACCTCGACGGTCGTGAAGGGCCAGGAGCTCGCCGAAGAGGAAAAGTTTCGCGACTACTACGCCTACGCCGAGGCGATCCGCACGATCCCGTCGCATCGGGCGCTGGCGCTCTTCCGCGGTCGCACGCTCGGAGTGCTGAAGATCGACCTCGGCCTCGACGAGGCGAGCGAGGCCGTGGTGCCGCACCCCTGCGTCGCGATGATCGCGGCGCGGGTCGGGATCGAGCAGCGCGGCAGGCGCGCCGACCCTTGGCTCAACGGCGTCTGCGAATGGACCTGGCGGGTCAAGGTGCACTCGCACCTGACGATCGAGCTGCTGGTGCGGCTACGCGAAGCCGCGGAGGCCGAGGCGATCAAGATCTTCGGCCGGAATCTCCACGAGGTGCTGCTCGCCGCCCCCGCCGGCGCGAAGACGGTGCTCGGCCTCGACCCCGGCATTCGCACGGGCTGCAAGGTGGCGGTCGTCGACGCGACCGGCAAGCTGCTCGCGACCACGACCGTCTATCCCCACCAGCCTCGGAACGACTGGGAGGGAGCGCGTGCGACGCTGGCGCGGCTGATCGTCCAGCACGGAGTCGACCTGATCGCGATCGGCAACGGGACGGCGAGCCGCGAGACCGCCAAGCTCGCCGCCGAAGTCATCGAGCTGGTCGCGACCGAGCGGCCCGAGCAGCGGGTCGCCAAGGTCGTCGTCAGCGAAGCCGGCGCCTCGGTCTACTCCGCCTCGGCCTTCGCCGCCGCCGAGTTCCCCGAGCTCGATGTCAGCCTCCGCGGCGCCGTCTCCATCGCCCGCCGGCTCCAGGATCCGCTCGCCGAGCTGGTGAAGATCGAGCCCAAGGCGATCGGCGTCGGCCAGTATCAGCACGACGTCAACCAACGCGCGCTCGCGCGTTCGCTCGATGCGACGGTCGAGGACTGCGTCAACGCGGTCGGCGTCGACGTCAACACGGCGTCGGCGCCGCTCCTCGAACGCGTGTCCGGCCTCAACAAGACACTCGCGAAGAACATCGTCGAGTACCGCGACGCCAACGGCCCCTTCCGGAATCGCGGCACGCTCCGCAAGGTGCCGCGGCTCGGCGACAAGACGTTCGAGCAGGCCGCGGGCTTCCTCCGCATCAACGACGGCGACGACCCGCTCGATCGCTCGGCCGTGCACCCGGAAGCCTACCCGGTCGTCGAGCGCATCCTCGCGCGCCTCGGGAAGCCCGTCGCCGCGGTGATGGGTCAAACGGCCGCGCTCCAGGGCGTGTCCGCCGCCGACTTCACCGACGAACGGTTCGGCCTGCCGACCGTCCGCGACATCCTGGGTGAGCTCGAAAAGCCCGGACGCGACCCGCGGCCCGAGTTCAAGACCGCGACCTTCCAAGACGGCATCGAGTCCCTGGCGGATCTCCTGCCCGGGATGGTGCTCGAAGGCGTCGTCACCAACGTCGCGGCGTTCGGCGCCTTCGTCGACGTCGGCGTCCACCAGGACGGGCTGGTGCACGTCTCGGCGCTCGCCGACAGATTCGTCAAGGATCCGCACACCGTCGTGAAGCCGGGGCAGATCGTCACCGTGCGCGTGCTCGAGGTCGACGTGAAGCGGCAGCGGATCGCGCTCAGCATGCGGCGCGACGACGCGCGCGGCGGATCGTCGCCGAGACCAGCGCGGGGTCGGACGCCGGCGGTGGGCGCGTCAGGTGGCCCGCGGCCGTCTCGCACACCGGCACCTCGGAAGACGCCACCGCGTCAGCCCGAGCCGAGCGGCGCGATGGCGCTGGCGTTCGCGCGCGCCAAGGAGAAGCAGTAGCCGTTCAGCCGCGGCGCGCGGCGTCGATCGCCGCGACGTCGATCTTCCGCATCGTCATCATCGCCTCGAAAGCGCGCTTGGCTTCGGCGCCGCCGGCCGCCATCGCCTCGGTGAGCGTGCGCGGCGTGATCTGCCAGTTGACGCCCCACTCGTCCTTGCACCAGCCGCACGCGCTCTCCGTGCCGCCGTTGCCGACGATGGCGTTCCAGTAGCGGTCGGTCTCCTCCTGATCCTCGGTGGCGATCTGGAAGGAGAAGGCTTCGGTGTGCGGAAACTGCGGCCCGCCGTTCAGTCCGATGCAGGGAATGCCGCAGACGGTGAACTCGACCACCAGCACGTCGCCTTCCTTGCCGTCGGGATAGTCGCCCGGAGCCCGCTGCACGGCGCCGACGAAGGAATCCGGAAACGTCTGCGCATAGAAGCGCGCCGCGTCCTCGGCGTCGCCGTCGAACCAGAGACAGATCGTGTTCTTGTGCATGCAATGCCCACCTTTCACACGAGGATCGACGATCACCCCTATCACCGCTCTCGCGCGCTCGCGCGCTCGCCCGACCATGACCGTGGAGAGCCGCTGCGTGCCGAGGAGCTCGGCTGGTCTACTCGTAGATGTCCCACCCTGGCTCGCGGCCGCTATGGTGGCGTGCGTGAGCGTGCCCCGCATTCACCTTTCGCTGGAGAGCCTGGCTCAGATGGCACCGACGACTGCACACGGCAGCCGTCCACGAATCCGAGCTCGCCATGGATCTCGCCGGCATGCGGCAACGATGCATCGCTGGATCGGCGCTGCGGCACCTCGTACGACAACATCCTCGCCCAACTTCGATCGCAGATGTCGGATCCATTCGTCGCGGGCATCCCGGAGTGTCCCGATACGATGGAAGCCATCCACCTGCCCGTGCTGACAGCCCAGCTGCAGGGAGCGATTCTCGCCCTGGCCGCCCCCACCATGACGGCGGAGACCGTGGCACGAACCTGGGACGACCAGGCGGATTCCGATTACGATGCGCTGTGACCGCGGGGACGTGGTCTTAGCCGGGCTCCTCAAAGCGTCGATCGTCAAAGCGTCGATCCACACCGTAGATCGCGCTTCGGTCGAGCGACGCTTGGGAAGGTTGGACGGGTCGGATTCGGAGATCGTCGACGACGCCCTCCGCTCGATCTTGTTCTGAACCGTCGCGTGTGCCGTCAGGACGCCGCGTCGCGCAGCTCCATGAACCGCGCTCGCGCGAGCTCGATGTCCTCGAGCTCGAAGATCTCGAGGCACCCGCGGTCGTCCTCCCGGAAGCCGACGCAGACGTAGACGGCGTCGAACGCGCCGCCCTCGGCGTTCGAGCCGAACCAGCGGCAGACCCACAGGCGGCCGTGCGGCGTGACCGCGATGGAGTAGAGCGTCTCGATCCGTATGTCGTGACTGAGCTCCCAGAGCGCGGCCAGTGAGTCGACGTAGGCGTCGCGACCCTCGAGGCGGCCAACACCGGTGCGACGGTGATCGTCCAGATAGAACTCGGCGGGAAGGAGCGCCCGGAGGCGCTCCAGATCGTGGGCGTTCCACGCCCGAATCAGGTCGAGCGCCGCGGGCGTCGTGCCGTCGGCGCCGCTCGCGGCATAGCGCTCGAAGAGCTCCGCGCTCGCGGCGGCGCGATCGCCGGGGTCGAACGTGGCCCCGAAGACGAAACGGCCCTCGTCATCGACCTCGCTCACCTGCAGGATCTCCACCTCGGAATGGCCACCCGCCTCACCCACCGTCCACAGGATGCGCTGAAGGGCGAGGCGATCGCCCGCGGTGGCGAGAAGCGTGCGCGCCGGCCGCCAGCCGTCCCCCACCAGGAAACGATCGTTCTCCAGCACGCCGGCGCGGTCGGTCGTCAAGCGCATCAGCGGGCGGCGGTCGTCGGAGCGATAGGCCGGATGGTACATCGCTTCGACGACGTCCAACGCGCCGGCGAGGGCGGCGTCACACCAGCGGTCCCACGCGCGCGTCGCCGCGTTCGGCGGGATGCGGAGCGGATCGGGGCGAAGCTCCACGAGCCGCGCGCGGGCGCGGTCGAGGTCGTCGAGCTCGAAGAGCTCGACGCGCGTGATGCGACGACCGTCCGCGAGGCACAGAAAGAGCGCGTGGCTCTCGAAGGCGCCACCGTCGGCGAGCGTGCCGAACCGGTGTAGCGTGATGACGAAGCCATGGCGCTCGACCACCGGCCAAAACCAGCCGAGCTCGAGATGATGATCGGGGGCGAGCTCCCAGAGTACCGCGACGGCTTCGGCGTAGGCGGCGGCGCCTTCGATGCGCCCGAAGCCGGTGCGGCGATGGTCCTCGACGACGACGTCGTCGGCGAAGGGCGCCGACAGACGCTCGCGGTCATGCGCATTGAACGCATCGACGCAGGCACCGACGATATCGAACCACGGGGCCACGGCCGGCTCGATCGCGGCCCAGCGCGCCCACGCGTGGCGCTGCGCGGCGCGGGCGTCATCCAGGTCGTAGAGGATGAGCGCGACGATACGACCCGTCTCGTCCACCTCGATGACCGCC
>DAIQBH010000126.1:0-2972 GCA_036781285.1 Thermodesulfobacteriota bacterium | reverse complement strand
CGAAGCGTCCGTCGGAGGGGACGCCCGACCAGAGCATCTTCTCGATGGCGATGCGCTCGCCGGCGGTGCCGACGCGCGTCCCTTCCGGCCGCGCACCCATCGCCGCCCGCTCACGCGCGGAGGCGATGAAGAGCTCGATGTCGCCGCGCACGAGCGCGCGCCGCTGCCGGTCGTCGAAGACGAACCCGGGTGCGACCAGCGCCCGCATCGCATCCCAGCTCCCCGTATCGACGCCCACGGCCTGCGCCGCCTTCCAGCGATCCCACCACGTGGTGGCGAGGTTGGGCGCCGCGATCGCCGCGAACGGATCACGCGTGCCCTCGGAGCTCGTCGGCGACGCGGCACGCGCCGCTTGCGGCGCGCTTCGATGGATCTCCGCGAACCGCGCCCGCGCCGCCTCCAGGTGATGCGGGTCGTAGAAGTCGAAGCGCACGGCGCGCCCCGCGTCGTCCAGCTCGACGACCCAGAGGAACGGGCTCTCGAAGGCGCCGCCGTCGCGCGTCCCGACCCACACGACCTCGGCGAGGAA
The DNA here is from genome assembly GCA_036781285.1 of Thermodesulfobacteriota bacterium. GTDB lineage: Bacteria > Desulfobacterota > Binatia > UTPRO1 > UTPRO1 > UTPRO1. Next base: position 2,443 of record DAIQBH010000126.1, on the reverse strand, counting down.
GCCGTGCCCGCACGTCCGCGCATGATCCAGCCGGCCGTCGGCATCGGGTGCGAGGTCGACCATCGCGCGCACCACCTCGACGTACGCATCCGGCCCGTGGCGAACGTCCCAGCCGACCAGGCGATGGTCGTGGGCGGCGAGCGTCGGCGCCAGAACCGCGGCAAGCGCATCCCAGTCGCGAGCCGCCAGTGCCTTCGTGAACCCGACGTGGAACGCCGCGACGCGCGGGTGCTCAACCTGCTCGACGGCGTGCCATCGCCGATCGAGCTCCGACCGCGCGGCGACGAGGTCCTCGACGTCCCACCGCACCTGCCACACGCCACGGCCGCACGCGTCGACTTCCGTCAGGACGATGAGCGCGATCTGACTCGGGCCGACGTCGTCGTCGCTGAGCTCGTAGACGGGACGCGTGAGCGCGAGCCTCTCGCCGCGCGTCGCCAGCAGCTCGGACGTCGCACGGACCGTGCGCCCGTCGGCGACCTCGCGCGTGAAGGAGACGAACTGGTCCCGATCGAGCTCGAGCTGCGCGACCCGGCGGCGATCGGACAACCGGAAGTCGTCGGCATAGAGCCCCGTCAAGCGCTGCCAATCGTGGGCGACGATGGCGGCCATCACCGGAGCGACCATCGCGCTCGCGGCGTTCGCGAAGGGCTCGGTCGACGGCGCGGGCGCCGAAATCTCGGCGTAACGCGCGAGGGCTTCGTCGAGCTGCTCGGGATCGTAGAGGTCGTTGCGCTCGAGCTTGCCGCCCGCGCCGAGCTCGGTGACGGAGAGAAAGGGGATCTCGTAGCCGCCGTCCGCGCCGTAGAAGGTGAGCTGGCTGAGGCCGCCCCGCGCGTTCGACCGGACGTGGTTGAAGCGCACGATGCTGTCGGGCGCGAGCTCGACGAGCGCGCGCTCCGTCTCCGCCCACGCGGCAGGACCGCGCCGCGTCCCGAGCAAGGCGACGGCCCTGTGATCGTGCTCCGCGAACGTGGGCGTACACATGGCGGCGATCGCGTCCCAGTCGCGCTGCGCGTAGGCGCGGGCGTAGGCCCCGGAGCTGGCGACGCGACCGTAGGCGGCACCCTCCCCGGCGTCGTACCTGGCGTCGAGAGCGGCATACGCCGCGTCGAGGTCGGCGGGCTCGAAGAGCACGATCGCGGTCATGCGACCGTCGTCGTCGACCTCGATCACGCCGAGGTTCTCGATCTCGAGCGCTCCGCCCCCGTCGCCCTGGAGCTGGATCTGCGAGAGCGTAAGCCGCTCGCCGCGCGTCGCGATCGTACGCATCACCCAGCGCGCGTTCGGCACGTCGAAGAGGACGCGGTGCTGCTGGAGGAATCCTTCCTTCCCGAGCTGCATCTGGAAGAGCGGCCGGCGGTCGTAGCGTAGATCCGCGGCACAGAGGTCCGCGAGGCCGTCCCAATCGCGCGCGGCCGTGACGTGCGCGAAGCGGTCGAGGGTGCGGGTCGCGGCGTTCGCGAAGGCGCCCTCGCCAGTTGCTCGATCGACCCGCCCGACGGGGGCAGCGACGCGTGCGGGCGCGAGCGCATCGAAGCGCGCGAGTGCCTCGGCCTCACGTCCGACGTCGAAGAGCTCGATGCGCGATTGGCGGCCGTCGGAGCCGAAGACCGAGAGGATCCAGATCCCGTTCTCGAACCCTCCCCCACTGGCACGGACGTTCCCTGTCTCCGTCGTCCGTCGCAGGAGCGCGTCGGGGCCGAGCGCGAGCACGTCCTCGACGCGGAAGGACTGGTCTTGCATGAGCTCGTCGGAGGCAGCGCGCCAACGCGTCCAGAGGTCGGGACCCGAGACCGTCCCCATGCCCACCGCGCGGTGGTCGACGGCTTCGATATCCGGCGTGGAGACGTCCTCCAGCCGATGCTCGGTCGAGCGCGTGAGCATCGTCGCGACCGCGCGCGCGGTCATGACGGCACGTGTGCGTGCCGGGCCCTCGGGCAGCTGCTCGGCATGGCGCGCGTAGAGACGCGCGACCGCGTCGCCGAGGCGCTCGGCCTCGAAGAGCTCGACGTGCGACCACCGCCCCGCTTCGTCGACCTCGATCACGACCGCCTCGTCGAACTCGAGCCGTCCGAACTCCGTGAGGTGCTCTTCGCGGAGCCCGTCGATCGCGAGGGTATGCCGCTCCAGCACCGCCGATTCGCCGAGCGTCCCCAGCGCTTCCCCGCGGAAGGACACCTGCTCGGCTTTCATGATGGAGCGCCACTTCCCGAGCGTCTCGCGGCGGCCGTACGTGGCGCCGGTCGGATGGTGGATGAACTGGAGCGACTCGGCGAACACGTCGCCGATCGCGTCGCGGTCGCGCGCGGCGAGCGCGGACTGGAAGCGCGCGAGGCTCGGCGTCGCCGCGTTCGCCCGCACCCGGCGTCGGGACGGCGGTGCCGGCTGCTCACCTGCGACGAGCTCGTCGAAGCGCGCCAGCGCCAGGGCTTCCTCGTCG
>DAIQBH010000125.1:16777-17840 GCA_036781285.1 Thermodesulfobacteriota bacterium | reverse complement strand
CATAAGTCCGACGTGGCGCCGGTGCCGTGTATGAGTAACACTTGCGGACCCTCGCCGCGCGTGCCGTCTTCCAACGCGGCCGGGCTCAGGGACGCAATCGTGGCGAGCCGTCCGCGCTCAGCTGCCTGGCGTCGCCGAGATCATCGGACTCGGAGACGCAGGGCTCGGGGTGACGTCGGCCGTCCCCGTGGGATCGGGGTGCCGGCGCCGGTAGTCGGCTTCCACGCTGGCCGCGACCTTCTCGAGGATGCCTTTCCCGAACTGTCTCTCGATGTGCGCGCCCATCACCTCGTTGTAGCCGCTGGCCTCGACGACCGCTTCCGCGCCGGGGTCACAGCCGCCGACGGAGACGACCTGGATGCCGTAGCGACGCTGGAGCTTCTTCGCGTAGTCCTCGGCCCACGCCGGCGGACACCCGTGCGTCCGGACGACCCGCCTCCGCCGTCCGATGTCGGCCTCCGCGACTCTGCGGCCCTTGGCGTAGGCTTCGTCGCGGTCGAACGGCGGGGGGGTCGGGACGACGGCCGTCGGCGAGGGCGATGGCGTCGGGCGGGTCCACGGAAACACGAGGGGCCGGCTGCAACTCGCGACGACCACCCACATCGCCACCCCGATCACCATCCGGATTGGAGTCATCACCGTCGTGTATCGCACGCACCCATCTCGAAAGCTCGCCCGTCGCTACTACTGAACGAGCAACAAGGCGCGCGCGTTACGGATCACCGCCTCCCGCCAGCCGACCAGGGCGGCGCGGTGGAGATCGTCGACCGGGTTGTAGTCGTCGGTGAGGACGACGGCAGCATCGTCACGCGGCGGCGCGATCTCGGTGGCCGCGAGCGCGGCGAGCGCCGGCGCGCCCGTGGGAGTCGGCAGCGCCTCCTGCGAGGCGACCACGAAGAGGTTCGTGACCCGCGTCGAGGCGTTCGGGGGCGTCGGGGCGGCGAACACGCGCACCTGCGTGAAGCGCTCGGCGAGCGTCCGGTGGACCGACCGCCAGGCCGCCGAGCCCTCGCCGTCGGCGATACCGGCCATGTTGATCGCCAGGATCCCGCCGGGTGCCAGC
>DAIQBH010000125.1:0-16677 GCA_036781285.1 Thermodesulfobacteriota bacterium | reverse complement strand
CGGGGTGCGTCTCGGCATGGAACGCGTCCAGCACCACGAAATCGTAGCGGGCGTCCGTTCGCTCGACGTACGTGCGCCCGTCCTCGACGATGACTCGAATGTCCGTGGGAAAGCCGAGCCAGTCGCGCGCGAGGCGCACGATCTCCGCATCGATCTCCACGACGTCGGTCGCGATGCCGCGCCCGTGGAAGGCGCGCGGGACGCCGCCGGCCCCGAGCCCGATGCAGAGCGCCCGCCTGGCGCTCGGCCGCGCCGCGGGGAGGTAATCGAACGCAGCGATGTACGGCGCACGCGGCTCCATCGAGACCCGGTCGACGAAACCGTTGTCGACGCCATCGATCAGGAGCACGCGGTGGACCGGCGTATCGATCACCTTGAGCTCGCCATAGAAGGAGTTGCCGACGTAGCGCACGTGCGGCGGCAGCGACGGTCCGCGGGCCGCGCCGACGGCCGCCAGCATCGCGACGAGCAACGCGGCCCCGCCGCCGAGCGGCAAGCGCGCGAGCAGCAGACCCGCCCCCCCGACGCCGAGCAGCGCGACGGCGCACGCGATCAGCAGGGTCGCCACCGCGAAGCCGGGGATCAAGACGAAGCCCGTCAGGATGGCGCCGAGCATGCTGCCGAACGTGGAGACGCCGTAGACCCTGCCGACGCCGCGACCGAGCACGGTGAAGTCGCCCGTCACCAGGCGGACGGCCGACGGTCCGGTCATGCCGAGGAGCACGAGCGGCGGTCCGAACAGGACGGCCGCGCTCACCAGCGATCCCGTCTTCAGGCCGAGCGCCGTGGTCGCGACGAGCACGCTCTCGCGGAGCCAGGGCACGAGCAAGAGATGGAGCGCGGCGGCGGTCGTCTCGAGCGCGAAGGCGGCGAGCGGCGGCCAGCGATCCGCGGCCCATCCCCCGGCCAAGTAGCCGACCGTCAGGCTCCCGAGCGTCACACCGATCAGCGCCGACCACACGTAGACGCTCGCCCCGTAGTAGGGACTCACGACCCGCGTCCCGAGGATCTCGACGACCAGAACGATCGCGCCAGTCAAGAACGAGGCGACGAGCACGTACGCCTCGATCGGCGCGTGCGCCATGCCGGGTCGGTGCCCCGCCGCAATCGCGGTGGTCGCCTGCGAGCGGCGCGGCCGTTGCACGCCGCAGGCCTACTCGGCGGCCGCCAAGCCGGCAAGGCCGGGCACGCCCCCGGCCGACGTCCTGCGGCTACCGCCGTAACCACGGATTCCCGACGGCGCCTTCCGCTCAGGCGCCCTTTCCCTACTCACCGGCGCGAATCTCCTCATGCATCGATAGGGAACTCGGCGTTTGTAGACTCGCGCGTGTAAACCGCGGCACCCGTCACGTCGTTCGGGACTGACCGTCGAGGTCGTGCGCTGGCACGCGGGGTGCTCACTGCGCTCCCATGACGACGCGCTCAGGATGTCCTCGCTGCAACGCCGTCCATCGTCGCTGCGCTGGCTGCGGCACCGCTTATCCGCGCTCCACCTCGTTCTGTCTCGCCGCAGCCTGTCGCGAGGCATCCATGGTCTGTCGCTGCGGGCTCGTCGCCACTCACGGGGGGCCCTGACCGCCTCCTTCGGGCTAGACACCCACTCGCCCGCGCTCCGGCTCGACGCACGGGACTTCGGGGAAACCCGTGCGGCCCGCCGGACGCGGGTGGGCGGTGTCGCGTGACGTTCGCGATCCGGACGCGCGGTCCAGCGCTGTCTCGTCGTCGATTCCGCGGAACGTCAGGACCACGTGCTGGATCGCCGCGACCGCCGCCGCGACCCAGAGCAGGGCCAGGGCGCCGTGGCAGAGCACAGGCAGCGCCGAGAGCTCGAGCGCCGAGGCGGAGACGCTCCACGCGGACGACGGCCGACTCGCGAGCGCCAAGGCGAGCGCGACGGCGTGCAGGCCGTTGGCCCCGACGTGGATCTGATACTCGGCGGCGGAGAGTCCCCCGAACCGACCCCGGCTCGTCGCTTCGGCGCGAAGATCGAGGACCAGAGCCACTTGATCGAGCGCGATGCACGCAGCGGCTGCCCATAGGTACCAGCCCGCGGCGTCCGCCAGGTACAGCAGCGTGAGCGGCGGCAGCACCAGGATCGCGCGGACGGTGTGCAACGCGTGCTCGTACCGCGACTCCGGATGGGCGAAGAGCCGGTAGCGCCGCAAGTGGAAGTAGAGCCCGTCGATCGCCCCGAGCCCGAACGCGCCGAACAACGGAACCAGACTGACGAGGAGCAGGCCGTCCATCGGCGTCAGGCCAGCGTGATGCCGCGACGAAGCTGCTCGTCGCCGTCGTCGAAGTCCGGCGCCGCGAGCCAGAGCCGCAGGAGGTGGCGTTTCCGCTCCGGCTCGGACCAATCCTCGTACTCGGTGCGCTTGTGGAAAACGACGGAGTTCTTGAGGAACTGCACGTCACCGGGACGGAATTCCATGTCGAGATACAGCGCCGGATCGTTGGCGATGGTTTCGAGCGCTTCGAGCGCGGCCGCCTGCTCGCGCGTCATCCGGGGAACGTCCGGAAGCTCTTGGGCGCGGCGGATGTACCAGGGGATGAAGAACGTGTTCAGGCGGCCGTTCTGATCGCGGCAGATCGGGCGCGCGAAATGCACGGGCGCCGGCATGTGGGGCTCGAAGTAGTGCCACGAGAAGTCGCCGAAGAGCACGGAGACGAGCGCCGGGTGTCGCCGGAGGATCTCGTTCACGACGGTCACCGAGCTCACGATCCGGCTCTCGCCGCCGCTCTTCGCGCCGCGGAGACAGAGCAGCCCGATCACGTCGGCCCCGTCCGTATGGAAGTCCTGCTCGGCGCGCGTCTTGTAGAGCCGTGTGCTCGGATCGTTGGGGTCGGCGCCGGTGTCCCGGATGTCGGTGAGCAGCTCGCCCTGGAAATTCTGGGGCACGGGGCTTCCGAGGTGCAGCCCCATTGCCCAGTACGCCGCCACCGCGTCGTCGAAGGTCATCCGCTCGACGGGCAGTCCACGCACCAGCAAGAACCCGCGCCCGTGCGCGAGCGTCTCGCGCCACGAGGCGATGGCCGGCGCGAGCGCATCGAAGGGCACGTCCGCGCGGGTGATCCGCTCCCGCGGGACGCCGCTCCTGTGCATCATCGTCACCACGCGGTCGAGGTCGGCGACCTCCGCCGCGGTGAGCACGTGAATCCACTCGGCGTCGCGTTGCGCCATGTCGGCGCCGGTCCACGCGCTCGGACCGTCGATGGGTACGTTGAATGTGGCGGGCATCGGGCGAGCCTCCTTCCGTCGGATATCGACGGACATCGATATTGTGAGTCACATCGAGGTATGTCAATATCCCTCCATGCCGACCGTGACGCCGTGCTGCCCGCCCGTCCTGCACTCCCTGCTCAGCAAGAGCGACGCCGAGGATCTGGCGAAGACCTTGAAGGCGCTCGCCGACCCCGTCCGCCTCCGGCTCTTGAGCTTCCTCGCCGCGCAACCCGACGGCGAGGCCTGCGTCTGCCACGTCATCGCGCCCGTCGGGCTCTCGCAACCGACCGTCAGCCATCACCTCAAGCTGCTGCACGACGCGGGATTGTTGGAGCGCGACAAGCGCGGCGCCTGGGTCTACTACCGCGTGGTGCCCGAGCGCGTGGAGGAGGTCCGAGCGGCGCTCGTCACGCGGACACCGCGCGCGAAGGCACCGAAAGCCACCAAACGAGCATGAGGAGCAAGGTCCGCAGCGTCCCCGTTTCGCGGCGGGAAGTCTCGGCACCGCGCTCCCCCTCGCAACGGTCGTCGCGGATCGGACACGACTGACTCCGCCGTGCTCCCGCTCCTCGTGAAAACGCACCGGGCACGAATCTCGCGGCTCGTGAGTTTTCGCTTGCCGCCTCGAACGGTCGTTTGCTAAGCGAACACTGGTTTCAGCACGTTCGTTACCACCATCTCCACGCAACATCGCACCACTTCAACAGCGAAGCGGATCCCTGAGCGGTTCACCGCCACGTCCACCTCGACGGCAGCCCACGCCGCGCGTCGCGACGTCCGTGGCGCCCGCTCAGCGTACGGATGTAGCGATCGGGAGGCGGCGATGGAGGCACAGTCGAAGATCTCGCGCAGGGCGGTGAGCACCGTGCTGCTTGCCCTGGCCATGGGGATCCTCGCGGCCCGCGGCACGGCGGTGGCCTTGGAAGCGCGGGACGAATGCAGCGACGCGGCGCCCATCCACAGCGTCGTGTTCGAGGAGAACGTCGACACCCGCACCGCGACCACCAATGCCGACGATCCCCTACAATCGTGCTCGGCCGGCGGCCCGAACCGCAACGCGAACAGCGTCTGGTATCGCTACGTCGCACCGGCGACCGGCACGCTGTCCATCTCGGCACTGACCTGGCCGTACCCTGGTACGCCCCAGACCGTCATCACGGTTTTCACCGGTGGATGCGCCGCATTGCGCGAGATCGCGTGCGCGGACGACCCGGGGCGGAACGACACGAAGCTGGTCGCGCGCGTCAACGCCGAGGCGACGTACTGGATCGAGATCGCCACCGAGGCGGGCGCCGCCGGCGGCGACATGAACGTGCGACTCGCCCTCGATCCGGACAGCGCGATCTGTCCGAGCGGCGGCGGCACCTTCCTGAAGAGCGCCGTCAACCTGGTCGGCCTCGGCCGGCCGGTCGGCGACGAACGCTTGAAGATCACCGCGCGGGTCGCGTTGCCGGAACCTCTCGCGCAACGATCGACCGACGGATTGCAGCTGCTGCTCCACAGCTTCGTCCCGGAGTACACGTCGCTCGCCGAGTGGTCCGCCCGCACGATCAGCATTCCCGCGGGCGGCTTGGGTACCGGATGCGACCCGCGGGACGGCTGGACGACCTCGAAGAACGGCGCCAGCCGCCGGTATCGCAATCACTCGAACGCGTTGCCGCCCACCTGCCTACACGGCTCCGCCAACGGACTCACGGAGGTGCGGCTCCTGCGGAAGTCGGCCGACTGGCGGACCGTGGACGTCAAAGTGCGCGCGAAGGACGCCCGTCTGGCTGACATCCCGACGTTCGACGAGGGCCCGGGCCCGCTCTTGTGGTTCTCGGTCACCCTCGGCTCGACGCTCGGTCCGGAGAACGCCGACCGCTGCGCGAACACACGCCCCGCGCTGCGGTGCGTGCCCAACGGGAAGGGCACGGCGATCACGTGCAAGCTCCAGCAAGCGTCGGATCTCGAGCGCCTTCGCCTGAGGCGATGACGGCGCGCGCTCGTTGGCTCGCTTGACGCGGTCGGGTCCGGGCCACTAACGAACGCCATGGCTTCGGAGCTTTGGCGGCGGAGCGCGTGCGAGCTCGCAGCTTCGATCCGGTCGGGGCAGGTGTCGAGCCGCGAGGTGCTCGAGGCCCATCTCGCGCGTATCGAGGCGGTCAATCCCATCGTCAATGCGATCACCGAAGTCCTCGTCGCCGAGGCGCGCGCCGCGGCCGAGGCCGCGGATGCCGCGTTGGCGCGGAGCGAGACGCTCGTGCCGCTCTACGTCGTGCCGGTCACGGTCAAAGTGAACGTCGACGTCACCGGAGCAGCGACCACCGCCGGCATGCCGGTGTTCGCGAACGACCGGCCGACGGTGGATGCGCCGGTGGTGCAGCGCTTGCGTGCCGCCGGCGCGATTCCCTTCGCGCGCACGAACATGCCGGATCTGGGACTTCGCTGGCATACGGCGAGCGCACTCCACGGCGTCACCCGGAACCCATGGGACGCCCACCGCACGCCCGGCGGCTCGAGCGGCGGCGAGGGAGCGGCGATCGCGACCGGCATGAGCCCGCTCGGGATCGGCAACGACATCGGCGGCTCGGTGCGCTGGCCGTCGCAATGCTGTGGGACCGCCGCGCTCCGACCGACGCAAGGCCGCATCCCGCACTACGACTCGACGGTGCCGATCGAGGTGCCGCTGGCATTCCGGCTGATGCTCACGGACGGGCCGATGGCGCGGGAAGTCGGCGACCTCGCGGTCGCGCTCCGGGTGATGGCAGGCGCCGACCCGCGCGATCCGTGGTCGGTGACACCGGCGGACACCCGCGCCACCGCGCCCCTGCGGGTCGCCGTCACGACCGACCCGGGCGGGCTCGGCTGCGACCGGACGATCGCCGCCGGCGTGCGGCGCGCCGCCGATCTGCTCGCCGCCGCCGGGTGTCGCATCGAGGAGGTCGACCCGCCCGCCGTCGTCGAGGCTCACGAGCTCTGGGGAACGCTCCTCGCGGCCGAAACCCGCACGATGGTGTTGCCGTTCGCGCGCACGCTCCTCGCGCCTGACGCGCTCACCGTCGTCGAGCACCTGCTCGGCGGATTTCCCGAGGTCGACCTCGCCGGGTACATGGAAGCGCTCGCGCGGCGGACGCGCGTCGCGCGCGACTGGGCGATCTTTCTCGATAGCTTCGACGTCGTGTTGGGGCCGGTCGCGTGTGCGCCGCCCTTTGCTCCCGACGCCGACCTCACCGCCGAGGGGATGGCGGCGATCATGCAGAGCATGCGGCTCGTCACGGCGTGCAATCTCCTCGGCGTTCCTGCCGCGGTCGTGCCCGTCGGCATCGCGGACGGTCTCCCCCAAGCGGTGCAGCTGATCGCGACCCGCCATCGCGAGGATCGCTGTCTCGCCGCGGCCGAGATCGTCGAGCGCGGTACGCCGCGGATCGTACCGATCGACCCCCGCACGGCCGCGGCCTGACGAACGCGCCGGCGTGCGCGGATCGGGCGAGGATCCTAGCGCGCGCAGCTTTAGTCGCTACCGACGATCCCCGCCTGCGTGCTCCGATCCGTCGAGCCGTTCGCGCGATCGGTCCAGTAGCACGAACGGGTGGCGCTGCCCCATCGGAGCCGATCGAGCCCCAGCCGGTTTCCGGTCGCGCCGCCGACCGGATAAACGTCGTCGCCGTGCAGGACGTCACCCTGCTGGTGAAGACCTTCCTCCGGCCGCGGGCGCTGTTCCGGCTGCTCGACTCGATCGAGCGGACGTATCCCGAGCTACCGGTCCTGGTCGCCGACGACGGCGACGAGCCGATCCGCGAGCAGGTGTTGGCTCGTTACCGGCAGGTCGTCGACTACGTCGTCCTGCCCTTCGACTCGGGCATCAGCCGCGGCCGGAACGCGCTGCTCGAACGGGTCCGCAGCCGCTACTTCGTGTTGCTCGACGATGATGTCGCCTTCGGTGCGGCGACCCGTCTCGACGTCATGCTGCGGCATCTTCGTGAGTCGCGATGCGAGCTCATGGGTGGATCGGTCGAGGAGAACGGCGTGCCCCTGCCCTGGGAGTTGGACCTGGAGGCGGGAACCGCCCCGGAGACCGGTCGCTATCTCCGCCTTCACCGGGTGCGGACGCGAGCGCCCTACACGCGCTGCGACGCGGTCCACAACTTCTTCATGGCGGACACCGAAGCCGTTCGCCGGAAGGTCGGCGGGTGGGACGACGACCTCAAGGTGCTGGAGCACACCGACTTCTTTTGGCGCGCGAAGACCGGCGGCCTCGCCGTCGCGCACTGTCCGGAGGTTGCCGTCCTTCACGATCACGCTCTCGATTCCGAACGCTATCGCGAGTTCCGGTTCGGCCGGCTCGCGAGCGCGCGCCGCTGCTTCCTCCGGAAGCAGGGCTTCGACGCGCTGCTCGACTGGGACGGCAACGTGATGGCACGCCGCGACGGCACGTCCAGAGAAGCCGCAGGCACCGATGTCGTGGCGCAGCTCGCCGAGCACGGCTTTGCCGGGCCCTTCGCAGCCTGGACCCCCGCGGAGATGCGCGACGTCGCGGGCCGCGTGGCAGCCGACCTCGCCAGCGTTGCCGCCCTGCGCGCGCCGCGGGCCCAGCTGCTCGCCTCCCGGAACCGCCACCTCGACTCGGCGGTGATCGCCGCCCTCTGCCGTCATCCGGCGATCGTCGATCGCCTGGCCGCGCTGCTCGGAGCGGGGCTCTCGCTCTGGCGCTCGCAAATCTTCGCGGTGCGCCGGGGCGCCGGACTGCCCTGGCACCAGGACCAGTACAACACCTTCATCGCCGCCGATGCTCCACACGTCGCCGTCCACCTGGCGATCACGGCAGCGACCGAGGAGTCGTGCGTCGCGGTGCTCCCGGGGAGTCACGTCCAGACGCCCGAAGAGATCCGGCGGCGCTTCGGCCTGCGCCTGGTCGATGGCACCGCGCGTGCCGGCTACGGCACCCCGCGCTTCGTCCCGGAGACCCCGGACACCGGTGGCGCGCGACGCATGACCCTCCGCCCCGGCGAGTTCTTTCTCTTCCATCCGAGCTTGCTGCATAGCTCGCAGATCGGGCGCCTCGGGTCGGTCGGCGCCGGCCGTCCGGAGGACGAGGTCTTGGGATCGCGAGCGCGCGTGCGCTGGATCGCGCGCCGCCATCTCATTCGACGCCATCCCGTCCCGCCCTGGCTGCGGCTCGCCGTCGGCTTCCGAGTGACGACGTCGCCCGGCAGCGTCCTTGCCGCGGCATTTGCGGACACCCAACCGCGCGGCGACCGGTGCGTGCCATTGGAACGCGGCTCGGTGTCGACGCTGGGGGATGCCCTCGGGCGGCGACCATGACGCTCGCCGGACGGGTGGTGGTGGTGACCGGAGCGGGCAGCGGGATCGGCCGCGCGCTCGCGATCGGTTTCACACGTGACGGAGCACGCGTCGCCGGCTTCGGCCGCACCGCGCGGAGCCTCGAGGAGACGGCGGGTCAGTGTGGCGGCGAGATGCTCTGCGTCGCCGGCGACGTCGCATCCGCCGCGGACGTCGAACGCCTCTTCGCGACCACCGAGGAGCGCCTCGGACCCGTCGAGGTGCTGATCAACAACGCCGGCATCTTTCCCGCCGCCCCCTTCCTCGAGATCGAATCGACTGCCTGGACCGCAACCATGGCGGTGAACGTCGGCGGCGCCGCGCTCTGCATCCGCCGCGCGCTCCCCGCCATGCTCGCGCGCGGCTTCGGCCGCATCGTGACGGTGAGCTCCCGGGCGCGCGACCATCCGTTCCGCGGCAGCGCCGCCTACTCGGCCTCCAAAGCGGCGGTGAGCGCCCTCACGCGTGCGGTCGCAACCGAAATCGATCGCGCCCAGTTTCCCGACGTGTTGGTGAACGACGTCGTTCCCGGCCCCACCCGGAGCGGCATGAGCGCCGAGGGTCAGGACCCGGCCGCGGTGTATCCCCACGTGCGCTTCGTCGTCGCGCTGCCGGCGGGTGGTCCGACGGGACAGACGTTCTTTCGGAGCCGCCCGTATCCATCGCGAGGTCTCGTCGCGCGTCTGCGATCCTGGGCAGGCGCACGATAGGATGCGGTCATCGGAGACCGCGTTGGCAGTTTCGGCGAGCTCGCGTCATCGCTATCGGTCGTCTCCTTTCGAAGTGTGGCTTTGCGAATCGAACAGGGCAGAGTCGCGGTGACGGATCGTCGATGCGGTACCCCCTTGGTCCTTCCGCCTCATGGGCGTCGCTCCGCGCCGAGCAGCTCGGCGAAGAACGCCAACAATCCCGCGCGCGATGCGAAATGCGTCGTCCGGCCCGTGGTCAGGTGCTCCACCCGACCTTCGAAGCGGCGCCGGCGCCCCGCGGCCGTCGTTCGGAAGTGGACGACGAAGGCCCGGTCCGGCGGTAGCGCGTTCCATGTGTCGTCGAGCCGCATGCTGCGCGGAAAGTATCGACGGCGTGACCGGGAGTCCTGACGAAGTTCAGGAGTTTCTCGGGAGATGGTGAGAGGGCGCGAAAGGCGAGCGGGAGTAGCCGCTTCCGGCGCACCCGCGGCGGTCCGTATCGACGAACGGACCGGCTGGGCGTGGTGTGGCGAGCGGCGCCTCGATCTCTCGCCGAAGGCGTTCGCCGTGCTCCGGCACTTGGTCGGGCATCCGCTCGCGCTGGTGACCAAGGACGACCTCTTCGCCGCCGGATGGGGCGACGTCGTCGTCGGGGAGGCGACGCGCACGAGCTGCATACGCGACCTGCGGAAAGCGTTGCGAGACGCCTCGCGCACGCCGCGCTACATCGAAACCGTCCATCGCCGCGGTTTTCGCTTCATCGGTCCGGTGGCGGCGCTCGAAGCGCCCGCGTCCGCGCCACCAGTTGCGGGCCCGCCGGCCGCGGTGACCCCATCCGCCACCGTCCCGGCGCTCGTCGGGCGCGAGCGCGAGCGGGCGCGGCTCCACGCGCTCCTCGCGACCGCGGCCTCCGGCCGACGGCGCCTCGTCTTCGTGTCGGGCGAGGCGGGGATCGGAAAGACGACGCTGGTCGAGGCATTTCTCGGCGAGCTCGACGGCGGCGCGGTGCGGATCGGCCGCGGTCAATGCCTCGAGCGCTTCGGCGCGAGCGAGCCGTATCTGCCCATCCTCGAGGCGCTCGGCAGGCTCGGCCGCGCGCGCGGGAACGAGGCGTTGCTCGCGACCCTCCGGCAGTACGCGCCGACCTGGCTGGCGCAGTTGCCGGCGCTGCTCGACGACGCCGAGCTCGAGGCGGTGCAGCGGCGCGCACAGGGCGCGACCCGCGAGCGGATGCTCCGCGAGCTCGTCGAGGCGGTCGATGCGCTCGCCGCGGAGACGCCGTTCATTCTCCTCCTGGAAGATCTCCACTGGGGCGACGTCGATACCGTCGACGTGCTCGCGATGCTCGCGCGTCGCCGTGACGCCGCGCGCCTCTTGATCGTCGCAACCCATCGCGATGCCGAGCTCGCGGGTGACGCTCATCCGCTTGGCGCCGTGAAGCGCGAGCTCCTGCTGCACGATACGGCGGACGATCTGGCCCTCGCGTTCCTCGACGAAGCGGCAGTCGCCGCCTATTTGGAGCACCGCTTCGGGACGGCCGCTGTTCCCCGCGACCTCGCGCCCGTGCTGCACGCCAACACGAGCGGCAACCCGCTCTTCCTCGTGAACGTCGTGGACGACCTCGTGTCGCAGGGGCACCTCCGGGTCGACGAGGGTGGCGCCACGCTCGTCGTTCCGGTCGAGCGCATCGCCGCCGGGGTGCCGCGGACGCTCGTGCAGATGGTCGAGCAGCAGATCGACCGGTTGGCTCCGGCGGAGCGCGCGATGCTCGCCGTGGCGAGCGTCGCCGGGGCCGAATTCTCGGCGGCCCTGTCCGAGACGGACGGCATCGCCGCATCCGAGGGCGAACGGCACTGCGCCGAGATGGCTCGGCGCGGGCGGTTCGTGCGCGCCACGGGGGCCACCGAGTGGCCGGACGGCACCGTCGCCGGACGGTTCGCGTTCATCCACGCGCTCTACCGGACGGTGCTCTACGAGCGGATTCCCGCCGGGCATCGCCTCGGCCTGCACCTCCGCATCGGCGATCGTCTCGAGCGCGCCCACGGGACGCGCGCGCCGGAGATCGCGGGCGAGCTCGCCATGCACTTCGAGGAGGGTCGCGATTTCGCGCGTGCCATCCACTATAGGCGCCTCGCCGCGGAGACGGCGCCTCGCCAGAACGCTCATCGGCAGGCGATCGAGCATGCGACCCGGGCGCTCGGGCTGCTGGAAGCGTTACCGCCGTCCGCCGACCGGGCCGGTCACGAGCTGGTACTCCAGACTCTGCTCGGGGCGGTGCACATCGCGAACAGCGGTTGGGCGGCGCCGGACGTCTCGCGCGCCTACGCGCGGGCGCGCGAGCTGTGCGCGGAGACGGGCATCACGCCGCAGCTCTTCCCGGTCCTGCTCGCGGTCGCCGGCGCATTGATCATGCGGGGCGAGCTCGCGGTCGCCGACGAGGTGTCGCGGCAGCTCCTGGTGGTGGCCGAGGCCACGTACGACGAGGCGGCCCTCCTCGGCGGCCACAATGCGGCCGGGATGATCGCCTTCTACCGCGGCGATTTCACGACGGCGCTCACCCACCTCGAGCGCTCGAAGGCGATCTACGATCCGGCGCGGCACGCTCCGAACCCGCGCGACGGCTTCACCGTCGACCACGATCCCGGCGTGTCGTGCTTCTCCCACGAGGCGCTCGCGCTTTTCATGCTCGGCCGTTTCGCGGAATCCGCGGCGCGCATGCGCGCATGTCTCGCGCACGCGCGCGCGCTCGATCACCCGCTGAGCGTCGCCATGGGCTACAACTTCGCGGCGACGCTCCACCAGATGCGCCGCGAGCCCGACGTCGTCCAAGGTCTCGAGGACGTACGCCTCGAGTACTCGAACCGTCACGACTTCGCCCTCTTTCTCATGCTGGGGGAGATCTATCGCGGCTGGTTGCTCGCCGAGCGCGGAGCCCTGGAGGACGGGGCCGCCCGCATGCGCCAGGGCCTCGCGGTCTGTCAGGCCGTCGGCGCCGAGCTCGGCCGCCCGACCTTTCTCGGGATGCTGGCGGAAGTCTCGACCGCGAGATGGCCGCGAAACGGCATCCAGCCACGCAGGACGTTGTGCGCCACGACCCCGAAGAGTCGCGACCCAAAGAACGGGTCGGTCGAGAGCGCCACGCCCATGTCGGCGACGGAATTCCCCTGCGGGCCGAGGTCCGGCCCGAGCCGAGAGAACCAGAACGAGAGGGTGACGTCATCGGCGTCCGCTGGGATCGTCACCAGCTGGACGAGCACGAACTGGTTCAGCACGTATCCACAGCTGTCGTCGGAGAGACCGCCGACCCGCGCGGCGAATCGACCGGTGCGTACCATCGCCGTGGTCGTGCCCGCGTCGGAGCCGTCGACGATGTCGACCCCGCCGCACCCGCTCCAGGGAGCGCCGCGCTCTCGAAGCCGCCGTTCTGGAGCAGCTCCTGCGCGACGGCGTCCGCCGCGAGCGAGCCGGTGCCGATCACGATGAGCAGGAGCGCCGCGACGGACCGGATCGTGCGACGGACCGCCCTGGTCGCCGGCACGGTGATGCGTCGTGACCTCATCGCCGGGCGCACTGTTCGCTCGTGAGCCGCGCGTCGGGATAGAGCGTGCAGATCGCGTCCTTGTCGGCCTGTCCGACATACGCCCCTCGCCCGTCGTCGTGGACGCCCGCGCGCATGAGCGCCTCGAAGTCATCGAGCGTGCGGCAGGGCCCGCTTTCTTCGTCGCCGCAGGAGTGCTGCAACCCGAGCGTGTGTCCGAGCTCGTGCGCATAGAGCTCTCGTGCCGCCGCCCGTGGACGCGTGCTGGCCTCGAAGAAGCACGCGACATTCTGGTTCACGATGATGTCGCCGCCGATGATGGGGCTGTACTCGGTCCCGCGAAAGTCGAGGCTGGCGGTGTCGTCGAACCACGCGCCGCCGATCGCGAGGGTACCGCCTTCCTGGCAGTCGTAGGGGTCGCCGAAGTCGACCTCGTACCGGATGGCGTTGATCCCGTCGTAGACGTCGAGCCCGCCATCCGCGGCGGTGAAGCCGCGCACGCGGTAGGAGATCGTCGAGCCCCGCAGACGATTCCACGCCTGCAGCGCGCTCCGGAACTCCTGCCGACCGCGGTTCGGGAGGCCGTCCTGACCGAGCGGGTCGATCAGCCAATCGACGTGCTTGCTGAGGCGGGGGCCCTCGAAGCGAAACCATCGCACGGCGGGGTCCCGGAGCTCGCTGTTTCGCCGTCGTGAGCCGGCCGGAGCCGACACGAAATAGTCGGGCGCTCGCTGTACGCCGGCCGCTCGATCCGCGAGCCACGCCTGGAAACGGTCGAGATCGCGCGGCAGGTCGTGCTCGCTTCCGGCGCTCCGCGCCGAAGGCATCTCGACCGCGTCACCGAGGTCGCGCACGACGACGCGCTCGCCGCCGACGTCCGCCTCGACGAACGCGCCCAGGATCACATGGGCAATGCGGAACGTACCGTCCGCGTTCGGCCGGAGGAACAGGAGAGCCTGCTCGCCCGGTGCGAGCCGCGGGGCGCCGTCGACGTGCAGCGCGAGGCCGTCCGGGGATGGACCGCCCGGCACGCGGATGATGAGGGTGCCCGTACGACCGCCCTTGAGGGTCCGATCAACCGTCACCCGGTAGTCGAGCGCGGCGCGATCGGGCGCCGGCGCGACGCCGTCGACACGGACGTGAGCGATCACGTCGGCGCGGTCGGCGAGCGCGCCGTCGCTGGGCATGACGTAGCTGGTGGCCCCCGCACGCGTCGGAAGAAGAGCGAGGGCGGCCGCGGCGAGAAAGGTACGTGCGTGTGTCATGAGAGATCTCCTTGTCGTGTGCCGGCGTCAGCTGCCGGTTGTCATGCGGCGCACCGTAGTGGCGCACCGCGCGAGAGTCCTGGCGAAGTTCAGGCGATTCTCGGGAGATCGTGAGGGCCAAAAAGCGCCCGACGCGCGCGGGGATGGCGGTTCCGACGCTCCGCAAGGACGTGCCCACGGCCGGCTTCTGCCGGCGCGCCGAACGGCTAGGAACGAAACTCGTCTGCGAGGTGATCGCGGACCTCGAGATCAGCGCTGCCACGACAAGGGACCGGATTGGACCTGGCACTGGCCGGTCGCGGTGTGGCAACTCGCCGGTGCTGGCATCGCAGCACTGGTCAGCGCCGCAGGGGGCTCGTGCCGCCGCCGCGGCTACTGCACATACCCCAAATGGCGAAGACGGTCCTCGATGTCGGCGGGCAGAGGCCCCACGTTCGCAGCGGGACCCCGTCCGTCCACGAAGCGGGCGGCACGCGTGTGAAGCTCGGCGACCCAGCGCGCCGTGGACGCGTCAGGGGCCAACGACATCGGCTGGCGCTCGTGAGCGTCACGCGCGAGATCGAAGATTTCCAACGGCGCGGCGTCGATGCCGTCGACGGGTCCCGCGCGCGCGCTCGCGATCACCTTGAGGTCGGCCATGCGGAGCGCGAACCGCTCCGGACCCCCCAACGTTGCCTCCGCGTGCACCGGACGCAGGGCGGGCTCGCTGCCCTGTCGACACGTCTCCGCGAGATCCTGCCCAGCGTGACCAGGGTCGGCGGGAAGGCCCGAGAGCGCGAGCAACGTCGGCGCCACGTCGAGCAGGCTGACCGGCGTCCGGATGCGGATGCCCGCCGGCACCAGCCCCGGCGCGCGTACGATCAGAGGCACGTGGATCAGCTCCTCGTAGAGTGAATAGGCATGATCGGGGCTCCGGCTCGTCAAATGGTCCCAGAGGTCTTCGCCGTGATCGGACACCACGACGACGATCGTCCGATCGAGGGTGCCGTCCCGCCGGAGCTCGTCGAACAAGTACCCGAGCGTGCGATCCGCATAGGCGACCCCGCCGTCATAGAGGTCGGTCACGTACCGACGCTCCGTCTCCGTGAGAACCAGCTCCCCGCGCCGGATCCTTTCCAGGTACTCCAGGGGGAACTCGCCGGGTATCCGGCCTGCATCCTCCGGATCGGCGAGCTCGTCGTGAATGTAGGGCGCATGCGGCGCGTAGGTATGAAAGAACACGAAGAACGGTCGTGTCCCCTGTTGGCGGATCCAGCGCAGCGTGGCGGCGACGATGGGCTCGGTGCCGAAGCCGTCGGCGCGGTCGTACTCCTCGAACGTACCGAATCCCTGATCGAACCCGTACCACGAGGTCATGTACACGCCCGCCGTGAACGCGGCGGTCCGATACGCGTGCTCGCGATAGTATTCGGCGAGCATCGTGCGGCCCGGGCTGACGCGCGTGCCCCGCGAGATCATCCCGTGGTCCCATGGGAGCTGCGACAAGAACAACGAGACGTGTGCAGGCAGTGTCCACGGTGCCGTGGACGACGCCTTCTCGAACAGCACGCCTTCCCCCGCCAAGCGATCCAGATTCGGCGTGAGGTTGCGGCGCCCCCCGAGGACGCCCAGCCGATCCGCCCGCAGGGTGTCGATCGACACGAGCAGGACGGAAGGTCCGGTGCCTGGCCACGCGCCGAGGGCCGCGCGGCCGGCGATCACGAGCACGAGGGCCGCGAGCCCGATTCGCGCCAGGAGCCAGCGGCGCGCCGCGCAGACGGCGCCGCGGTTTGTCGGCGAGCCCGACGCCGCGCGCCGGGCGTCTGCGACGTGCACCGCCACCAAAGCGGCGAACGGCGCGGCGATCCAACCGGCAAACGCGAGGGCCACGGCACGGGAGCTGAACCAGTGCAACGGGAATAGATCGGCGCGATGGCTCCCGGCCGCGACGACCGCGGCCCCCGCGGCGACGGCGACGAGCACGATCCCGGCGCGGACCCACGTGCCGCCAAAGCGCGGCAGGACCGCGAACAGGGTCGCGAGCCCGACCGAGAGCACCACGGCCGGCGGAACGAGGTCGAGCGCCGCATCCGTCACGCGAAGCGCCGCCAGGTGCGGCGTTCGATGCGCCAGGTCGGCATGCAACCACACGCTCCAGGACGCCTGCCCCCCAGCCGCGAGCAGGCCGGCACAGGCACCCTCGCCGACGACCGAGACGATCCGACGCAGCGGGCTCACTGGTGGCGGAAGTGTGTGCTCAGTCCAATCGCGAGTCATGTCGGGCGTCGTTCGGACGACAGGAGAGATCGTCCACCATTGCGAGCAGCACGAAGGGGAGGTCGCCCGCAACCATCCTTCTCGTCGGCCGTGCTGCTTCATCGACCGACGCCCCCCGTTCTTCATCGGCACATGGGGGCATGGGCTTGATGGCGCACGCGTCGCATGCGCGATCGCATGACTGTTCGGCGTGACGCGGGCCGAGGCGGCTTGAATGCGCTCGGATCGGCCTACGTCGGCGCGAACCATGCCGGTCGGGTCTCCGCCAACTGACGGCAGAATGGGAACCACAGACGGCGGCAGATTGTCGTTGTCTCCGGACCAACGAAGGAACCACGTGTCCCCGCCACGAAGTCAGCCACCCCCGACGTTTGGCTCACGCCC
>DAIQBH010000124.1:0-17986 GCA_036781285.1 Thermodesulfobacteriota bacterium | reverse complement strand
TCGCGCTCGATCACGCTCGGCACGGGGAAGATTCCGACGCCCTCGCGGCCGAACGCTTGCATGAGCGCGCTGTCCTCGAACTCGCCGACCACGCGCGGGTGGAGATCGAGGCTCGTGAGCCACTGCTCGAGCCCGCGGCGGAGCGACGTCCCCGTGCCCGGCACCAGCAATGGAGCTGCCGCGAGCGACCCTGGGAAGCCGCGCCGATGGCGCTCGGCGAGCGCCGGCGCCGCGACGAGGACGACGTCGCACTCGCCGAGGAGGTGATTGAAGACGCGCACCGCCACCCCCGGATCGGCGGGCGTATCCGAGAGCACGACGTCGAGGTCGTGGAGCGCGAGCTCGGCGAGAAGCTGCGGCGGCTTCCCCTCGGTGCAAACGAGGCGGACGGGCGTGCCGAGCGCCAGCGCGGGCGCGATCAGCCGGTGCGCGACGAGCTTCGGCAGCACGTCGGCGACCCCGACGTTCAGCCGGAGCGGCCGGCCGGTCGGCCGGTCCTTCACCGCATCCACGAGCTCACGGCCGAGGCCGAAGATCTCCTCGGCGTACTGGAAGACGACCTGGCCGACGTCGGTCGGCACGAGCCGCCGGCCGAGGCGGCGGAAGAGCTTCTCGTCGAGCGAGCGCTCGAGCGCGTGGATCTGGGCGCTGACGGTCGATTGCGAGAGACTGAGCTCCTCGCTCGCCGCCGTGACGCTCCCCGTCTTCACCGCCGTCCAGAAGTACAGGAGGTGGTGGTAGTTCAGCCATTCCATCCGCCGACCATACTTCGATGATCTCGAAGAGTCAGCTTCAAATTATCTATTTGCTCGCAGCGAGAACGATGCTTAGAGCTGGCGGGCGAAAGGAGAAACACCTCATGACTCGCTGGAACAACCATCTGAAGACGATCGTCCTCCTCGGTGCCCTCTCGGCGCTCCTGGTCGGGATCGGCAACGTGGTCGCTCCGGGTCATCTCGGCTTCTTCGCGGTCATGGCGCTCGCCATGAACGTCGGCGCCTATTACTTCTCCGACCGCATGGTGCTCCGGATGCACGGCGCCCAGGAGGTCGATCCGTCGCAGGCCCCGCAGCTGCACGCGATGGTGCGGGAGCTCGCCGCGAAGGCCGAGCTGCCGATGCCGCGCGTCTTCCTGATGGACGACCCGCAACCCAACGCCTTCGCGACCGGCCGTGATCCCGCGCACGGCGTGGTGGCCGTGACGAGCGGCATCCTCGAGATGCTCTCGCCGCGCGAGCTCCGCGGTGTGTTGGCGCACGAGCTCGCGCACATCAGGAACCGCGACATCCTGGTGTCGACGATCGCGGCCTGCGTCACGGGCGTCATCACGTACGCGGCGCACGCGATCGGCTTCATGGGGATGGGCGCCACGCACGGCGACGAGGACGGCGAAGGCGCCTCCCCCTTCGCCGGCATCCTGATGGCGCTCGTGGCGCCGATCGCCGCGACGCTGATCCAGCTCGGGATCTCGCGCTCGCGCGAGTACCTCGCCGACGAGACCGGCGCCGCCATTTCGGGCGACCCGCTCGCGCTCGCGAGCGCCCTCGCCCGCATGGAACAGGCGGCGACCCACGTGCCGTCCTACGCAGCGCAGCCGGCGACGGCGAGCCTCTTCATCGTGAACCCGTTCGCGGGCGGCGCCGGCATGGCGCGGCTCTTCTCGACCCACCCGCAGACGGCGGATCGCATCGCCCGGCTCGAGGCGCTCGCCGGCCAGCGACTCGGGAGCTGAGCGGAAGCGCGCTTCAGGGTTGCCGAGCGCGGGGTACGGTCATCGAACCGTGCCCCGCACCAGCAGGTCGCAGAGGGGCTCGAGGGCGAGCGTCGCGACGAACCACGCGGGTGCCATCGCCAGGTGGACGTGACCCCCGACGTTGCCCCGCCCGACCCAACGCCAGACGTGCGCGCCGGTCAGTCGCACCAACGCGACGCTCGCGGCGAGCTCGATCGCGTAGAGAATGCTCACGTAGCCGAGCCCGCGAGCCCACCAGGGCTGGCCCCGCAGGACGTCGTACACGACCTCGAACAGCCCGAGGCCGAGGCCGTAGATCGGCAGCATCCACACGAACGAGTGCCCCTTGAGGCGCCACCCGGCGCGCGCCTCCGCGTCGTCCATGTCCGGCGTCAGAACGAGGCCGAGCCGCGCGCAGGCCGCGGTGAACACGACCTCGGCCGCGACCCCGAGGCAGGCGTACAAGAGCAGGCGAACGTGGAGCGGCACGGGCGCCACTCCTACCGACGCCGCGCGCAACTTTACAAGCGCGACGCCAGCTGCGTAGATCGCACAGCCCGATGAAACCCGAGAACGGACAGCCCGAGATGTTCTACGAGCGCATCTCGGCGCAGGACCGGTCGTTCCTCCACTTCGAGGACGCGACCACCCACATGCACCTCGGCGGGCTCGTCCTCTTCGAGGCGGGGCCGCTCACGAAACCCGACGGCGGCATCGACATCGATCGCATCCGCCGTCAGATCGCCGGCCGCCTCCATCTCGTTCCGCGATACCGGCAACGGCTCGCGTGGATCCCCGTCTTCAACCAGGCGGTGTGGATCGACGACGATCATTTCACGTTGAGCTATCACGTCCGCCACACCGCCCTGCCCCGTCCCGGCGACGACGCCCAGCTGAAGATGCTGACGGCGCGCATCATGTCGCAGCAGCTCGACCGCGGAAAACCGCTCTGGGAGCTCTGGGTGATCGAAGGCCTCGCGAACGACCGCTTCGCGCTCCTCATCAAGACGCACCACGCGATCGCGGACGGGATCTCGGCGTTCGATCTCTTCACGGCGCTCGTGAGCCCGACGCCCGACGACGTGATCGAGGAGCCGCGTCCGTGGACGCCGCGCCCGGCGCCGAGCGGCGCCCGCCTCCTCGCCGACGGGCTCGCGCGCCAGGCCTCCACCCCGGTGACGATGGCGCAGCGCCTCTTCGCGATCGCGAGCGACCCTGCCGGGGTCGGCGCGACCACGCGCGCGAGCATGCGGGCCCTCGTCGACCTCGCAGGCGCGGGTGCGTCGCTGCCGCCGCCGACGCCGCTGAACAAACCCATCAGCGCCCACAGGACGTTCGACTGGTTGAACCTCGACCTCGAGGAGGTCAAGGCCGTCAAGTCGCGGCTCGGCGGCACCGTGAACGACGTCGCGCTCGCGAGCGTCGCCGGCGGACTGCACCATTTCCTGCAAGAGCGGGCATGCGACGTCCGCGAGCTCGCGCTCCGCGTCGTCGTTCCCGTGAGCGTCCGCACCGAGGACGAGCGCGGCCAGGCGAGCAATCGCGCGTCGGGCTGGCTCCTCGACCTCCCGGTGCACGAGGCCGACGCGCGCCGCCGGCTCGCGAGCGTCGCCGCCGAAACCAGCAAGCGCAAAGCGATGCGGCAAGAGCTCGGCCCCGAGGTCCTCGGCCGCGTCGCCGAGTACGCGGTGCCCGGCGTCCTCGGACTCGGCGTCCGCCTCCTCTCGCGGCTGCACCCCTACAACCTCATCGTCACCAACGTCCCGGGCCCGCAGGTGCCGCTCTATCTGCTCGGCGCGAAGCTCCTGACCGGCTACCCGCAGGTACCGCTCTTCGAGAACCAGGGGCTCGGGATCGCGCTCTTCAGCTACTGCGGCTCGCTCGGATTCGGCTTCAACGCCGATCGCGAGGTGATGCCGGACCTCGAGCTGTTCGTCGCCGCCGTACGGCTCGGTTTCACCGAGCTCGCAGAGGCGGCTGGCATCTGACCATCGGCGCGCCGATCCGCGCGCGCGTCACGGCTGCTGGGTCTTGATCGCGGCCTGCGCCATGCGCGTCATCGCGACGTCGCGCAGGCGCTTCTGCTCGTGCAGCGGCAACGCGGCGCACGCACGGCAAAGTGGAGCGGCATCGGGATCGTCGACGTTACCCGTGACGACGATGGCGCCGGGCGCTCGCGTCGGCTCGTCGCAGAGGATGCAGCGCATTTCCATCGGGTCCTCCTCCTGGACGGGCTCGGACTACTCACGAACCCAACGGGAGGCAATGGGGGTTTACGACTTGGGGATGACGGTGATGCGGCCGTTCGGCTCGAGGGTCGCGCGACGCACCCCCTCAGGCCCGTCGATGCCTTCGCGACGGAGCGCGCTCTCGAGCTCCTGCTCGCTGATGCGCTCGGATCGACAGACGCCGGAGTCCACGCGGCCGTCCGCGATGATGACGCGCGGCGTCCCGTCGACGAGCCGTTCGAACGTCCGAAAGCGATAGGACAGCCAGCTGACGAGCGTCGTCAGCGCGATCAACGTGCCCGCCGCCGTGAGCGCGACGGGCAGCGAGTCGTCCTGCTTCGTGAGCGCCGGCGAGACGGTCTCCGACAGCAACAGCATCGCGAGGAAATCGAGCGGTCCGAGCTCGCCGATCTCCCGCTTCCCGGCGACGCGGACCATGATGAGCAACAATACGTAGACGAGGGTGACGCGACCGACGACCTCGAGGAGCGCCGGCGACTCTGGGGTCATTGCGCGTTGCGCGGTACGACGTCCTGGGTCCCGGGTCCCTTGTCGGCACCGCCGAGCGAATCGGTTTGATTGTTACCGAGGCCGGTTTTTCCAGGCGTGTCCGGTCCGCGGTCGCCGTCGAGCGGCGTGCCGTCGGGGCCGACCTGGATCTGTCGCGGCGGGCTCGGTTGCGCCACGGGCTCGCCCGCGAGCCCCGAGGTCTTCGAGCCGACGTCGACCGTCGGCGGGCTCGGGCTCGGCACCGGCGACGCCGCCGCGGCATGGAAGCTCGACACGCCGACGAGAACGAACGCCATGATCATCGTCACGTGCGAGATCCGCATGATTCCGGGCGGTCCACGTTTCGTGCCAGCGCTGGACGTGGGTCGCCGTGCCGAATCGAACCCGCGCTCCAGCGTTTTCTACAAAAGCGTGATCGTGCTTGCCGGCGCCGCGACACTCCGCCGGTAACGCGCGACCGCCTTCGGGCATGACGCTTGCTCCACGAGCGCGTCATGAAAGCAGTCGTCTTTCACGACGTCGGTGACATCCGGCTCGACGACGTTCCCGAGCCGACGATCCAGGAGCCGACCGACGCGATCGTCCGTCTGACGGCGAGCGCGATCTGCGGCACCGATCTCCACATGGTGCGCGGCTCGATGGCCGGCATGGAGCCGGGCACGATCCTCGGTCACGAGGGCGTCGGCATCGTGGAGGACGTCGGCCGCGACGTTCGCAACATCCAGATCGGGGACCGAGTCGTCATCCCGTCGACGATCGCGTGCGGCGCATGCTCGTATTGTCGCGACGGCTACTTCGCGCAGTGCGACACCGCGAATCCCAATGGACCCGCGGCAGGCACCGCGTTCTTCGGCGGCCCCAAGTCGACCGGGCCGTTCGACGGCCTCCAGGCCGAGCTCGCGCGGGTGCCGTTCGCCCACGTCGGGCTCGTGAAGATCCCGGACGACGTGAGCGACGAGCAGGCCATCCTCCTCTCCGACATCTTCCCGACCGGCTACTTCGGCGCGAAGCTCGCCGAGATTCGCGACGGCGACACCGTCGCGGTCTTCGGCTGCGGCCCGGTCGGCCAATTCGCGATCGCGAGCGCGCAGCTCCTCGGCGCCGGACGCGTCATCGCGGTCGACATGGAAGCCTCGCGGCTCGCGATGGCCCGCGATCAAGGCGCGGAGGTGGTCGACTTCAACCTGGACGACCCGGTCGACACGATCCGCCGGCTCACCGGCGAGATCGGCGTCGACCGCGCGATCGACGCCGTCGGTGTCGACGCGGCAACCGCGGAAACCGGGCCCGCGGCGTGGCAGGCGAAGCAGCAGCACGGACAGTTCGAGCGCGAGCGCGCGCAGGTCGCGCCGCGCGCGACGCCCGGTCACGAACACTGGAATCCGGGCGCGGCACCGTCGCAAGCGCTCGAATGGGCCGTCGCGGCGCTCGCGAAGGCCGGCACGCTGTCGCTGATCGGCGTGTATCCCGAGGCGATGCAGAGCTTCCCGATCGGGAAAGCGATGAACAAGAACCTCACCATGCAGATGGGGAACTGCAACCACCGCCGCTACATCCCGTCCTTGATCCGCTTGATCCAGAGCGGGGCGGTCGACCCGCTCCGCGTGCTCACGCAGCGCGAGCCGATGACGTCGGCGATCGCGGCCTACGAGGCGTTCGACGAGCGCCGTCCGGGGTGGATCAAGGTGGAGCTGCGGCCGGCCGCGTGACCACATGCGCTCCCACGCGACACGGCGGATGCGAGAAGTCGTCGGCTGGACCATGCTGAGCGTGGTCGTGGCGGCCTCGCGGCTCGCGATCTGGCTCGACGACGTCATGGTCGCCGGCCGCACGGCGGATCGCGTCGGTGGCGCGCGATGACCGCGCTCCTCGATTCCGCGGCGGCGAGCGCATCGGAGAGCGAGGACGATCTCCCCTCCTTTTCGTGGCGCGAGCGGTCCCGGTCCCGCTTCGGCGGGCTGCTCGACCGGCTCGCGGTCCGCGCCATGAGCTTCGCGTTCGATCAGACGCTGATGCCGTCCGCCGGCGAGCTCGCCGCCGTACGCGGGTCGGCGGAGCCGTACCTTTCCTCGGCGCTCGCGGACGACCCGCGACGATTCTTCGCCGGGCTCGAGGGGCTCGGCGCCCCGGACGGCGTCCGCACGGGTCCGCATCGCCGCATTGCGGGTGGGACGATCGTCGCGCACGAGCTGCCCAGCCCGTACGCGCCGTTCTCTGCGACGCCCGGCGTCGAGCGGCACGAGTGCAACGACTGGGTCCCGGTGGAGCACTGGGTCCACGATCGGCCGGCGCCCGCGACCGCGATCGCCCTCCACGGCTTCACGATGGGAAACCCGAGCGTCGACGCCGCGGTCCTGATGGTCGCCGACTGGTTTCGCCTCGGGCTCGACGTCGCGCTCGTCACGTTGCCGTTCCACGGCACGCGCCGTCCGCCGGGCGCGCGCTACTCCGGCGAGCTCTTCGCGTCGTGGCACGTCGGACGATTGAACGAGGCCGTGCGACAGTCGGTCCACGACGTCCAGCGAGTCGCCGCGTGGCTCCAGCGGGACCGGCTGCACGAAATCGGCGTCATCGGCATGAGCCTCGGCGGCTATCTCGCCGCGCTGCTCGCGGGCCTGCGCTCGGACTTGCGCTTCGTGATTCCGATCGCCGCGCCCGTACGCCTGGGATCGTTTCCGTCGGCGCTCTTCGCGTCGAGCCGCTACGCCCGCTCCGGCACGGCGCCGCTCAGCCCCGAGGAGCTCGACGCGGCGTATCGCGTCCACTCGCCGCTCACCTATCCCCTCACGGTGCCGCGGGAGCGCGCGCTCATCATCGCGGGGTGCGGCGATCACGTGGTCGACCCCGAGCAGCCGCTGGCACTCTGGCGCCATTGGCAGCGGCCGCCGATCCACTGGTACGACGGCAGCCACGTGACCCCGTTCCGGCGCCCCAGCATCTTCGCCGCGGGCGCCCGTCATTTGAAGCGCACCGGCGCAGTGCCGGCTTGAATCAGTCGGCGAGCGCCGCCCGCAGGAGTTCGAGCGCCTCTTCGAGGCACGCGACCCGCACGGGGCCGCGCCCAGCGTCGCCGTACTCGCGCCGCACGTGCAGCAGCCGATCGCGACGCGCGACCGCGAAGTGGACGAGACCGGGCGTGTCGTCCGGCCCCGCCGGCCCGGCGAATCCGGTGATCGCCACCGCGACGTGCGCGTCCGAGCGATCGAGCGCGGCGCGCGCCATCGCACGCGCGACCGGCTCGGACACCGCGCCATGCGCCTCCAAGAGCGCGCGCGGCACGCCGAGCACCTGCTCTTTCGCGCCGTTGCTGTAGACGACGAAGCCGCGATCGAAGGCATGCGAGCACCCGGTGACGTCGGTCAGCAGCGACGCCAGGAGGCCGCCGGTGCAACTCTCGGCAACGGCCACGCGCCAGCCACGCGCGCAGAGCCGCGTCAGCACGTCGGCCGCCATCGTCTCGATGCGCGTCGGAAGCGCCGGCGACAGCGTTTCCGTCACGGCCTCGGAATCGTCGGACATCGCTCCGACTATGCCAGCGCCCGCCGGCGGCCGCGACTCGACGCCCCGGCGCCCGCGGTCTAGAAGAGCGCCCCCATGATTCGCCTCGAATCCGTCTCGAAGCAGCACGGCGGCCGCATCCTCTTCCTCGATGCCTCGATGGCCGTCTTCCGCGGCGAGAAGATCGGGCTCGTCGGCCCGAACGGCGCCGGCAAGTCGACGATCTTCCGCATGATCGTGAAGGAGGAGGAGCCGGATTCGGGGAGCATCGTCACCGAAAAGCGGCTCGCAATCGGGTACTTTTCGCAGTCCGTCGGCGAAATGGGCGGCCGCACGGTGCTCGAGGAGACGATCGCGGGCGCCGGCGAGGTCGCGACGGTCGCGCACGAGCTCCACGAGCTCGAGCTCGCGATGGCCGACCCCGACCGCGCCGACGAGCTCGACAAGCTGATCGCGCGCTTCGGCGAGGTGCAGCACCGTTTCGACGAGCTCGACGGCTACGGCCTCGAGTCCCGCGCCCGCGAGATCCTCGCCGGGCTCGGCTTCGCGCCCGAGGTCGTCGAGCGGGACGTCGGCGAGCTGTCCGGCGGCTGGAAGATGCGGACCGCGCTCGCCCGCATTCTCCTGATGAGCCCGGACGCGCTCCTCCTCGACGAGCCGACCAACCACCTCGACATCGAGTCGATCCTCTGGCTCGAAGGGTTCCTGCACGACTTCGAGGGCGCGGTCGTGATGACGTCGCACGACCGGGCGTTCATGAACCGCATCGTCACGAAGGTCGTCGAGATCGACGGCGGCGAGCTCACGACCTACACCGGCGACTACGACTTCTACGAACGTCAATGCGGCGTGAATGCCGCCCAGGCCGAGGCTCAGTATGCGCGCCAGCAGGCGATGTTGGCGAAGGAGGAGGCGTTCATCGCGCGCTTCAAGGCGCGGGCGAGCCACGCGGCGCAGGTGCAGTCGCGCGTGAAGAAGCTCGAGAAGATCGAGAAGGTCGAGCCGCCGCGCCGTCGACGCGTCGTCACGTTCGAGTTCCCGAAGCCGCCGCGCTCGGGTGACGAGGTCGCGAAGCTGGCGCACGTCGACAAGGGCTACGGCGACCGCCGCATCTACGAGGGTTTCGACTTCGTGATCCGCCGCCGCGAGCGCTGGTGCGTCATGGGCGTGAACGGCGCCGGCAAGAGCACGCTGCTCAGGATGATCGCCGGCGAGTCGCAACCCGACGCCGGAACGGTGACGCTCGGGGGCAGCGTGAAGCTCGGGTATTTCGCGCAGCACGCCATGGATCTTCTCGACCCGACCCGCACGGTGATCGAGACGCTCGAGGTCGCGTACCCGCGGGCGTCGCTCGGATCGCTGCGAACCGTGGCCGGTGCGTTCGACTTCTCCGGGGACGACGTCGACAAGAGCTGCCGCATCCTCTCCGGCGGGGAGCGTGCGCGGCTCGTGCTCGCGGTGATGCTCTTCGACCCCCCGAACTTCCTCGTGCTCGACGAGCCGACGAACCACCTCGACCTCGCAACCAAGGACATGCTGACCCGCGCCCTCTCCGACTTCGACGGCACGATGATCTTCGTGTCGCACGACCGCTCGGTGCTGCGCGGCCTCTCGAATCGCGTGCTCGAGCTCGGGTCCTCCGACGGGCCGCGCCAATACACGGGCGGCTACGCCGAGTACGTCGAGGCGACCGGGTACGAAGCGCCGGGCGTCCGGTCCTGATGCCGCGCGCTCAGGACCGCGCGAAGCGCGTGCCGGGTGCCGGCGGATCTTCCGGTGGCCCGGCGAAGCACTGCACGATCGTCATCCAGTCGGCCGCGATCGGGCCCGTGATCCGCAGACGCGTGTCGGCGACGTTGCGGGTCTGCGTGACGACCTTGCAGAAGTCGACGGCGCTGCCCTCGACGCGATTCGTGGTCTCGTCCTCGTTCCACACCCACGCGGCGCCCGACGGTGCCGTGAGACGCACCTGCGGTGCCGGCGCGGGGACGGCCTTGCCCCGGTTCATGTAGGCCCAGCCGAAGGTGCGGACGCCGAGGTCGGCAATGTTCTTGATGCGGTCGGTGTGCACGCACTCGCGGCCGAGGAGGTCGTAGATCTCCTGGCCGTGCGCCCACGTCTCCATGAGACGCGCGCTGATGCTCGACCGCACGCTCATGTCGGGGCCTGCCCAGCCGACGCGTTTCTTCGGATCGGCGGCGAGGAAGCGCTCCGTCATCGCGAGGTAGAACTCGCGCCACTGCTCGACGCGATCGCGGTTCTTCTTGGCATCGAGCCAGTCGGACTCGATGGCGCGGAGCCGGCGGCCGTTCGCGAGCTCGCCGAGGAGCTTGGTCCGGAACGCATCGAATGCCGCGGCGTCGGACAACGACAGATCGGCGGCCCAATTCCAGGCGTGCAGATGGCTCACGACGTCGTGGATCGTCCAGCTCTTGAACTGGGTCGTGCGTGCGAAGTCGGCGTCGGAGAGCGTCGAGAGGACGCCGTAGAGCGCCTCGCTCTCGTCGCGGAAGTCGATGGGTTGTTGGAACATGCGCACTCCTTTACGCGGGCACGCGCAGGAACTCCACGTAGAAACGCACCGGCGCCAGCGGCGTGACGTGATGGCGCACCTCGGGCACGACGATCCCCCGGAAGCCGGGCGCGAGGTCGAACGTGCGGGCGAGCGGCGGCTGCACGTCGTAGCGCAACCGGCCCTCGGCGACGACGATGCGCCCCCACACGCCCGGCTTGGTCGCGTGATCCTTGCGCAGCCCCGCGGGCACGGTCGACTCGGTGAAGACGTCGGTCGCCTTGTAGACGCCCGCATCGTCGGGGAGCTCGAACGCGTCACAGCGGACACAATCGAGCGTCTGGCCGATGCGGCCCCGCCGCCCGTCCTCGCTCGTGACCCATGGGCGCTCGACGAGCGGCGGATCGTGCCGCACGTGCTGGCGGTGGCCGCAGCCGAGGAGCGCCACCCAGTGCCCGGCAGCGTCGGTCGTGAAGCCCGTCATCGGACGTTCCATGCGGGCGGCCCGCGGCGGTCAGTCGCCGAGCGCGACCGACAGCCGCTCGTACGCGGTGAGGAAGTCTTCTTTGAACTCCTGCACGACGGCGCGCACCGATTTGGCCTGGTTCATGAGGCCGACTCCCTGCCCGACCCAGTACGTCGCGAGCTCCTTGGCACCCGGGTGACCGCCCTCCGCGAGCTTGTCCACCTTGCGGAGCGCGGGCTCGCTGACGATCGACTGGAGCGGCATCGGCAGCGGCGTCGGGGCTTCCGGGCTTTCCCACGCGTCGGTCCACGGCGAGCGCAGCTGCCGCGAGGGCTTGCCGGTGCGGGCGCGCGAGCGGACCGTGTCGCGCGAGCTCGCCTTCAGCATCTTCTCCTTCACGACCGGATTCGTCTCGGCCTCGTTGGTCGTGAGCCACACCGACCCCGTCCAGGCGCCGGCCGCGCCCATCGCCATGCAGGCCGCCATCTGCCGTCCGGTCACGATGCCGCCCGCGGCGAGGATGGGAACGTTCTTGTACGGCTGGATCGCCTCCCAGACCTCGGGAACGAGCACGAGCGTCGAGACGTCGCCGCAATGGCCACCAGCCTCGCCGCCCGACACGACGAGGATGTCGACACCGGCCTCGACCTGGCGGATCGCGTGCTGCTTGGTGCCCACGAGCGCCGCGACCGGCACGCCGTGCTTCTTGCCGTACTCGAGCATGATCGGCGGCGGCACACCGAGGGCGTTCGCGATCAATTTGATCGGATGCGAGAACGCGACCTCCAGCGACTTCGCCGCGCCCGCCTCGAGGAGATTCGTGCCGAGGCTCGTGTTGCCGCGGCGGGTGTCGTCGAGATCGTCGGAAGAGACGTCGTAGCGCGCGAGGATGCTCGCGGCGTAGGCCTTGTGCTCCTCGGGCACCGCCGCGACGAGGTCGGCCGTGGTGAGCGACTGACCTTTGCCGACGACCTTGTTCGGCACGATGAGGTCGACGCCATAGGGCTTGCCCCCGACGTGGTCGTCGATCCAGCGGAGCTCCTCCTCCAGACGATCGGGCGGCAGGCTGACCGCGCCGAAGACCCCCATGCCCCCGGCGCGCGACACCTCGGAGACGACGTCACGGCAGTGGCTGAACGCGAGGAGCGGAAACTCGATCCCGAGCAGGTCGCAGATGGGAGAGCGCATCCGGATGGTCTGGCAGCTTCGCCACCCGAATGCCACCCGCCAGACGTGCCGCGTTCGTCGGCCGCGTCAGGCGTACTGCTCGAGCAGATACGGGCGGATGGGGTTGTCGGTCGCGCCGATGTCGGCGGCCATCGCCCGCCGATCGACGGGAACGCGGCGGAGCTGGACAGCGACCGTGCCGTTGGTCGCTTCGATGGTCGCATACTCCGCGTGACCGAGGAGCGTCGGCGCTTTGCCGGTCGGGTGCTCGCGGAACGGCAGGCCGACGCTGCCGGGATTCACGATGAGGATGCCGTGGTGCTGGCGCGTCATCTGGAGATGCGTGTGACCGCCCGCCATGATCGTGCCGCGCCGGCCCTGGAGCATCTCGTCGACCTCCTCGTCGGGCGTGGTCGCGAGGAGATCCTCCATGTGGGAGCGCAGCGTTCCGTGGAAGAGCACCAGGGTCGACGTGTCGTCGAGCGGGATCTCGAGGTTCGCGCTGAACGTGCCGAGGAACGCGATCTCGTCCTCCGAAAGGCGCGCCCGGCACCACTCGACGCTCTCCACGACCACGGGCACCTCGGTGTAGCTGTGGATCAGGCCGGGATTCAGCATGAAGTCGTCGTGGTTCCCGAGAATCCGGCGGGTGGTGCGCTCGCGGAGCAATTGGATGACCGCGTTCGGCTGGGGCCCGAGCGTCGCGACGTCGCCGAGACAGATGACCTCGTCGCAGCCGACCCGGTCGATGTCCGCCAGGACGGCCCGCAGGGCGACCTCGTTGGCGTGGAGGTCCGAAATCAACGCGATCCGCACGGTCTCAGGATGCCTCGGGGCCCGCTCGGGAATCCAGCAGGCGAAATCCTGGGTGTCATGCGGGTACAGACATGTCAACGAACACGCGAACTTCGACGCGAGTCCGCAGACCGGCCGCGCATCCGCCCCATCATCCGGTGACCGCCTGCTAACGGAGCGGCGCGGAATGGACGAATACGCGTAGAGCCCCCTGACGCGCCATGACATCCAGGATCGACCCCGCCTCCACGTCCACGGCCACGCTCCGCTCCGACGCCCGATCCTCGATGCTCCCCATCCTGCTCCTCTTCGCCTCCCTCTCGTTCCTGGTCTCGCCCTGGTCCGCGGCCGCGGTCGTGTTGCCGAGCGGCTTCCAGCAGACGACGGCCTTCTCGGGCCTCACCCAGCCGACGGCCGTCCAGTTCGCAAGCGACGGCCGCGTGTTCGTCGCCGAGAAGAGCGGCCTCATCAAGGTGTTCGACAACCTCGCCGACACGACGCCGACGACGTTCGCCGACCTGCGCACCAATACCCACAATTTCTGGGACCGCGGCCTCCTCGGCCTCGCCCTGCATCCCAATTTCCCCGCGACGCCGTACGTGTACGTTCTTTACACGCTCGACGCGGTGATCGGCGGCACGCCGCCGCGCTGGGGCACGTTCGGCGGCACCTCCGACTCGTGCCCGAACCCGCCGGGTGACACGGCCGACGGCTGTGTCGTCGCGGGGCGCGTCTCGCGTCTGACGGCCTCGGGCAACGTGATGGTCGGCACGGAGCAGGTCTTCGTCGAGAACTACTGCCAGCAGTACCCGAGCCATTCGATCGGCACGATCGGCTTCGGCGGTGACGGCGCGCTCTACGTGAGCGGCGGCGACGGCGCGAGCTTCAACTTCGTCGACTACGGCCAAAGGGGCTACCCCGCGAAGAACCCATGCGGCGATCCGCCCGGCGGCATCGGCGCGACGCTCGCGCCGCCGACGGCGGAAGGCGGCGCGCTCCGCAGTCAGGACATCCTCAGCCCCGGCGACGACGTCAGCTACGACGGCACCGTGCTCCGCCTCGATCCGACGACCGGCGCGCCGATGCCCGACAACCCGCTCGTCGGCGCGGGCACCGCGGCCGACGATCCCATCATCGCCTACGGCCTGCGGAATCCGTTCCGCATGACCGCCCGCCCCGGCACGAACGAGGTCTGGGTCGGCGACGTCGGTTGGAACGAATGGGAAGAGGTGAACCGCGTCGCGCACACGGGCGACCTCTCGATCGAGAACTTCGGCTGGCCGTGCTTCGAGGGGGTCGGCAGGCAGCCGGGGTACCAGAGCGCGGGGTTGAGCATGTGCACCGGCCTCTACGGCGCACCGGGTACGGTCACCGATCCTTTCTACACCTACAAGCACAGCAACAGGGTCGTCCCGGACGAGGCGTGCGGCACGGGCAGCTCGGCCGTCACCGGCCTCGCCTTCTATGGCACCGGCGCGTACCCGCTGAGCTACGAAGGCGCGCTCTTCTTCGCGGACTACTCGCGGAACTGCATCTGGACGATGCCGCTCGGTCCGGACGGCGAACCCGACGTCGACGCGCGCTTCACGTTCGCATCCGCGGCGTCGACACCGGTCGATTTGAAGATCGGCCCCGGCGGCGACCTCTTCTACGTCGACATCAACGGCGGCCGCATCATGCGGATCAGCTACGTCGCGGGAACCGAGCCGCCGGTTGCCGTGATCGAGGTCGACAAGACCGACGGTCCGACCCCGCTCGTCGTGCAGTTCGACGGATCGGGCTCGAGCGACCCCGATCCCGGCGACGTGCTCGCGTACAGCTGGGATCTGAACGCCGACGGTACGTTCGGCGACTCGACCGCGATCGCGCCGACCGCCACCTATTCGACGACGGGCACGTACAAGCCGCGCCTCCGCGTCACCGATCCGCACGGCGCGACGGCGTTCGCGACCGTCACCATCACCGCCGGCAACAGCCGTCCGACGGCGACGATCCTGACGCCCGCCGGCACCACGAAGTGGCAAGCCGGGAGCGTGATCGGGTTCTCCGGATCGGCGACCGATCCACAGCAGGGCACGCTCGGCTCGTCGGCGCTGACGTGGACGCTCGTGCTGCACCACTGTCCCGACAACTGCCACGAGCACACGGTGCAATCGTTCACCGGCGCGACCGGATCGTTCACCGCCCCGGAGCACGAGCACCCGACCCACCTCGAGCTCCGCCTGACCGCGACCGACAGCGGTGGCCTCACCGATACGAAGAGCGTGTTCCTGTATCCGAATACGGTCGACCTGACGCTCGCGAGCGACCCTCCCGGCCTCGAGCTCACCGCCGGCCCCGCGGGTAGCGTCACGCCCTTCGTTCGCACCGAGATCGTCGGGTCCTCCATCACGCTCGGCGCGCAGTCGCCGCAGACGCTGAACGGCACGATCTACTCCTTCGTGTCGTGGTCGGACGGCGGCGCGCGGAGCCACGAGATCACCGCACCCGCCACCGACACGAGCTACGTGGCCCTGTTCGACGAGTGCGCGGCATGCGTCCCGACCCCGACGCCGACCGCGACACTCTCGGCGACGCCGGCGCGCACGGTCACACCGACGCGCACCGCGACGCCGACGACGACGCGCACGCCGACGCCCACCCGCACGGCGAGCCCGACCCGCACGCGCACCCCGACGCCGACCGTCACGCGAACGCCGACCGCGACGCGCACTCCGAGCCCGACCCGCACGGCGACGCCGACGCGCACCACGACGCCGCTCCCGACCGTCACGAGCACGCTCGTCCCGACCGCGACGCCGACAGTCACGACGACTGCCTCGCCGACGACGACCGCGACCGCCGTCCCCACCGCGTCCGCCACCACGACGCCGACCCGTACCGCCACCGCGACCCCCACTCCGACTGCGACAGCGACGCTGACCGCGACCGTCACCGCGAGCCCGACCACGACGCCCGTCCGGACCGCGACGGCGACACCGACCGGCACCGCGACCGCAACGCCGACCGGAACGGCGACGACGAGCCCTACCCGCAGCGCAACACCGCAACCCACGAGCACGACGAGCGCGACGCCGACCGTCGTGCCGACGCTCACCGCGACCGCCACGACGACCGCGGTCCCGACGACGACCGTGACGGCGGCACCCACCACCACCGCGACCGGGACCGGAGCCCCGACCGCGACGATCACCCCCGTTCCGACCGCGACCACCACCGCTGTGCCGTCGGCGACGGCGACCGCGGTCCCGAGCGCGACGGCGACCCTCACGCCGCCGCCCGCCGTCACGACCACGCCCACACCCCTTCCCGCCGGTAACGGCTGCGCCGGGGCGGCCCCGATTCCGGCCGCGGGCGGGACGTTCGCCGGCACGACCACCGGCGCGAGCACACTCGCGGGCTCGTGCGCGAACACCGGAGCGGCACCCGAGCGCGTGTTCGTGTGGACGCCCGCGACCTCCGGCGCCGCCACGATCCAGACCTGCAACGGCGACGAGACGAGCTACGACTCCGTCCTCTACGTGCGCGTAGCCGATTGCACGGCGGGCCCCGAGGTCGCGTGCAACGACGACGCCTCCGGGTGCTTCACGAGCGAGCCGAGCGAGCATCACGGGTCCCGACTCGCGCTGAACGTCGTCGCGGGGCAGTCGTACTTCATCGTCGTCGACGGCTACGCGGCGAGCGCCGGCGACTTCAGCCTGGCGGTGACGGCTCCGGCTCCGGGCGGACCGACACCGACCCCGACGCCGCTCACCGGCGCCTGCGCGAACCCGACGGTGATCCCGCCGGCCGGCGGCACCGTCACCGGCGTCACGAGCGGATCCAGCTCGCTCGCGGGGACGTGCGCGAGCACGGTGAACGCCCCCGAGCGCGTGTTCGCATGGACGCCGGCGTTCTCCGGCACCGCGACGATCCAAACCTGCGATGCCGCGGGCACGGCGTACGACACGGTCCTCTACCTCCGCCACGGCGACTGCGCCGGCGGCGCGGAGGTCGCCTGCAACGACGACTCGCCGTCGTGCTTCACGAGCGAGCCGAGCCAGCACCACGGATCCCGCCTCACGCCGAACGTCGTCGCCGGCCAGACGTACTTCATCGTCGTCGACGGCTACGCGACGAGCAACGGCGCGTTCAGCCTCTCGGTCGTCGGTCCGGCGGGCGGACCGACAGCGGCGCCCACGAGCACCCCGGCCGCGACCGCCACGCCTGCGCCGGTCACGACGTCCACGGTGAGCGCCACCCGGACGGCGACACCGGCCGTCACGCCGACGCCCGGCGCGATCGCGACCGCCACGGGCACCGCCACACAGGCGGTGCCGACCACGACCCCGACGCCGTCCGGCACCACCGGCACGTGCGGCGCACCGATCGTGCTTCCGGCCGCAGGCGGCTCGTTCAGCGGCACCACGAGCGGCACGAGCGCGCTCGCGGGCTCGTGCGCCTCGACCAGCCCCGCGCCCGAGCAGGTATTCACGTGGACGCCGAGCAGGTCCGGCGTCGCGGTGATCAGCACCTGCGGACTCGGCACCAACTACGACACCGTGATGTACATCCGGAGCGGTACGTGCGGCGGCGCCGAGGTGGGGTGCAGCGACGACATGACGGGCTGCCTCACCGGCGAGCCGAGCCCGCACCGCGGGTCGTACGTCGCGATGATCGTGACCGCGGGCCAGCCGTACACGATCGTCGTCGACGGCTACGCGGCGTCACGCGGCAACTTCACGCTGACGATCGTAGCACCATAGCATTTCGCCCCCGTGCGCTTTTCCGGGCGCCCCGCGCCCGCAAAATGCTCCGATGGGCCGCGGCGGCCGAAGTCAATTCGGCCCCCGCGAGCATTTCGCCCCCGTGCGTCAGCGTGCGCGTCAGCGGGAGGGGACGACGCCGTGCTCGATCATCGTGCGCGCGGTGTCGAGGATGCTCTCGCGGACCGGGCGCATGCGCCAGCCGAGCTCGCGCTGCGCCTTGGCCGAGCTCACGATCTCCTTCCGGCCGACGAACGTGAGCGCGAGATTCACCGCCTTGTCGAAGCAGGCGATGATCCACATGAGCACGTACGGCAGCTTGCCGACATCGAC
>DAIQBH010000123.1:8244-18005 GCA_036781285.1 Thermodesulfobacteriota bacterium | reverse complement strand
AAGCTCCCCCCGGCGATGCAGGAAGCGCTCGCGCGCCACATCGCCGCGACGCCGGCCCAGACGCCGCCCGCGCAGGTCCTCGACGACTGGACGAGCATCCTCACGCACGAGACCCTCCTCCGCGAGACGCTCGCCGAGATCGCGCCCGACGCCTTCAGTCCCGAGGAGCTGGCGCGCGCGATCCATTCGAACCGGCGCGCGCAGGAGCAGGTCGCGGCGTTCCTCGGCGGCGATCGCAGCGCCGAAGCCGAGCTCGACGCCGAGGACGACGCGCTCCTGCTGCGCGCGTGGCAGCTCCGTGTCGGGCCGCTGCCGTCGAAGAGCGGTCCCCTCCTCCGCTATCGCCACGTCGCCGTCGACGAGGTGCAGGACTTCTCACCCCTCGAGATCCAGGTCCTCCTCGGCTGTCTCGATCAGCGGAAGAGCATCACGCTCGCCGGCGACACCCAGCAGCACCTCCTCGAGAACACCGGCTTCACCTCCTGGGCGACGTTCTTCTCGCAGCTCGGCCTCCAAGGCGCCGAGGTGAACACGCTCGAGGTGAGCTACCGCTGCTCGCGCCAGGTCGCGACCTTCGCCGCCGACGTGCTCGGGCCGCTTCGGGAGGACGACGCACCGCTCAAGACGGTCCGCGAGGGCCCGTCCGTCGAGCTCTTTCGCTTCGCCGACCATGGTGCGTGCGTCGCGTTCCTCGCCGAGGCGCTGACGGAGCTCGCCCGCCGCGAGCGGCTCGCGTCGGTCGCGGTGCTGACGCCCTCGCGCGAGCTCAGCTCGCTCTACGCGCGCGGGCTCACCGACAGCGAGGTTCCGCGCACGCGCCAGGTGCTGCACCAGGACTTCACCTTCGCCCCCGGCGTCGAGGTGACGGAGATCGAACAGGTGAAAGGTCTCGAGTTCGATTACGTGATCCTCGTGGAGGTGAGCAGCACGCACTTCCCGGACCGGCCGGGGGCGCGGCGGCTCCTCCACGTCGGCGCGACGCGGGCCGTGCACCAGCTCTGGCTGACGACGGTCGCGACCCCGTCGCCGATCCTGCGTAGCGCGCTCGCCGAAAGCGACGCGGACGCCGAGACATCGGCATGAGCGGATGCGGAGTATCGGCATGATGCGCACGCTCGTCCTCGCGGCGAGCACGCTCCTCGCGGCGCTCATCGTCGCAGCGGCCCTGCTCTCGCTCTCGGCGCACCTCCGCGCCGTCTCGAACGACGTCGCGACGCTCACGCGCGAGGTCGGCGCGATCGGCGAGGACGTCAAGTCACTGGCCGACGATCTCGCGGCACTCACTGACGCGCTCGCCGCGGAAGGTGCTCTCGGCGAGGACGTGCCCTGCCCGCCCGAAGGCCCGCCGACGCCCGGCGGGGTGTAGGCAATCGGTCCGCTACTCGACCCGGACCGCGGAGTCGACCGCGCTTCCGAGGAAGCGACCTCCGACCTTGCAGAAGCGATCGGGGACGTCGGTCACGAAGAACGACGTCGAGCCGGCGCCACTCGTCGCGGCGAGGCCGCGCTCGGCGAGGACGCGCGCCACCTCGCGCGCGGTTTCGGTCGCCGAGTCGACGAGCTGCACGTCGGGACCGATCGTCTCGCCGATGGTCTTGGCGAGGAGCGGATAGTGCGTGCATCCGAGGACGAGCGTGTCGATGCCGCTCTGGCGGAGGCTCGCGAGGTACATCGCGGCGGCCTGGCGCGCGATCTCGTTTTCGACCCAGCCCTCCTCGGCGAGCGCGACGAACAGCGGACAGGCGCGCGTGTAGATCTCGACGCCGGGATCGAGCGCGCGGAGCGCGCGCGTGTAGCTGCCGCTCGCGATCGTGCCCTCGGTACCGATGACGCCGACCTTGCGGTTGCGGGTCGCGGCGAGGGCCGCGCGCGCGCCGGGCTCGATGACGCCGATCACCGGCACCTCGGTCTCGGCGCGGAGGGCGTCGAGCGCGACCGCCGACATCGTGTTGCAGGCGATCACGAGGAGCTTCACGCCCTTGTCGAGAAGAAAGCGCGCGTTCTCGAAGGTGTAGCGGGTCACGACGTCGGCCGACTTCGTGCCGTACGGGTAGCGCGCCGTGTCGCCGAGGTAGATGAGCCGCTCGTGCGGCAACGCCTCGAGCATGCGGTGCACGACCGTCAGCCCGCCGACGCCGGAATCGAAGATGCCGATTCCGAGGCTGCTGGACGCCGGGCTCATCGTGCGGCGAGGCGCGCGCCGAGCGCCTGCTCCCCGGGCGGCGGCGCGCCGAAGACGCGCTGCCACACCTCCGGCGTCTCCATGCAGAGATAGAGCGGCACGCCCGGGAGCGCGTCCTCCACGTACGCGCGGACGCGCCGGTACATGTCGACCCGGAGCGGCTGGAAGTCGCGCCACTTGCCGTCGGCGCTCGGCACCTGCTCGCCCGCGAGGAGCGGCGTCCCCGGGAAGCGCGACCGCACCTTCGTCCGGAGCCCCGGCGAGAAGCGGAGCGCCCCCATGCTCACCCACGCGAGCCGCTCGGCGGGTACCGCGTCGGCGACCGCGGCGACGAGATCGCGGTAGCCCTCTTCCCACCCGGCGTGCTCGATCATCGGATCGAAGTGCACGCCGACCTTGTAGCCGGCCGCGACCACGCGGCGGGCCGCGTCGAGGCGCGCCGCGATCGCCGCCGTTCCACGCTCGGCGAACGCCATGGCCGCGGCCGGCGCCAACGACCACGACACGACGACGCGATCCTTGGGATCGAGCGCCACGAGATTCTCGATGGCGTCGGTCTTCGTCTTGAGCTCGAGAAGCGCGTTCGGACGGGCCGCGAAGAACGGCACGAGCTCGCCGCTGAGGCCCGTCAGCGGATCGAGCGCCAGGCTGTCGGCGAGCTCACCGGTGCCGATACGGAAGCGCCGGTCGGTGTGGCGGTCGAGTACCTGCGCCAGCTCGGCGAGGGCCGCTTCGGGGTTCACGTACGCGGTCAGCGGCGCGTTGTCGGAGAGGTACTCCTGGAGGAAGCAATAGCCGCAGTCCATGGGGCAGTTCGCCGCGAGGTTCAGCACGAGGTAGTTGCAGCACGCGAGGCCACGGGTCCCCGCCGGGCAGTGCCCGAGAAACGACCCCCGGTGCGGCGCCAGCAGCAGTTGTCGTTTCCCAGCGGCGAAGTCGGCGCCGAACGCGGTCCGCACGTCGCGCCGATCGTCGACGACGGTGAACGGCACGTTCGGCAGGCGCCCGCGGCAGCGCCGCGCCATCGGCGTCTCCTCGGCTCCCCGTTCGGCCACGATCGCCTCCGGCGTGAACACGCCGGGTACGTACCACGGGGTCGCCCACCCCGCCACGCGCTCCGCGACCCTTCCGTCCCGAACGCCCGGCAGGGCGTGTCAGCCGCGGCTCGCGAGTCGCGCGACCTCAGCGACGGGCCACACGTAGCGGCGAACCGCGAGCGCGCTGCCGTCCGGTGCATGCCAATGGTCGCCCTCGGCGTCGCGGCCGCCGTGTCGCTCGTAGAAGCGGCGCGCACCGTCGTTGCCGTCGAGCACCCAGAGGTAGAGGGCGGCGTCCGGGTACGTGGTCGAGGTCCAACGCGCGACCGCGGCGAGAAGGTCCGCGCCGACGCCCTGCCCCTGCTCCCCGGACCGCACGTGCAGGTTGTCGAGCTCGCTGCCCCACCGCGGATCGACGGCGCCGTACACGCACGCGAAGCCGACGAGGCGGCCGCTCGCCTCGGCGACGATCACGTGCTGATTCGACGCCGGGGCGGCGAAGCGATCGTGCCAGACGGTGCGCCGTTCGGCCGCGACGTCGCCGTCGAGGTAGGCGTCGCGCATCGCGCCGCGATACGTGGTCCGCCAGCTCGCCGCGTGGAGATCCGCGATCGCGTCGGCGTCGGCGGGCGTGGCCTCGCGCACACGGGCGCATTCGGATCGAGTCATCGCCGATGCGTACGCGGCGATGCGCGGTGACTCAAGGCGCCGGGGACGACGGGCCGGCGGGTCCCAGAGCGCTTCGGACGCTTCCCGGCGGCGAAAAGACGAGCGGCGCGCGGTCCCGGCACGTGCCAGGACCGCGCTGCTCTCGTGACGAGGGACTACTCCGTGGGAGGCGGGAGCGGGCAGCCGCCACAGACGCTGCCGCCGCCGTCGGGCGTCCCGCCCCGCGCGACGCACTTGTCGGCGTCCTTCACGACCTTCGGACCACGGACCACCGTGATGCAATCGGTCGCGGTGTCACAGGCCGTCGTTCCGTCGCTGCTACAGAGACCCGCGGCCGTACCGTCACCCGGAAGCGGATCGCCGTCGCACGTCGCGCTGGTGTCGTACGTGCAGCAGAGGACGGCCCCTTCCTTGCCGCACGTCGAACGCGCGGCGCAGCTCGCGATCGTCCGCTTCGCTTCCGGCGTGAGACATCCGGCTTTCCGGAGGTCGTTCCGCAGGTGGACGACGCACTTCACGTATTGGCCGTGGTTCTTCCACGCCCGACCTTGACCATCCGCCTCGCACGGACACGCTTCGGCCAGAGCCGCACCGACGTCCTCCGGACACGTTTGCGCGCGAACAGGTTGCGCCGAGAGGGCCACCAAAGCGGCGGCCACCATCACGAGAGCTCGCATGACATCCTCCTTACATCGGAAATTTTGAGCGCGATTCATGTACCTTCGATGCATCAATCGTGCTCGTTCGTATTCCTCGTTCTGCGCTGGGGTCGGCAGTCCAAACCAAGCATCCGGGGCGCCGTCTGCGCATCCGAATCGTCTCGGCCGTCATGCCATCGACGCCCGTGGGCGGCGTCGACGTCGTTTCGCTATCAAACGGCGCTCGGTCGGCGAAAGAGGAAAAGTCCGTTTTTTTGGACATGCGCGAGAGAAGGTGACGGAAG
Organism: Thermodesulfobacteriota bacterium; assembly: GCA_036781285.1. GTDB lineage: Bacteria > Desulfobacterota > Binatia > UTPRO1 > UTPRO1 > UTPRO1. Next base: position 13,174 of record DAIQBH010000123.1, on the reverse strand, counting down.
CGTGCATTGCCGCCCCATCGTTCACCCGAGCACCTCGAAAAGTCGCGCCCATGCGCCGCTGCGTTGCGCTTTCACGAGGCGCTCGGCATGGTCCGCCACGTCGTCGGGCGACGCGATCCGGAGCGTCAACGTCACGACGCCGCCCTCGAGATCTGGAGGCGGGAGGACGACCGCCCCGCGGCCGAGATCGAGCGCGTGGACCGCGTCGCGGAACGCCTGCTCGCGCGCGGCGAGCCGCGGATAACGAAGGCGGCGCAGCGCGCCCTTCCATCGTTTCCAGCGGTCCGGCGCGGACCCGCTGCCGGCGAGCGCCGATCGGAGCGCCGGGGCCGCGAGGACGGTCGCCGGGCGCGCGCCGTCGCGCGCGGCGATGTCGTCGAGCCAATCGAGGACGTCGCCGAGATGATGGGCGCTCGGCCGCAAGGCGGCGACTACGTCGGCGAGCGCGGCGCGCTCCTCGGGAGTCCAGTCGCCCGTGCGCCGCGCCAGGAGCTCGTCGCGCGTCATGTCGTCGTTCCTTCCTCGTACCGCGTCGATGCGTCGGCGAGCCGCGCGCCCACCTCCGCCATCGATCGATAGCGCTCCGCCTCGTCGGCGCGGCCGCGGCGGCCGGCACCCTTCGCCAGCACCGCACACTTCGCGCGCAGCACCGCGAGCACCGCCGACCGCTGGCCGGCGTCGAGCACGCCGCTGCCGAGCAGCTTCACGAGCGCCGCGACCCGCCAACGGTCGAGACCCCAGGTCGAGCGCGAGAGCTGGTCGGCGTGGCCGCCGCGCTTCACGACGAGCGGCTCGTCGACGAGCCCGACCGGCTCGCGCAGCGCCACTCGCAGCCAGAGCTCGTAGTCCTCACACACGGGATAGCTCGCGTCGAAGCCGCCGACCGCTTCCCAGAGATCGCGCCGGATCACGACGGCGGATGGGCTCACCAGGCACCGCTCGAGACAGCGTGGGAAGAGCCACTCCTCCTTCCGGTGCCAGCCGCGCGGGTTCCGATGTCGGCCGTCGTCGATCCAACGCTCACCCGTCTGCCCGATGCGGTACGACGACCGGGCGTCGAGCCACGCCATCTGAGCGGCGAGCTTCTCCGGGAGCCAGAGATCGTCCGAGTCGAGGAAAGCGAGCCACGCGCTGTCGACGGCCGCGGCGCCGGCGTTCCGCGCCGCGGCGACTCCGCGCGCCTGCTGGCGAAGCACGCGTGACCCCGCCGGCGCGCCGTCGAGCGCGGCCTCCGCGGCCTCGGCTGACCCGTCGGACGAGCCGTCGTCGACGACGACGAGTGTAAAGTCGTGGTGGGTTTGGGCCAGGACCGATGCGATCGCTTCGCAGACCATCCCCGCGCGGTCGCGGACGGGGACCACCACTCCGACCAGCGGCATTCCCGTGCCTATTCGGAGCGTCGGCGCGCTGCGCGCGTCGGCGCTCGCGTCCACTCCGCGATCGCCTTCCAGACCGCGGGGACGCCCTCGCCCGTGACCGCCGAAAACGGCACGATCGGGAGAGCGCTCGCCGCGAGCGCCTGCAGCGCCTTCGCCTGGCCGCTGCGGTTGAGCTTGTCGATCTTGGTCGCGATCAGGAGGACGGGCGTGCGGAGCGCGGCGAGAAAGTCGAGCATCTGGTGCTCCTCCTCCTCGAGGCCGCGGCGGACGTCGACGATCAGGACCACCCCGGCGAGCACGCCACGCGTGCCGAGATAGCTCTCGACCAGCGGCCGCCAGGCGGCGCGCGCCGCCTGCGAGACCTTCGCGTAGCCGTAGCCCGGGAGATCGACGAGGACGAGCTTGTCGTCGATCGCGAAGAAGTTGAGCTGCTGCGTTCGGCCCGGCGTCGAGCTCGTCCGGGCGAGCCCGCGGCGTCCGACGAGCCGATTGATCGCCGAGGATTTCCCGACGTTCGACCGGCCCGCGAAGGCGACCTCCGGAAACGACGGAGCCGGGAATCGCCCCGGCTCCGACGCTGCACCGATGAATGTCGCGGACGTGACCTTCACGGGACGGTCACGCGCACGGCGTGGAGGTGCGTGGCTCCTACGCCCCGCCCTCGGCCGCGATGCCCTTCTTCATGCCGGAAATCAGATTGTCGAAGGAGTCCTTGATCGCCGTCTTCTGGACGCTCACCGGCACGGGAATGTTGGCCTTGTCCTTCTGTGTCGCCTTGTAGACGACGATCGTCCCCTTGCCGTCCGGCGCCGGTTTGATCTCGTAGGTTCCGACGATGTCGACGAGCGAGCTCTCGATCGTCTTCAGGTCGATCTTCTTCGCCGCCTCGTCCGACTTGAGCTCCATCGTGAAGGCGTTCACCTGGCCGAGCGCCGACACGCGGTAATCGACGATCTTGGTGTTGCCCTCCGTCTTCACGAGCTTCGACTGCTGGTACTGCTCGGAATACTTCTCGATCTCCTCGGGGCGCTGAAACGCCGCCCAGACCTTGTCGATGGGCTCGTCGATCTTCTTCTCGAGCCGGATGGTGAAGGTGTCGCCCTTCTTTTCGAGTACTTCGCCTTCCTCGAGCTTCGGCGAACAGCCGGCCACGAGGACGGCGAGCACGCTCGCAGCGACCAGCCATGTCTTCATGCGAACTCCTCCTTTTCGGGGGGTGGTACTGGCAGAAAGGCTTTTGACTGACAAGCAGCCGTCAGTAGCTCGTGGCCCCGCCACCGCCAGCGGCGGGAAGATCCTCCTCGTCACGCGTCGCCCGCTCGCGCTTCGGCTGCGTCGTGCCGCTGAAATAGATCGGATCCTCGCCCCGGAGCATGGACGGCGTGATCACGTAATCGCCGCCCGTCGACGGCACCCAGACGCTCTTGGCGACGTTGAAGTTGAATCCCGTCAGCACGTAGGCGAATCCGCCGGTGATGGCGCCGAGCGTCGCGTACGTGAACTTCGTCGGCATGTAGATCAGGTTCGTGAAGAACGCTCCCACGCCGTAGCCGAAATCGGTGGCAAACCGATTCTCCTCATCCGCCCACGCCGGCCCCCCCGTCGCCACGACGACGGCCAACGTCAACGCCGCCACGATCCTCCGTCCGCGTCCTGTCTTTGCCATCGGGTCCTCCTCCATGCCGCTCCCGCCGATCGCGGGGCGGCGTCACTCTTCCGTCCGCACCACGCTGCCTTCCGGCAGCACCGTCAGCAAATGCGTGAACGCGCGGCCAACGTAGCCGGCGTCCTTCGATTCGAGCGTCACCTTCACCATGTACTCCGGATGATTGATCTTCGGGTACGACCCGAGGAGCAGCTCCGGGAACGCCCGCAACGTGTCGTTCAGATGCTCGGCGATCGTGCCCTCGCCCACCGACGTGTACACCACCTTCAGGCAGTACGGGTCGGCGTTGAATCGCACCTTCAAACCTTCGAGCTTCGCCCGAAAGATCTCCGGAATGCCGGGAAGGATGTAGATGTTCTCGACCTTGATGGTCGGGAAGTTGATGCTCATGTCGGTGATGAGCTCGGCGCCTTCGGGTACCTCCGCCATCTTGAGGCGCGCGGCGTTGATCTTGTCGCCGTAGAACGCCCGGAGCTTGTCCGCGATGTCGGGATGGACGATGACCTTCCGTCCGAGCGCCATCGCGATGCCCTCGATCGTCACGTCGTCGTGCGTCGGCCCGACGCCCCCCGACGTGAACACGAGGTCGAACGTCTCGTGATGGTGGCGCACCTCGTCACGGATGAGCGGCAGCTCGTCGGGAATCGTGGCGACACGCCGCAGGGTGACGCCGAGGGGACGGAGCTCCGATGCGAGGAACGGCGAGTTGGTGTCGACGACCTTTCCCGAGAGGATCTCGTTGCCGATGACGACCATGCCCGCCGTGAGATCGCTCATACCGCTCCCCAACCTCCGTCGGGCGCGCTCAGATCGAGATCGCGCCCTTCCGGAACTCGCTGACGCCGAGTCGCACGTTCACGAGCGCCGGTTTGCCGCACGTCAGCGCGCGCTCGAGGGCGGGCCGGATCTTCCCGGGCTCCTCGACGTACTCGCCGTGGGCGCCCACCGCATCCGCCACCTTCTCGTAGTGCGTGAAGTCGAGCTTCGTCGCGACCGACCGCTCCTCGCCGTAGAGCTCGACCTGGCCGCGGCGGATCTGCATCCAGGCCGCGTCGTTGCCGATGACGCCCACCACGTTGATCTTCTGCCTGACGAACGCCTCGTATTCGAGCCCGTTGAGACCGAACGCGCCGTCGCCGTAGACGATGATGACGTTGCTGCCGGGTTTCGCGAGCTTCGCGGCCATCGCATATCCTGGCCCGACGCCCAACGTTCCGAGCGGGCCGGGGTCGAGCCACTGCCCGATCTTCGCGATCCGGAGCACGGACGCGGCGGTCGCGACGAAGTCGCCACCGTCGCCGATGACGATCGTCTCGTCGTCGAGCACGCCGTCGATCTCCTTGCAGAGGCGGAGGGGATTGATCGGAGACGCGTCCGACTCCATTTCGGCGCGCATCTGCTCGGCGCGCTCGACCTCCTTCGTGCGGAGGCTCTTCACCCATTCACGGACGGCGGGGCTGCCGCCCTTGGACATGCCGGTCGCGGCAGCGGTGAGCGCCGCCATCACCATGCCCGTGTCGCCGGGAATGCCGACGTCCACGTGGCGGTTGCGCCCGATCTCCCCGCCGTCGAGGTCGACCTGGATGAGCTTCGCTTCGGGGTTCAGATGACTCGCGCGCCCGTAACCGAGGCGGAAGTCGAGCGGCGTGCCGAAGATGAGGATGACGTCGGCGCCGCGGAGCGCTTCCTTGCGCGTCTTCGTGAAGAAGTTCGGGTGCTCGGGCGGCAGCGAGCCGCGCGCCTGCCCATTCACGTAGACCGGAAGACCGAACTGCTCGACGACTCCATGCACGCGACGCACAACTTCGACGTCCTTCACAACGGGATCTTCCTCGCCGGCCGCGAGGGCGTGCTGACGATTAGTTGCGCGCAAGGCGAGAACGGC
>DAIQBH010000123.1:0-8234 GCA_036781285.1 Thermodesulfobacteriota bacterium | reverse complement strand
AAGGGCGCGTACGCGTCGCGGCGTTTCGACCAAAAAAGCTGACTGCCGACCAGTGCGACCGGCTTCTCGGCTTTCGAAAGGAGCGCGATCGCCTGATCGATGTACGCGGGATCCGGGTACGCGCCGGCGGACGTGCGCGAACCGGTAGGGAACGTCAATTGATCTTCGTTGTACGAGTCGAAGAGGAAGTCGACCGGCATCTCGAGGAACACGGGGCCCGGCACGCCGGTCGTCGCGATGCGAAACGCCATGCTGACGTACTCGCCGAGACGCCGCGCCTCGGGGACGGAGTGCGACCACTTCGTGATCGGCCGCATGAGGTCGACGTGATTCATGTCCTGGAGCGAGCCCATGTCCTGGAGGCTCCGCGGACCCTGTCCGCCGATGATGAGCATCGGGATGTTGGCGCGCCACGCGGAAGCAACGCCGGTCACGGCGTCGGTGAGACCAGGGCCCGCCGTCACGACCGCGACCCCGGGCTCGCCGGTGACGCGCGCCCAGCCGTCCGCGGCGTGCGCCGCCGTCTGCTCGTGTCGCGTGTCGACGACGCGGATGCCGACGTCGAGACACCCGTCGTAGATCGACATGACGTGACCGCCGCAGAGCGTGAAGATGTGCGACACGCCTTCGTTCTTGAGCGCCTTGGCGACGATGCGCCCGCCGTGGAGTTGGCTCATCTGTAGTGGGTCCCCCGTGATGGAAAAAAGACGCGGCGGTTATACCCCTCGCCGTTCGAGGCCCGCAAGGCGAGGTGACGCATTGGCGACGTCGCCGTTTCCCCCCGACGCGGCACGCGCCGCCGGCGTCGACGACGATGGCTGCGCTACTCGACCGGAGAAGCGGCACGCGGCGCCGGGCCCGGATGGCCGAGCGCGCGCGCGGCGGTCGCCCATCGTTCGCGATCGTAGGGTGCGTGTGGCCCCGAGATCTCCTGCGCGGGAAACGTGAAGAAGAGCTCGACCTTCGACGTGCCGAACAGGGACGAGAGCGGGAGGCCGAACATCGAGCGGAAGGTACGACTGAGGTGCGCCGAGTCGGCGAAGCCCGCCTCATGGGCCGCCGCCGTGAGGCTTTGGCCCATCGCGACGCAAGCGACCACGTGCCGCAGCCGGAGCCACAGGACGTAGCGTCTGAGCGATACTCCGACCTCGTCCTTCCAGAGATGGATGAGCCGGCTCGGCGACACGCCCACCGCTTGTGCGAGCGCCGCCACGGGCGCCGCCGACGGGAACTCGCGCTTGATCAGGTCGAGCACGCGGGTCACGCGCGCGTCGCGAACGTGCGGGCGATGCCACGCGCCCCCGACGCCGTCGAGCGCGAACGACCAGAACCGGCTCGCGTCGAACTCGGGGTCGGCGCGCATGCGTTGCAGCGTCGCGCACACGAGATCCACCACGGCGTGCTCCGGCTGAAAGACCGTGCCGTGCTCTGCGAAGAGCCGAGCGAGGCGCGCGTACGCCTCGGTTTCCGGATCGACCTGGAGCACCGCGACCTGGCGGCTCCGGGTGTCGAGTTGCTGCATCACGTTCGGGGCGGTCACGATCCCGCGCGTCGTCCGCCACGACGAGCCGCCGGACCGGAAGCCGAACGGCCCGTCGATCCCGAAGATCAGCGACGCCGTGAAGTGCCGATGGGGAACGTTCCGGATGCCGCTGCCGAGAAAGAGGATCCCCTCGTGCCAGATGTGGACGGCGCCCTGCGGCGTGGCGGCGGACGGCACGCGACGCTTCGCCGGCCGCGATCGGTTGGCGGCGGGACGCTCCGGGGGACGATCTGCGCGGCTGCTACGCTGGCTCACGGCTCTGGCCTGCGCGTCGCGGCGCCGATGGCGTCAGCGACCTTTCCGGCGTGGGGGACGGACGCGCTCGCGGGCAGCAATAGTCAACCGCGCCGGCCGCGACAAGCGGAGTTTCGCGTCCGCGGAGCGACGCGTCAGACGATGACGACGCGTCAGACGATGCCGACGCGGCAGCCGATGCCGACGCGTCAGACGAAGGTCAGGTCGGCGCCGCGGAGATCGGGAAAGTGCTCCTCCAGGTGGGCCTTGAGCTTCCGCTTCACCCGGTTCTCGATCTGTCGGACCCGCTCACGGCTGATGCCGTACTGGTCGCCGATCTCCTGGAGCGTCATCGGATCCTCGGCGAGGAGCCGATGGTCGAAGATGACACGGTCTTTGTCCTTCAACGTCTGCCCGAATTCGCGGATGCGCTCCCCGACGAGGGTCCGGAACTCCGTGTCCGCGACCTGATCCTCGGCCGTCGCGACGTTGCTCTGGAGCACGTCGAGCATCGTGGACTCCTCGCCGTCGCGGAGCGGCGAATCCACGGAGAGGTCGCTCGCGGCGAGACGCTGCTGCATCTCGACGATCTCCTTCTCCTTCACCCCGAGCCGATCGGCGAGGAGCTTCGGGCCGGCGACGTACCCCTCGCGCTCGAGCTTCTCCTTCTCCTTCTGGAGGTTGAAGAAGAGCTTCCGCTGCGCCTGGGTGGTGCCGAGCTTCACCATCCGCCAGTTGTTGATGACGTAGCGAATGATGTACGCGCGGATCCACCAGACCGCGTACGACGGGAACCGGACACCACGGTACGGGTCGAACTTCTTCACCGCCTCCATGAGGCCGATGTTCCCCTCCTGCACGAGGTCGAGGAGGTTGCGGAACGAGCGCTGGTATTCGCGCGCGATCATCACGACGAGGCGCAGGTTGCCTGTGACGAGCTTGTACGCCGCTTCGACGTCGTTCTGGTTCTGGTACCGCTCCGCGAGCTCGATTTCCTCCTCGCGCGTCAGCAGCGGATAGCGGCGGATCTCCTGGAGATAGCGCTGAAGTGGATCGTAGGTGACGAGCGCGCCGGGCTTCTCCTTCTCCTCGTCCTCGGCCTTGAGCTTCTCGAGATCGACGATCTCCGGCTTGACCTCGATCGCATCGGGCTCGTCGTCGAGGACGATCTCGGCCTCGACCTCGCGCTCCTCCCCGACCTCTGGTGCCCCAGGACTCGCGGCGCCGTCGCCAGCGGCGGTCGCCCCGGGCGGGGTTTCGTCCGCCGCGCGCGCGCCGGCGGACCGGCGCTTGGTCACTCGTGCCCTCGCGGACGCCCGGCGCCCGCCGCGATGCCGCGCTTCACCTCGTCGACCACGCTCTCGAGGATCTCCTCGAACTGCCGCTGCATCGCGATCATGTCCTCCCGCATGTGCACGATGACCTCCGCGCCCGGGAGATTCACTTCGAGCTCTTGCGTAAGGAACGTGATGAAGCGGACCCGCTCGACCCCCGCCGCCGAGATCACCGGCACGTCGTCGAGCGTGCGCTTCACGTCGACGAGACCTTCGCGCTCGAGCGCCTCGATGAACTCCAGCGCACACCCGAGGTGCGCGGCGGCGTCGGCGAGGGAGAGATACTTGCCCGACATGGTCAGAGCCCGAAGCCCGCGCGCGGGCTTGCCGTATAACTGGATTCGATGGTCTCGACGGCGGCTCGCGTCGCCTCGCTCCCGTCGGGCGGCACGTGGACCTCGAGCACGACGTAGAAGTCGCCGCGCTCGCCGCCCTTCATCGCCGGCACGCCCTTGCCGCGGAGCCGGAGCTTCTTGCCACTCTGGCTTCCCGCCGGCACCTTGAGCTTCACGGTGCCGTCGGGGGTCGGCACGTCGACCGTCGCGCCGAGCATGGCTTCGCCCACGGTGACGGGCAGCGGCAAGAAGAGGTCGCGCTCGCGGCGTTCCAGCCGCGCATGCGGCCGCACCTTCGTGACGATGTACAGGTCGCCCGGCGGCGCGCCGCCCCGGCCCGCGCCCCCTTTTCCCGCGAGACGGATGCGGGACCCATCATCGACGCCAGCCGGGATCTTCACGTTCAGCTTCTCGAGCTTCTCCGTGATGCCGCGTCCGCCGCACGCAGCACAGGGCTGTGAAGGGATCCGGCCGGTGCCGCCGCAACGCTCGCAGCGGCGTCCGAACGACATCGGACCGCCGCCCATCTTGATCTGGCCGCGCCCGCGGCACTCGGGGCAGGTCGCGCCAGGGCCCTGCCCGCCGCTGCCGTGGCAGACGACGCACTCACTCGGCTTGGTGAGCTGCACCGTCGCGGTCGTGCCGCGGACGGCGTCGAGCAGGTCGATTTCGAGCGTGGTTTCGATGTCCTGGCCTTGCGCAGCGGCCGGCGAGGCGCCACCTCCGCGGCCTCCAAAAATGTCGCCGAAGATGTCCTCGAAGCTCGCGTAGCGGCCGCCGCCCATTCCACCCATGCCGCCCATCGACTCTTGCGCGCGCTTGAACTCGCGGGCGCGGCCGGCGTCGAAGCCCGCCTGCAAGCCTTCCTCGCCGAACTCGTCGTAGGCCTTGCGCTTGTCGGCGTCCGACAGCACGTCGTGCGCGAAGGAGACGCGCTTGAATCGATCTTCGGCCTCGCGGTTCCCGGGATTGACGTCGGGATGGTACTTCCGGGCGAGCTTCCGATACGCCTTTTTGATCTCGTCGGTCGTCGCGGAGCGCTTGACGCCGAGCTCGCCGTAGAGGTCGCGTGTCGCCATCGGAAAGGAGCCCGACGTCGTCCCGGCGTCAGCCGCGGAGCGACGCCCGGCGCGAGCGGTGGGTCAGCTCGCCGGCTCGGTGATCGCCGGGACCTTGGATTCGGTCGTCATCTTGACCTTCCCGGCGCCGATCTCGCGGAGGGCCGTAACCACTTCTTTGTTGTCGCTCTCGAGGAGCGGCCGAGAGCCCTTGAGCAGCTGCTTCGCGCGCTTGGCGGCGAGCAACACCAGCTGGAAACGGTTCTCGACGTTCTCGAGGCAATCTTCGACGGTGATCCGGGCCATGGAAACTCTCCTACGATCGTCTGGGGCTTCGGACCTTCTACCGGAATCGATCGTGCAAGGAAACTCGGGCCGCCACGCGAGCTTGACAGGTTCCAGAGCCACCGATACCTCGCGCTCCATGGGCGTCCTGGAACGGTTCCGGGCGCGTGCTGGGGGGCCCCGCGCGCGCTTCGGACGCGAGCTCCGCGCCGCCTATCTCGATGCGCGGCGCCTCGCCGCCCAGCTCCGCGACCACGGGGAAAAGGTGCCGTACCCGGCCCTCGGCCACGCGCTCCGCCGGCTCGCCGAGGAGGCCGACCGGCACGCCGCCGCCCTCGCTGCCGAGCTCCGCGCGATCGCGGGCAACGTCGACCCGGCGGACCCCGTCCTTCCCCGCGTCGGCCGGAACCACTGGGAGCGCCTGACGATCGACGTCGCGGACCTCGAAGCGCTGCAACGCCGCTACACGGAGCTCGCGCTCCGCTGGGACGTCCACTTCCCGGAGAGTGTCGCGACGTTCGACGGGCTCGCCCGAGCGACCGCCGCGATGACCCGCGACGTTCGCACGATGCTGATCCGCAGCGACCCGCACGCCGCACAGTCACCCTGATCCTCAGGCGCCCGGCGGCACGCGCACGACCAGGAAGAACTCGCGATTCCCCGCCGGGCCGAGCAGCGGCGAGGTCATGACGGCGTCGATCCGCAGATCGAGCTCGGCGACCGAGCGTTGCATCTCGGCCAAGACCTCGGCGTGCAACGCCGCTTCGCGCACGACGCCGCCCTTCCCCACGCGCCCCTTCCCGACCTCGAACTGTGGCTTCACCAGCGCGACGATGCGGCAGCCCGCGTCCACGAGGCGCAGCACCGACGGCAGGACCAGGCGTAGCGAGATGAACGATGCGTCGATCACGACGAGATCGAACCGCTCGGAGAAGTCGCCGCGCTCGAGATTCCGAACGTTCGTGCGCTCGCGGCTCACGACTCGGGGATCGTTCCGGAGCTTCCAGGCGAGCTGGCCGTACCCGACGTCGACGGCGTACACGCGGCGCGCCCCGCGCTGGAGGAGACAATCCGTGAACCCTCCGGTCGAGGCGCCGACGTCCAGTGCCACGACGTCTCGCACGTCGTAGCCAAGCGCGGCGAGCGTGGCGTCGAGCTTGGCGCCGCCGCGACTCACGAACGCGTGGGGCTCGCCGCGCACCTCGAGCGGCGTATCGACGGCGAGACGCGTGCCTGGCTTGTCGATGGCGGCGTCGCCGGAGAAGACGAGGCCGGCCATCACGAGCCGCTGCGCGCGCTCGCGGGTATCGGCGAGGCCACGCTCGACGAGGAGCTTGTCGACGCGCTCCTTTGCCATCGCCGGTCGGCTGCGCGCGCCTAGCAGGCGCGCTGGACGACGAACGTCGCGATCGCGCGGAGCGGCTCGGCGGGCGGGCCGAGCGTCTCGGTCGCGGCGAGACAGCGCGCGAGGAGCGCCCGCGCTTCGGCCCGCGCGCCGTCGACTCCGAGGACGGCCGGGAACGTCGCTTTCCCGTGCTCGGCATCGCCGCCGACACGCTTCCCGGTGAGCTCGGTCGGTGCGGTGGCGTCGAGGATGTCGTCGGCCACCTGGAACGCGAGACCGAGCGCCTGGCCGTACGCGGCGAGCGCGGCGCGCCGGCTCGCATCGGCACCGCCTGCGAGCGCGCCCGCGTCGACGGCCGCCGCGAGAAGCGCGCCCGTCTTGCGACGATGGATCGACTCGACGACCGCGCGGTCCGCCGCAACGCCCTCGGCCGCGAGATCGGCGACCTGGCCGCCGACCATGCCGCCGGCACCAGCCGCGGCCGCGAGGGCCCCGATCAGCGTGAGCGCCGCCGTCGGCGGAACACCGGCGGCTCGCGCGCCGTCCGCGGCGACCCGGAATGCCTCGGTCAACAGCGCATCGCCCGTCAGGATGGCGAGCGCCTCGCCGTAGACGACATGCACCGTCGGCCGCCCGCGACGCAGCTCGTCGTCGTCCATCGCCGGGAGGTCGTCGTGCACCAGCGAGTAGGCATGGATCAGCTCGATCGCGCACCCGAAGGGCAGCGCGAGCTCCGGGGCCGCCGGCACGGCTTCGCACGCAGCGAGCGCCAGGATGGGGCGGACGCGCTTGCCACCCGAGAAGACGGCGTAGCGCATCGCCTCGAGAAGACGCGTCGGCGTCCCCGCGCTCGGCTGCAACGCCCGTTCGAGGGCGTCGTCCACCATGGCGCGGCGCTCGGCGAGGTACGCTTCGACGTTCACTCGCCGTCTGCCTCGAAGGGCCGCGTCCGGAGCGTCCCGTTGCCGTCGCGGGTGAGTATCTCGATCCGCTGCTCGACCGCGCCGAGGCGCTCGTTCAGCACTTTCACGAGGCCGACCCCGCGCTCGAAGGCCGCGAGCGAGTCCTCGAGCGTCAGCTCGCCCGATTCGAGCTTGGTCACCGTCGCCTCGAGCTCCGCGAGCCCGTCCTCGAACCGCAGCTGCTTCTCCTCCATCACGACCCTCCCGTGGACTGTGCCGGCGTGCGCCGCCGCCGGCTCGGCGCGTCGCCCGTGACCTTCGCTCGGACGCTGCCCTCGGCGAACGCCATCTCGACGACGTCCCCCGTCGCGAGCGAGCTCGCCGACCGCACGATCGTCCGCTCGGGCAGCTTCCGCACGAGACTGTAGCCGCGTCCCAGCACCGCGAGCGGACTGAGACCGTCGAGCGCCGCGGCTGCGCGGCCGACCTGGTCGCGCCCTTCCATCACGCGACGGCGCGCCGCGAGCGCGAGCCGATGACGCAACGCCGCGATCGTGCCCGCGAGCGCGACGGCCCGTGCCCCCGGATGCTGGACCGCAAGGCGGTGCGCGCTCGCGTCGGCGCGCCCCCGCGCCTGCGCGAGCCGCCGGCCGATCGCGACGACGAGTCGGCGCGACAGCGCGTCGTTCGCCGCCCGGAGATCCGCGATCCGCCGGCGCGGGTCGCGGAGCCGTCCGACCAGCTGCTCGAGATGACGGCGCTCGCGCGCATGCCGGCGCTGGAGCGCCCCGGCGAGCGCGCGTTCGCCGCGCGCCACGTGCGCGCGCAGGTCGGCAAGCCTCGGCACGACCATCTCGGCCGCGGCCGTCGGGGTCGGCGCGCGTCGGTCGGCAACGAAGTCGGCGATCGTGAAATCCACCTCGTGCCCGACGGCGGACACGACCGGGATCTCCGATGCCGCGATCGCACGCGCCACCCGCTCCTCGTTGAAGGACCAGAGATCCTCGAGCGACCCGCCCCCGCGCCCGACGATCAGCACGTCGCAGTCGCCGCGCGTGTTGAGGTCGTCGATCGCCGCGCAGATGTCGTTGACGGACCCGACGCCTTGTACCCGCACCGGTCGCACGACGACGTGCAGCGCGGCGCAGCGCGCCAGCAGGATGACGAGAATGTCGTGCAGCGCGGCACCGCCGAGCGC
>DAIQBH010000122.1:16899-18015 GCA_036781285.1 Thermodesulfobacteriota bacterium | reverse complement strand
CGCGTGACCGGCGCCTACGACTGGCTCGCGCTCCGGTCTTCGATTGGGCGCCGCGTGGTCGTGACAGCGCCCGACGATCGCGCCGCATGTGGACCGGATCAAGGACGAAGAGCGCTGGACATCGTGCACTTTCGATTCAGTGAGAGCCGGTACGCGTAAGCCGTTACGAGTTGTATCCGCGGATCGTAGGGAAAGGGCCTGACTGACTATCGGCGATGCGGGTCGCACACTCGCGGCTGCGGCACCGGATTCTTCGCGTGCGAGCGTGCCGAGCGGTCCGATGACCCAGTCGTCCCTGCCATACCTGCCGAGCCGCTTCCGATGCGGGACCGGTGCCCGCCGTCCGAACGCGCGAGGGCCGCCGCCTGCCCGAGGCCTCGATGACGTCGTCGCGCATCGTCGGCTTGCAAGCCGTGCAGCGCTTCCTGCCGACTACGAGCTATCCAGCTGCTGCGAACAGGAGGAGTTATGTTTCAGTATCGAATCGCTCTCGTTCTGGCCGTCAGCTTGAGCCTGCCGATGGTAGCGTTCGGAAAGACACCCGACGGTCAAACTCCGGCGGAAGAGGACTCGTGCGGAGATCTCACAGGGGGTGCGAAGGGAATTTGCAACGCCTATTGCGAAGCGCAGGACTGCGACGCGCACGAGCGTCCCTCCTGCGAACGGCTGCGGAACAACTTCGAGAAGAAAACTGGGAGCCGCACGCTTCCCTGTGATCGAGAAGTCGCCTGCGGAGATTCGGAGGCGCCAGCATGCAACGGCGCGTGCCCGGACGATCAGGTCTGCACGGCACGAGTCAACGGCGACGCGACCTGCGTCTGCGAAGCGCCGCCGCCCGTATGCGCGGGCGCCCCGTGCGAAGGCGGTGGCGACTGCTCGACCCAGTTCTGCGACACCAGCACGGGATCGCCTGGTGTCTGCGGGCAGGTCTGCGCCGATCCGAGCACCACGTGCGTCTGTGGCGGCGATTGCACGACCGGCTTCTGCGACGACAGCGGCGGCTCGCCCGGGCACTGCGCCGCGGTGTGCGCCGGCCCGACTACGACGTGCGTCTGCGGCGGCGACTGCACGAGCGGGTTCTGCGACGACAGCGGCGGCTCGCCCGGGCAGTGTGCC
>DAIQBH010000122.1:0-16799 GCA_036781285.1 Thermodesulfobacteriota bacterium | reverse complement strand
GACGACAGCGGCGGCTCGCCCGGGCAGTGTGCCCCCGTGTGCGCCGGCCCGACTACGACGTGTGTCTGCGGGGGCGACTGCACGAGCGGGTTCTGCGACGACAGCGGCGGCTCACCGGGGCAATGCGCTCCCGTTGCCGACGGTGGACCGTGCCGATGCGGAGGGGATTGCCTGAGCGGTTTCTGCGACGACAGCCTCGGATTGCCCGGCGTCTGCGGAGGCGTTCCCTAGTCGACGGATTCTCGCGGCGGCTTCCCAGCAAGTCACGGCCCTTTGGGCGAGCGGGGACCGAAAGTCCCCGCTCGTCGCCACACCGCTATTGCAGCCGTCACGTGGAACCGCCTCGAGGTCGGCCCGGTAGAGCCGTCACCGGGTCGGGGCTTCCATCTGCGCGATCACTGCGGAGTCGCGGGCAGCGCAGGGACTATGCGGTCGTTCCCGTGCCGGAGCTGAAGGCGCATATGCGACCGGTCGGCCCCATCGCGCGCCCGCATCGTCGCGTCACTGGCCGTAGTCGCCGCCCGGTCCGCGCACGCACCAGCGCCGTTGAAGATCGGTCTTGGGGCCGATGATGACGCCACCACCGCCGGTGCCGAAACGCTCGCGCAGGGCACGCGTCGCATCCTCCGGATCCGTGGTCGATGACCAATAGTTGTCGACGGTCGAGATGCCTTCGAACGGGTGGCCCAATGGCAACGAGGGATCGTCCGTCGACGGATCGCTGAGGGTCATCAGCTCCCAGGCCGTCGGCGCTCGCCATCCGCGGCGGCCGCCGATCACGCTTCCGATGCAGATCTTGAGGGAGTCCCCCCAATTCGAGAGCGACGCGGACGGCGTGCGCTCCCAGACCAGGCCCGTTTCCTTGTCGAGCACGGCTTCGTCACCGAACTGCGGCAGCACTTTGAATCGGCTCGAGCCCTTCGTGACCACCTTCTCCCACGTGGGAACCGGCGCCGCGGCGCCCGGGCCCGCGAGCACGACCGTGACGGCGGCGGCGAGACAGCAGCTGGAAAGCCTGAGGCGGAACGTCATGAGGAGCCCTCCTATAGTCGGCACGATCGCTCGGCGGAGCCCGGAAAGTCAATGCAATTGGCGCCCATGCACCGCTGGACGGGCGCGGGCGCGCTCGGCGAGCAGGGGATCGGCGCGCTGCCCGCGACCGCCAACCAACGAGGATCCGCTTGCCTCCGGCGTTCGGCGGCACGAGAACCAGGCATGATCATTCGCGCCACTCGTCCCATTCGCAGCTTGATCGGCGCGGTCGTCGCGCTCGCCGCCCTCTCGGTTGCCGACGCGGAGGCCCAGCTCTGCGGCGACGCCGACGGCGACGGCCGGGTCGAGGTCAGCGACGGCGTCAACGTGCTGCGCACCGCCGCCGGCCTGCCGAGCACCTGCACCAATCGCGCCTGCGACCCCGACGGCAGCGGCACCACGACGGTCACCGACGGGGTCATCGTCCTGCGGCTGGTGGCTGCGCTGCCGGTGCCCGGGGCCTGCGAGGACGACGGGTGTGTCTTCGGGCCCGTCACCCTCGAGGAGAACCTCGAGATTCCGGCCGATGTCGCGTGCGTGCTGGAGGGCACCCGCATCGAGGGCAACGTCACCCTCGCCGCCGGGTCGGCCTTGACGGCGACCGGCGCCTTCGTCGGCGGCAACATCCAGGGACAGGAGGCGTCCGCCCTGGACGTGCGCGACTCGGAGATAGGCGGGGACGTGCAGTTCGAGCGCGGCGGGAGCGTGAGCATCCTGGGGAGCCGGATCGACGGCAATCTCCAGCTCGAGGAGAACGCCGGCGACCTGCTCGCCGACCTCAACACGATCGGCGGCGATCTCCAGGCCTTTCAGAACGTGGGCGGGCTCGCGATCACCTTCACCGACAACACCATCGGCGGAAATCTCCAGTGCAAGGAGAACGATCCGGCACCGGCGGGCGGCGGCAACGTGGTCGACGGCAACAAAGAGGATCAGTGCGCGGCGTTGTGAGCGGACCCGGGCGGCCACCGGGGCGGGCCGAAGCAGCCCGCCGAGATCAAGGCGACACCGTCGACGATCGGTGACGCGCCGATGGCATCGTCACGAAGCGCCGCGCGCACGTGGGGTCGTCACCTTGCGCAATGGGTGCTGCGGGCGTGGGGCGGGGGCGCCTGGACAGCTCGTGAGCGGGACAAGGCTCCCTGCGAATATGACCCTTGAGCGGTCGCGGGTCCCGCGTCCGAGATGGGAAGGCGCCCCCGCCCCACGCCGTTCCCGGACGCCTGCTGCATCTGTTCGCCTCACGCATGCTCGCTGCTATGGTGCCGCGCTCATCCGAAATGATGGAGGTCTGAACGAATGCGCCCCACGCCAACCACTGGAATCGTCCCGTTCTGGAAGAACTACGACCGCAAGACGGTCATCCGCTTCGCGCAGATGGCGGAGGACCTCGGATACGACTCGATCTGGGTCCCGGAGGCGTGGGCCTACGAGCAGTTCCAGCTGCTCGCCGAGATCGCGCTCAAGACCAAGCGCATCAAGCTCGCGACCGGCATCGCAAACGTGTTCAGCCGCTCCGCCGGCGTCCTCGCGATGAGTGCCGCCACGCTCGACGAGATCTCCGAAGGCCGCGTGATCCTCGGGCTCGGTACGAGCGGCAAGGTCGTCGTCGAGAACTTCCACGGCGTGCCCTACGAGAAACCGCTGACGCGCCTCCGCGAGACCGTCGGCATCCTGCGGGCGCTCTGGCGCGGCGACCGGCTCGAGCCCGGCATGAGCACGCTCTTCGACGCCCGCCACTTCAAGCTCGAGATGACGCCGTTCCGGCCCGACATCCCGGTCTACATCGCGTCGCTCCAGGAGAAGGCGGTGAAGGACGTCGGCCGCGTCGCCGACGGATGGATCCCGACGTTCTGGCCGTACGAGCACTTCAAGGACGGGATCGCGTGGCTCCGGGAAGGGGCGCAGGCGGCGGGACGCGCCGACGCGACGATCAACGTGGCGCCCTTCATGGCGGTGATCCCGTTCGACGACCTCGGGATGGCGCGCGGGCTCATCAAGCCGCTCGTCGCGTTCTACATCGGCGGCATGGGCGTCTATTACCACGCGCTCTTCTGCCGCTACGGGTTCGAGGAAAACGCGAACCTCGTGCGCGAGCTCTACAACAGCGGGCAGCGGAAGGAGGCGTCGGCGGCGGTGAGCGACGCGCTCATCGACGCGATCGCGATCTGCGGGCCCGTCGACCACTGCAAGGAGAAGCTCGCCGAGTGGCGCGGGCACGGCGTCGACTCCGCGCTCCTGAACCTGCCGACCAACGTGCCGCCCGAGCTCACCGAGAACTTCCTCCAGCAGATGGCGCCCGGGCGCTGAGGCGATCGCGATGAGCGCTCCAGCCGCGACGTATCGGACGGCGCTCGTCACGGGCGCCTCGAGCGGCATCGGGCAGGCGCTCGCGGAGCGGCTCGCCGCCAACGGCACGCTCGTCGTCCTCGCGGCGCGCCGCGCCGACCGCCTGCACGCGGTCGCGACCGGCATCGAGGCCGACGGCGGCGAGGCGCGGGTCGAGCCGATGGACGTCGGCGACACGACGGCGACCGTCGCCCGCATCCGCGCGCTCGACGCCGAGCTCGGCGGCTTCGACCTCGTGATCGCGAACGCGGGGGTCGGCATGAAACACAAGGGCCTTCCGACCTACTCCTGGGAGGCGATGGCCGGCACCTGCCACGTGAACTTCTGCGGCGCGGCCGCGACGATGACGGCGGTGCTGCCGCAGATGGTCGAGCGCGGGAAGGGCCACGTCGTCGGCATCAGCTCGATCGCGAGCTTTACGCCGATCCCCGGACGCGGCGGGTACTGCGCGCCGAAGGCGGGCCTCTCGATGCTGATCGAATGCCTCCGGCTCGAGCTCCTCGGCACCGGCGTCGGCGCGACCGCGGTGCATCCCGGGTTCGTGCGGACGGCGATGACGGCGAAGAGCAAGGGCGCGCTGCCGTTCGTGATGGATCCGCCGGCGGCCGCGGAGCGGATCGTCGCGGCGTTGCCGGGCATGCCGGCGACCATCGACTTTCCGTGGCAGCTCGCGACCGCCGCGCGCATGGGCGCCGCGTTGCCGCGTATCCTTCGCGATCGCGTGCTCGGCGGGGTCGCCGGCCGGCGCTCCTGATCCGCCGGCGTATCCGCTCATGCTGCGGCTGCTCGTTCGAATCGCCGTCGCGGCGCTCGTCCTCGTCTGGCTTCTCGGGCGCGTCGACCTCGCCGAGGTCGGCGCCGCGATCGCGCGCGCATCGCCGCTCGCGATCGTGCTCGCCACGTTGACCTCGTTCGTCGGCAACGTCGTCATCGCGTTCCGGCTCCGCGTCCTCCTCGCCGCGCAGGGCGTGCGGGCGCGGGCCACCCAAACGCTGGCGATCAACCTGGCCGCGTTCTTCTACAATCTGTTCCTCCCGGTCGGGGGCGTCGGCGTCGCGGCGCTTCGGTTGCAACGCCTGTCGGAGCACACCCGCGGCCGGTTCACCGCCGCCCTCACCGCGATGGTTTGCGACCGCCTCGCCGCGACCGCGTCCCTCGGCCTCGTCGGCCTCGCCTTTTGGCTCGCCGACCCGCACGCGAAGCCGCGCGGCAGTCTTCTCGCGTTGCTGATCGGATCGGCCGCGGTCGCCTCGCTGCTGGCGCCGCGCGCCGTCCCCCACGAGGTGCGCCGCTTCGTCCGCGAGCTCACCGCCGGCGCCGCCGGCGCGTGGTGGTCCGCGGCGCTCCATCGGTTCAGCCACGCGCTCGGCTCGGTCGCGCGCATCGCGCCGTCCGCGCTCGCCCGCATCCTCGCCATCTCGATCCTCGCTCAGCTCCCCGGCGCCTTCGTCTTCGTGCTGCTCGGCTGGGGTCTGGATCTCCCCGTGCCGGCGCTCTCGATGGCGTGGATCCGCAGCGTCACCGTCCTCGTCACGATCTTACCCATCTCGATCGGCGGCATCGGCGTCCGCGAAGGCACGCTCGTCTACGTGATGCAGACCTTCGGCGTGCCCGCTCACGACGCCCTGGCCCTCTCGATCCTCGTCTTCGCAACGACCATCCTCGCGCCCGGCCTCCTCGGGGGCGCCATCGAGGCATTCCATTGGCTACGAGGGGCTGACCGCACGTCCTGAAGCGCCCGCGCGTCGATCCCGCAACCGTGGAGCGGGAGGGTCGCCTCGTCGGCTCGGGCGCGCGGGACCCGCAACCGCTCAAGGGCACCTTTCGCAGGGCCTCGTGTCCCGCTCACGAGCCGCCGAAGCGACCCTCCCGCTCCACGGCACCGGTCGCTGCGCGATGTGAGCGACGCCTCACCAACACGCCACGTAGCCGTCACGCCTCCGTAACGATCGCTGCCGTAGAAGCGTCAGCGAACGAAAGAAGGAGGAAAGTGATGACACACCGTCGGAACGTAACGACGGACGCGGAGGCGAAGTCGCCACGCTACTGTGCCGCGATCGCTTCGGACGCCAACACCGTCCGGGCGGCACAACGACTGCGCTACCGTGTCTTCCACGCGGCCAACGCCGCCGAGGAGCCGAACGATCGGCTCCACCCCGAGGCGATCGACGAGGACCATTTCGATCGCCATTGCCGGCACCTGGTGGTGCGCGAGACGGCGACCGGCGCCGTCGTCGGCACCTACCGCATCCTGACCGCCGAAGGCGCGCGCGCCGCCGGCGGCTTCTACTCGGAGACCGAGTTCGATTGCTCCCGTCTCCGCCGTTTGCCGGGCCGCCTCGTCGAGGTGGGCCGCGCGTGCGTCGACCCCGACCATCGCAGCGGGGCCGTCATCTCGCAGCTGCTCGGAGGCCTCACCCGCTGGGTGGTCGCCCACCGCTACGACTGGGTGATGGGGTGCGCGAGCATCGACCTCGACGACGGCGTCGAAGCGGCCGCGAGCCTCTGCGGCCGGCTCCTGCGCGAGCACTCGGCGCCGGAGCAATGGCGGGTGACGCCGCATACGCCGTTCCGCATCGGTCCGTCCTCGGTCCCGGAGCGGACGGTCCCCCCGCTCATCAAGGCGTACCTGCGGTTCGGCGCCACCGTCGCCGGCGCGCCCGCCTTCGACGAAGCCTTTCGTACGGCCGACGTGTTGATGCTGCTGTCGATGGCGGCGATGGCGCCGCGCTTCCGGGAACGGCTCCTGCGGGACGACTCCACGACGCGCGTCGTGAGGAGGACGCCATGGGCGGCGTGAACGAAACGCCCCGATCGCTGCGCGTCCGGCGCGCGATCGCCCTGGCGCGCGCTCTCGGCCGCACGTGCCTCGCGGCCGCGACGGATCGAAGGCCGGCACGCCACGTGGTCGAGCGCGGCGGTGCCGAGCTACTCGACGCGGTGGCCGTCGAGGTCGCCGTTCGCGGAGCGCGCCCGCTCCTCGCGGGTCCCGTGTTGCTCGTCGCCAATCACGTCTCGTGGCTCGACGTGCAGGCCCTCGGAGCCGTCGCGGGGACGCGCTTCATCGCGAAGGCGGAGGTGCGGGACTGGCCCGTCGTCGGCGCTCTCGCGGCGCGGCTCGGCACGCTCTTCATCCGCCGCGGGAGTTTCCGGGACGCCATGCGCGTGAAGAACGCGCTCGCCAAGCTCTTCGTCGCGGGCGAGCGCGTCGCCGTCTTCCCCGAGGCGACGACGACCGACGGTACCCGCCTCGGCAAGTTCCACCCGGCGCTCTTCCAGGCCGCGATCGATGCCGCGGTCCCGGTCCAACCGGTCGCGATTCGCATTCGCGAGGTCGACGGCTCGCCCGCCGCCGCGGCGGCGTTCATCGACGACATGACGTTCGTCGAGTCGCTCGGGCAGGTGCTCGCCCGGCCGCGGCTCGTCGTCGAGCTCACCTTCGGGCCGCCGATCTGGGCGGCCGATCAGACGCGGCGTCAGCTCGCGATGCGTTGCCGGTCGTTCGTCGCGGGCGTTCTCGGCCTCGCCGAATCGCCGCCGCTCACCGCTCCCGCCGTCCGGCGTGCGGCATAGCGGGTGAGCCCGCGCCGGATCCACCCCGGGTCGAGCCCGAGGTAGTCGCACACGTTCTCGAACGCGAAGGGATGGCTCGCGTCCCGTGACGCCAGCCATGCCCAGGCTTCCGCGGCCAGGCGGTGCGCCCGTGCCGTTCGCACGCCGTCCGTCGCGCGGATGGTGAGGACGGCATCTTCGATCAGTGCCAGTGCCAGGCGGGCTTCCCCGCTCCAGTTCGCTCGATCCGACCTCGGATTCATCGTTCGTTCCTCCTCGTGTTTGCCGCATGAGACCACGCCGCCCGTGACCGCTCGGTGACGGCGCCGTGCATTGCTGGTGATGGCTGCGCGGCTTGACCAGGGGCCGCTCGCGAGGTGAATGGACCCATGCGCGTGTGGGGCGTCGTGTGGGCACTGGTCGCGGTCGTCGCGGGGGTGGCATGGGCGGGTGAGCCCGGGGACACGACGCTCGCGTTCGTCCGTGACGGCGCGATCGTGAAGACTCTGGACCGGCCCGCGCTCGAACGCGCCTGCAAGGCCGCGACGGTCACGATCGACGATCCGTACTACGGGCGCGCGGTGCGCTATCGGGCCTGTCCCCTTGCGGAGGTGCTGACGCTCGGGTTCGGCGCGCTCGACCGTACGCCGGCCGATACCGACGTGTTCTTTCGCGCCCGCGACGGCTACGTGAAGCCGGCGAGCGTCGCGCGGGCGCGCGAAGCGGGCGGCTGGCTCGCGTTTGCGGATGCCGATCGCATGCGCGGCGACGATCCCGGGTTCGCGCCGATCGACCGGCGTCAGGTCGACCCCGCTCCGTACTACGTCGTCTGGGAGAAGCCGGCGCAGCACGACACGCACCGCTACCCCTGGCCTTACCAGCTCGCGGCGATCGAGCTCGCGTCCTTCGCGAGCCGCTATCCGCACACCGCGCCGACCGGGCTCGCGCCCGACGCGCCGGCCTGGAAGGGCTACGTGATCTTCCGGAGCGAGTGCAGCGCGTGCCACGCGATCAACGGCGAGGGCGGCACGATCGGTCCGGAGCTCAACGTGCCGCAGAGCATCGTCGAGTACCGCGCGGCCGACCAGCTGAAGGCGTTCATCCGGAAGCCCGAGACCTTCCGCTACACCAGCATGCCGGCGCACGAGCATCTGAGCGACGCCGATCTCGATGCCGTGCTGGCGTATTTCGGCGCGATGCGCGATCGCAAGCACGATCCCAAGCGTGCGACGAGCGCGGCGAGCACGACGGCGCACGCGGGGAGCGAGTGACGGCCCCCGCCATCGCCGGCACGTTGCTGCACTCCGGGACGCGCACCGTCGCGACGCGGCACGGCGAGTTCCGCGTACACGTGTGTCAGGACCTGACACGCCGGACCTACTGTCTCGTGATTGCGCGCGGCGAGCTCGGCGGGCCGGCGCCGCTCCTCGCGCGCGTCCACTCGTCGTGCGTCACGAGCGAAACGTACGGCGGCTGCGACTGCGACTGCTCGGAGCAGCTCGACGCCGCGCTCGCGGCGATCGCGGCGGCCGGCCGGGGCGCCGTCTTCTATCTCGATCAGGAGGGCCGCGGCGCCGGGTTCTTCGCCAAGGTGCGCGATCGCATGATGGTGCAGGCGAGCCATGGCACCCTCGACACCTTCGAGGCGTACGCTCGCCTGGGGCTCGCCCCCGACCTCCGCTCGTACGAGGCGGTCGCGGCGGCCCGCGCTCTCCTTCGCATCGACGCGCCGCTCACGCTCCTCACGAACAATCCCGAGAAGCTGGCGATGTTGACGGCGTGCGGTGTGCCGCTCGCCGGAACGGTGCCGCTGGCGTTGCCGCCATCGGAGTTCAATCGCCACTACCTGACGGCCAAGGCGGAGGCGGGGCATCGGCTCGCGGCCACCGACGGTCCGAAAGCCGAGCCTCCCGGCGACGTCGCGGCCGTCGCGCCCGAAGCGGTGCCTCGCGTGCCCGATCTCGTTCGCATCGGGGCCTATTGGCTGCCGATCCGATCGCGCCCCGGCGCGTCGCCCGCACCGCGCTGGTTCCGCCTGCACGCTTACGCCGACCTCGCGTGCGGCCGCGAGCGCGTCGTCCTGACCCATGGCGATGCGGTGACGACCCCGGTGCTCGTGCGCGTGCAGCGCGAGGCGCTGCTCGAGCGGATTCCCGGACCGGGACCCGCCGTCGAACGCGACCGCTGGCGGGCGACGGTCGAGGCGTTCGCCGCGCACGGTGCCGGCGTTGCCGTGCTGCTCGGCGACGAGCGATGCGCGTCGGTGCTCCACGCCCCCCGGGTGGACGACGCGGACGAGCGCGCCGCGCTCGCGCTCGCGCGCCACCACGTCGCGGACCGGGCCGCCGTGCTGCTCGTCGACGGCGACGCGGCGGACGAACGACGGCGGGCGGCGCTCGCGGCCGCCGGCGTCGCGGTCACGACGCGCGCGCTCGCGGGCGGCGCATGACCTGGCGCGCGGCGCACGACGATCTCGCGGCGCGTGCGCGCGCGGTGCCGGACGTCGTGCGGCACGCGCTCGGATGCGATGAGCCGCCGCCCGCCATCGGCCTCGGCGGCATCCGCCGCGTGGTCACGACCGGCGTCGGCAGCTCGGCCGCGCACGCGCGGCTCCTGGCGCATCTTCTCTCGGAGCACGTCGGCCAGGACGCGCGCTTCCGGCCGCTCGGCACGTTTCTCGACCCGGCGCCGGAGGGCAGCTGCGACGATCTCCTCGTCGTCGTCTCGCAGGGGCTCGCGCCGAACGCGCGCGTCGCGCTCGCGGATCTCGCCGCGTGGCGCCACGTCGTCGTGCTGACGGCGACCGATGCCCGCATCGCGCGCGAGGGCGGGCGCGCCGACGCCGCCGCTGCGCTCGAGCACCTCGTCTCCGTCGGCGTCGAGGTGCGGCGTTTCGCGGCCGGCGTCGAGGAGTACGGGACGCTGCTGCGCCTGACGGGCCCGGTCGCCGGCTTCGCGGCCGTCGTGCGGTACGCGGCGGCGCTCGCCGCGAGCATCGGACGTTCGCCGGCCTGGGGCCACGGCGATCCCGACCGCGTCGCGACGGCGGTCGCCGCCGCGTCGGACGCCGCGGACCCGCTGCGTGCGCTCGCGGCGGACGGCGGCCTCGCCGTCGTCCCCACGTTCCTCGCGAGCGGCGCGTACGCCGGGCTCGTCGACAACCTCCGCGCCAAGCTGCTCGAGGGCCTGCTCGTGCCGGCGCCGGCCGTCTGGGATCTGCTCGACGTCGGGCACGGGCCGTTCCAGCAAGCGTTCGCGGTGCCGGCGACGTTCGTGGCACTGACGCGCCCCGACGCGGCCCGCGAAGCGGAGCTGCTCGCGCGCCTCGAGTCGATGCTCGATCCGTCCCGCCATCGTCTCGTGCGCGCGGCGGCGACGTTGCCGTTCCCGTGGTGTGTCTTCGAGCACGAGGCGCTCGTGAACGAGCTCGTTCTCACGGGCATCGCGCGCGGCCGCATCGACCAGGCGCATTGGCCCGGGCAGGGGAAGGATCGACCGCTCTACGCGGTCGGCAGTGCCGACGAGGCGCGCGCCGCGGTGCCGGGCGATGCGGCCGAGACACGTACGGATGCGCCGTCCGTTTCCGCGCGCCGGCTTGCCACGGCGACCTGGCCGGAGGTCGCGGCGCTGCTCGCCGCCGGGCCGCGGGTCGCCTTGATTCCGCTCGGCGCGACCGAGCAGCACGGGCCGCACTTGCCGTTCGCGACCGACACGTGGATCGGCGACGCGCTCGCGGCCCGGCTCGCGGCGCGCCTGCCGGAAGCCGTCGCGTGCCCGGCGCTCGCGCTCGGCTGCTCGGCCGAGCACGCCGCGTTTCCCGGCACGCTCGACCTTCGTCCGGCGACGCTCACCGCGGTCGTGACCGACGTCGTGCGCTCGCTCGCGCATTCCGGGTTCGCCGGCGCGTTCGTGTTCTCCGCCCACGGCGGCAACTACGCCGCGCTCGCCGCGATGGTGCCGGAGCTCGGCGCGGCTGCGGCGCCGATGCCCGTGGCCGCGTTCACCGATCTCCCCGCGGTGGCGGCCGCGCTCGCGCGCGTTGCCGAACGCCTCGGCGTCGCGCCTGCCGCTGCGGGCCATCACGCGGGCGAAGCCGAGACGTCGATTCTTCTCGCGCTGCGCCCGGAGTCCGTGCGCGTCGCCGCGTTCGCGCCGGGCCACACGGCGCCCGTCGCCGA
This sequence comes from Thermodesulfobacteriota bacterium, assembly GCA_036781285.1. Lineage (GTDB taxonomy): Bacteria > Desulfobacterota > Binatia > UTPRO1 > UTPRO1 > UTPRO1. The sequence continues at coordinate 5,688 of DAIQBH010000122.1, read as the reverse complement.
TCCGCAGGCGCTCTTCTATCCGAGTCTTCGCGATCACGCGCCGAACGGGATCCTCGGCGATCCGCGCGGCGCCAGCGCCACGCGCGCCGATGCATACCTCGACGCCTGGGTCGATCTTCTCGAAGCCGCCTACCGGCGCGCGAAGAACATGCCGTACGCGAACGGCACCCAGAGCGCGTAGTAGAGCTGGTTCGGGATCATGCGGAGCGCCCACCCGACGTCGTGGCCCGCCAGGATCACGACGTCGGCCGTCGCCCAGAGCGCGTAGTAGACGACAACGTACGCGAGCACGGCGCGCAGGTAGTTCCGGAGCCGCGGCTCGGCGGCGGGGACCCGCGCCGGCAGGATCACCTGCCGGAGCACGATCGCCGCGACGAGGAACGCGAGCTCGTACACGAGCCAGATCACTTGCGAGGGCAGGCTCGGGTCGCGCCCGCGGAGCATCCCGTCGATCGTGACGGCGACGATCGGGACGATCAGCGTGGCCAACGCGGCCGCGATCGCCGCGCGCGGCGGCACGAGGCGAAGCGCGTCGCGGGCGGCGTAGACCGGATCGGCGACGCGCGCGTCATGGCGCGTGCCGGCGAAGGTCATGAGCGTGAAGACGAGGAGGTACACGCGGAAGTCGCCGAGGAGCACGAACGCGATCATGACCGCCGTCGCGATCGGGAGATCGGCGACGCCGAGCGCGCGGAGCAGCGGCCCCGTCGCGAGGGGGTCGACGATCGTGAGTACCGCGAAGGTTCCCGCCCATACGTGGACGAAGCGCGCCGCCGCCGGCACGACGCCCGCGCCCGCCTCCCGCTCGGTCCAGATGAAGTACAGCAGGAAGACGAGCGGAACGATCGTGACGGCGACCACGCCCTGGAGATCGCTTTTGTAGAGCTCCTGCCAGGTCGCGAACGTCGGCACGAGGATCGGTCTAGCGCTGGACGGCGTGCGCGACGGCCTCGGCCCGCTCCGGGGAGTCGACGCCGAGGGCGAGCTCGCGGAGGAGGCCGTCCTCGATGTCGTAGACGATGCCGTGCAGGAGGAGCTTGGCACCGCTCTGCCAGATCTTCTGGACGACCGGCGTTCGCGACAGGTTGTAGACCTGCTCGAGCACGTTCAGGTCGATCAAGCGCCGCACGCGGAGCCCCGGATCGGCGATCCCGTCGAGCTCGGCGCGGTGCAGGCGCATCACGTTCCGGATGTTGCCGAGCCAGTTGTCGACGAGGCCGAGCGGCGCCGTGCCCGTCGCGGCCTGCACGCCGGCGCAGCCGTAGTGACCGCAGACGATCACGTTCGACACCTTCAGGCATTCCACCGCGTACTGGAGCACCGAGAGCACGTTCAGGTCGGCGGTGAAGACCTGGTTTGCGATGTTGCGGTGCACGAAGATCTCGCCCGGCATCGCGCCCGTCAGCGAGTCGGCCGGGACCCGGCTGTCGGAGCAGCCGATGAAGAGGAAGTGCGGCTCCGCGGGCTTCGCGCGCGTCCGGAAGAAGTCGGGGTCGGTCCGGGTCATCGCATCGACCCAGCGGCGGTTGCTCTCGAAAAGGCGCGTGATCTGGTCCATCGCCCGCCGGTGCTTAGCGCAGCCGGCGGGCGAAAGCGACGTCCGGGGGATGATGCCGGCGCTCCGAGGTCGCGCCGGCATCCCCTGCGTGGACGCGCGGCTCAGTCGAGCTGGACGGTCGCCAGCGGCGTGGCGGGCGCGTCGATGCGCTGGGCGCGGACCTCTCTGTCGCTGATCGAGTACACCACGTCGCCGACGAAGACGCCGCGCTCCATGAATTCGGTGGTGGCACAAAAGTGCGAGTCGTAGGGTGCCGGGCACGGTTCGGGCATCGGCGTGCCGTGCCGGACGGTGCCGTGGAGGGTGATGCCGTTCGCCGGGTCGATGTCGAGCAGTTGCAGCTCGGCGGGCGGGGGAGGCAAGGCGTAGGCCGTGACGGGCAGCGCCAGGAGTCGGAGGCGCGCGTCGTACGTGAAGGCGAGGTGATTCCATTGTGCCGGGGAGGACACCGAGCTCGGGAGATCGTAGCCGTGTAGCAGGCGCGGCGCGCTCGCGTCGGAGACGTCGAAGATCTTGAGCGCGGGCCCGCGATCCGCACTCTGTCCGATCGTCAGCAGGTGATTCGCATCCAGCGGGTGCAGGTACTGGCTGAAGCCCGGAATCTCGACCTCGCCGAGAATGGTCGGGGCGGTCGGGTCGGCAAGGTCGATCACGAAGAGCGGGTCGATCTGGAGGAACGTGACGAGATAGGCGCGGTTGCCGAGGAAGCGGGCGCTCTGAAGCTGCTCGCCGGGGGCGATGTCGCCGGTGGCGCCGAGGATCGTCAGGGCACCCTGCTCGATCCGCGCGGTGTGCACGCGCGTCACCGAGAGAAAGTCGAGTGCGCGGTTGTAGCGAGTCGCGACGCGGATGACGTCCTCGTGTACGTCCATCGAAAACTGCGAGAGCACGTCGCCCGGCACGAACCCGGAGCCGCGATACGCGGCGTCGCCGTCCGCGGCGAGCGCAAAGACGTGCAGCGCGGTTCGCGTGGTGCTCTCCCCGAGTGGTGCCGCTTGCCAGTCGGGATACGCCAGCACGAGCGTGTCCTCGTTGGCGTAGAGCTGCGTGCCGAGGCCGACGAGGGTCGTGTCGTCGAGCGGCGCATCGTCGGCGCCGAGATCCAGGCCGACGATGAGCGTCGTGCCGTGTTGCGCGTGCGCGGGCGGGGCGACCCAGGTGTCGGTGCAGTCGAGAGGGCGCTCGACGAGCGTGCCTGCGACGCGCTCGCGCACGGTCGGCAGCCATTGGTCCTTCGCGCTCGCGTCGATCGCGGCGATCGCGGCGCGCTCCCATGCGGTGACGCGGCGTACGAACTCGTCCTCCGTGTCCGCCGGTGCGGGAAACCAGAGTGCCTCCCAGGGATCCCCGACACCCGGCGGTGCCCCCCACGAGCGTTGGACGATCAGTCGGGCGCGGGTGCCGTGCCGGCGCGCGCCGACGTAGCCGCCCTCGACGTAGACCTCGCGGACGATACGCGCGGGCATCGCGGTGAGGTCGAGGAGCGTCATCTTGGTGAAGATCGCGCCGCAGGGGGACGTGAAGTCGCCCGGAAAGGGCAGGCTGATCGCGTCACAGCGGCGGTCCCCGCCGAGGTCTCCGGGATCGACGACCGACGACACGACGAGGGCGCGTCCGTCGGCGACGAACATGCCGAGCGCGCCGCCTTCGATGGTGATCCGCTCGCTCACGGTCATCGACTCCGGCGGCGTCGTGGGCAGCACGAGGAGCTCGCCGTGGCGCAGCAGATACAGACGTCCGTCGTCGATCTCGACGACGTCGGCCTCGTCGACGCCGGGCACCTGCGTGTTCGTGTCGGTCGCGTCGCGTGGCGGCCCCGAGCCCGCCGCGGGTGTCGGCTGCGCGCCGGGTGTCGCCGTGGCTTGCGGCGACGGGACCCCGCCGCCCATGTACGACCAGCCGCGCTCTCGCAGCTCGTTCGCCTGCACGCGGATTTTCTCCCGCGCGTCGGCGCGGATCGATTCGAGTAGGTCGTCGCAGCTCGCGGCCTGCGACAACGCGGCGGTGGCGGGGGCCGGGGCATCCGTGCCGTCGGACCCGCCACCGCCGCCGCACGCGGCCAGGGTGAGCGCCAACGTCGTTATTCCCACCCGGACCAGCGATCTGGTCGAGAGCTTCGTCATGGGTTGCTCCTTTTTGGCCGTCGCTCGCGTTGGCGGTCGGGCGACGGTTGCAGTCACATCTTCAGTGCGTATAATTCACAAAATGTGTGAACGTCAATACCGTTCCGTGTGGGACGCCGCTCGGGTCCTCGGATAAGGACGCGGGATGGCCGAGGGGGAGAAGACGCGCACGATCGGGGAGCTCTTCTACGAGACGCGCGTGATGCAGGGCCGGCGATGGTCGCTCCGGCGTTTCGCGACGGAGGCGCTCGACGGTCGGATCGAGCCCGTGATGCTGAGCTACATCGAGAAGGGGGAGCGGTTCCCGAGCGAGGATCTCGTCCGACACCTCGCCGCCTTTCGACGCGAGGATCCCCAGACGCTCCTCGCCGCGCTCTGGCGCGACCGCATCGTCTACGCCGTCACGCGCGAGATCGACCGCGCGTTCTCGGCGACGCCGGCGGTCGACGTCGACGACGGCGCCCTCGCGGTGCGCATCAGCCGGGCGGTCGCGGCCCTTCCCGATGACGGCAGCTGGATCGCGAGCGAGCGATGGCGGAAGGAGTTCCGGCGGGACGGTAAACGGCGGCGCCGCACGGCGGGGGAGGAGAGCGCGCTCGATCGGCGCGTCGAGGAGACCCTGAAGCGCCACGACCTCGTCGAGATGCGGGGCGGCAAGGTCCGCCGCCGCGGGCGCCACCTCCAGGCGGAAGGCGTCGAGGAGCGGCGTGCGGTGGCGCGGCAGTTCGCCGGGCTCTTCGCGAAAGGGTTGATCGACCGGATCGCGCTCCCGGACGCGGACACCGGCACCTATCTCCGCAACCACTATCTCAACGTCGACCGCGCCAGGCTCGACGAGTTCCGGGCGGCGCTCGACGACGCGCTTCGCGCGCTCACCGAGCGTTACGCGGCGACGCCGTCTCGCGACACCGCGTTCATGAACGTACTGACCACCGCGACGGTGGCATGAGGATGCGAATGACCGAAGCGACGAAGCGGGGACGCCGCGCGATCGGCGTGGCGTGGTTGGCCGTGCTGCTCGCGGGCTGCGGCGGCGGTGGCAGCGGCTCGACGGGGCTCGTCACGTCCGAGGTCGACGTGATCGACGACGTCCGCGCCGGCGGCACGTGCGAGGAGCTCGACGGGACTCCGTATTGCGCGACCGATTCGCCGAACGCCGTCGCGCCGGGCGGCGAGAGCGTGAGCGTCGTCGGAACGGCGGTGCCGACGCCGGTGCGGACGGCGGCGGCTCCAACGGCGTCGGCGGCGCTGAGCCCGACACCGGAGCCGGGCGATACGCCTACGGGCGGAACGGGTGGGCCGACCCCCACGCCGATCCAGACCGATGGCGCCCAACCGACGGGCGTACGGACTCCCTCGCCGCGGCCGACGACCTCGCCGGGAGATCAGAGCTCGGTGCGCTTGCTGGTCGATGGCTTCGACGACGGCGACGCATGCGCGACGGCGGCGCGCGCCGCCGAGAGCGAGGACCCGTGGACTACGGCCGCGCTCGTACCGCTCGACCCCGGGGACTCGGTCACGGTCTTCCCACTGCCGACGAGCGTGCAGTCGCCGCGCGACGCCGCGCTCCTCTGCTTCGACGACCCGCCCGCCGAGCTCGCCCCCGAGCTCGAGACGCTGACGGACGCCGCTCCGACGGTGGTCTTCGTACTGCCCTGAGCTGCGCAGACCGGTACGCGGACCGCGTCAGGGCAGCGCTCGAACCGCTCGTCGAGATGGAAGTCGAGCCCGTCGCCGATCAGGGCGCCGGCCTCAGCACGTCGGCGATGCCGGCCGCGATCGCACCCGCGTGCGCTTCGTCGAAGCCCGGGAGGTCGGCGTCGCGGCGGAGCGCCGCCGCGAGCGCGGGCCGGCCGGTCGGTGGCAACGTGGCCGCGCGCGCGCTGACGATGGCGCGCAACAGCGCGGCGTCGAGCGCGTCCATCGCGCTCCGGACGGAAGGGAGCAACTGGACTGCGGCGTTGGCCGCGCCGCGATCCTGCTCTTGCACCGCACGCGCGGCGCCGA